>MVPZ01000230.1 GCA_002067045.1 Methanomassiliicoccales archaeon PtaB.Bin134 | reverse complement strand
TCTCAACGACACACCTATTATAAAGATTTGGGTCCAATTCCGTTCGCTTCAATCGACGTTCGTTGAATTGACACCATCGAATAAATCGATGATGTATACCAAAGCATATATGTATGCAAGTGGTTGCTTTCATAGCCGGATGGAAGAACCGTCCGATCTTGTGGGAAGCAGGAGAGGGTCCGCGGGGAAGATCCTACGCTCGGCGTTCGAGCTTTTTGCGGAGAGGGGTTACGACGGAACCACCACCAAGGACATCGCGGCGGCCGCGGGCGTGAACGAGGTCACCATATTCCGCCTTTTCGGCAACAAGGAGGGGCTGTTCCGCAAGGCGGTCCTGGAGATGCACCCGTCGAGATCGGTGCGGTCCGTGGTGGACCTTGGCGGAGGGGGACCGGTGGAGGAGGTCCTGGTGAGGAACTCCCTGAAGGTGCTGGAATCCCTGAAGAGCAACCGGCACGCCTTCATGATGATGATAGGGGAGGTCTGGAGGCATCCCGAGCTCAAGGGCGACTTCGGCACGGAGAGCATGGACGCATCGGTCCGTTTCCTCGCGGGACAGATACAGGAGATGGTGGACAGGGGCTGGCTTCGTGTCGTGGACCCTTTCATCGCCGCAAGGTCCTGGATAGGCCTGGTGCAGTCGCACTATATCCATTACTACCTTATGGGGAACGGCAGCATTAGCTCCGAGGATGAGGAGCGCCTGCTCCGGGGCATGACCGATATCTTCCTGAACGGGGTGGGGAAGGGGCGCATTGGTGGATCGTGATCCGTCGCCGTGAGATCCTCAGCCGGGGATGTTCGTTTTTTTATGGGGTGCCCCCGAAAAACAAAAATTATCGCATTGATTATTTAAATTCATCAATGATTTTTAATTGTTATATAATATATTGTAATAATAGATAATTATCATCAATTGTATTATATAATCTGCATGAACCTACCAAAATCCAGGTGATTATGTGGTGGACATAGTAGCCGAACTGGAAAATGTACTTGAATCGATAATCGACGCTATACCCGCCATTATCGTGGCGATCATCGTCCTGATCTTGGGATACGTGATCGGCATGGTGGTGGGAAAGGCCGTGAACAAGATAGTCGAACGCTTGGGAGTGGAGAGGGCCTTTGACAAGACCTCCACTGGACGGTCCTTCCGAGCGTCAGGATTGGACCTGTCCAACTTCATAGGCAGCGTGGTCAAGGCCTTCATATTCATCCTGGCGGTCATCCTGGCCATCCAGATACTGGAGGTCGGAGGCGTTCTTGGCGCATACCTTACCGATATCGCGGACTACCTGCCCAGGCTGCTGGCCGGCATACTGATACTGATCATAGGCACGGTGTTCGTGGAGGTGCTCTCCTCCTTCATCGGCAGCATAATCCGCCCCATGTTCCCTGAGAACAAGGCGAACATCGCCGACATGCTGAAGAACCTGCTGTTCATCGGCCTGCTGGCCTTCATCATCCTGCTGGCCCTGGAGACCATGCTCCTGGCCGGAGATACCGTCTACCCGCTGATACTGGGCTTCCTGATCATCGGCGTGGGCGTGCTGCTGACCGACACCCTGATCAAGTCGGTCATGGATGAGCACGGCGAGTTCAGGGATGTGGCCGGATACGGCAAGTTCCTGCTGTACGCCATATTCCTGATCATAGGCACCGGAGCGATCTTCGCCACCTACCCGGGCGTGACCAATATAATCGCCAACATCTCCTGGGCCTTCGCCATCGCCCTGGCCCTCATGCTGGTGCCCGTGGCCTACACCATGACCAGGAAGATGAGCAAGCAGTAACGGGGCCCCGCCCCCTCTTTACTTTTTATTCCTTTTCCCGAACCGATGATGCGGGCACGGAGATCATGAACCGGGCCCCTTTTCCAGGGATCCCTTCCTCCCGGATGTCCATGCCGGTTATCTCCAGTATCTCCCTTATCAGGAAAAGCCCCATGCCGGTGTTCTTGCCGATGCCCTTCTCGAAGATGCGCTCCTTCTCTTCAGATGGGATGCCCTGACCGTCGTCCTCCCAGACGATGAGGGTCCTCTGCCCCTTCCGCTCCATGGTCGCCCTGACCTCCTTGACGCTTCCCCCATGGCGCAGGGAGTTGTCCATGAGGTTGCTGAACACCGTGGGGAACATGGGATCGGCCAGTATCTGCAGGTCGCCCACATCGGTGCGGACCCTGATCGCCCCGAGGTCCACGTTCCTGATGCCGTCGCGAATGGCCTGCTCCAGGTCCTGCCACTTGGGCTGCACAGGGTCCAGGATGTGCTGCTCCCGGGTCTTCTCTATGAGGTCGTTGATCCTGACCGCGGCCTTGCGGGCCTTCTCCAGCCTCTCCCTCTGCTTTTCCTCTAGCTCCGTCCCGGACAGCAGCTCCATGTGTCCGTGCAGGACCGTCAGCTCGTTCATGATGTCGTGCCGCAGGGCCCTCGCCATAGTGTCCAGGCGATGATTGGCCAGGGCCAAGCGCTTCTCGGTGGTCCTGCTCTCGGTCACGTCGCGCATGACCGTGACCGTGCCCACGGCCACCCCGTTCCGGTCCACCACCGAGCGCTTGACGTTGAACTTCCTCTCTCCATCCTGTGCGTCCAGGTGAATGTCCACGCTGCCCTCCGCGGGTATCGCGCTCAGATAGGGCGAGCGGTCCATGATCCGCAGTTCCCGGGCGGTGTCGTTCATGTACATCACCCTGTGCTCGGGGTCCTCGATCACCACCCCGTCGTCCATGTCCCGGAGGGCCTCCTCCATGGTCATGCCGTGCTGCTCGATTATGCTGCTGGTGCGGTTGGCCGCGTAGACCATGATGGCCGCGCCCAGCAGGCCGATGGTCAGCATGTCCACCCGGGGGTCCCTGGGCAGGACGGAGTTCATAATGCCCATGAAGGTGTAGAACCCCAGCCCCAGCACGATGAGCACCGTGCCCCTGCGCTTGGAACCCATCATGCTGCCGGAGGCCTTGAGCAGCCAGCCCATGACAAAGGCCAGGATGCCGACCGCGTAGATAAGCCAGAGATAGAACAGGGGGCCGTATTCCGGCTGCATCATGTGCAATCCGTTGGTCTCTATGATCTCGTAGGAGACGTAGAACAGGTGATGGAGGCCATTGGTGGCGTTGGCCGCCACCACCGCCGCCCCGATACCTGTGATTATCGATATGAACCGGCGACTGACGAAGCTCCTCTGCCCGGTGTAGCACAGGGAGAAGGACAGTATGGCGATCAGAAGGGCCACGCAGACCGCGTACTCAAGGACCACCATGGTCGCATAGACATTGCGGTCTTGGATGAAGCGTTCTATCCCCAGCACCAGGGCCAGCATGGATATGAGGACGAAGGTGGCCAGAAGGCTCTGGCGGTGCTCGATGGAGGCCCTGGAGTAGACCCGGTAGGCCATCACCAGGCTCACTGCGATGCACAGTACGTTGGGAAGAAGCGACAGAAACTGCGTCTCGCTCATACACTCAGACGCATAAAGGAAGCGGCGATGCCATAATAAAGCATGGGGTGCCCATTATCATATCCAGGAAAGTGAGGCGTCGGAGAATGGAACGAGGCCAGTCGTTCAATCCGAGGAGAGGAGCCTCAGGGCCCTCATGGCGTTGAGGGTCACCCATCTGCTGTCCTTGCCGTTGGGTTCCAGGTTGGTCAGGAACCTGCCGTTGAAATGATTCTCCTGCTTCCATCGTCCGTTCAGGCCCTGCTTGGACAGCACCACCTCCACGGCCTCGTCCATCCTGTCGTCCTCCGCTCCCAGTCTGCCGAGCACCCCCAGTATCTCCACCAGGTCGGTGTTCCACATCAAGGGGAATCCGAAGCTGAGCCAGGTCCTCCTGGATACCTCCTTCAGATCCGGAGGACGGTAGAAGATGCGCTGGGCCAGGAGGAACTCCGTTCCCCGCTCCGCCGCCTTCCGCATCCCGGGGCTGCGTTCGGACTCGGGCACCTCCGCGATGGCCTTGAGCACCTTCACCACCCCGGAACGGCAGGTGTGCTTCCTCCAGCAGAGGTCGTACTGGTATGGCCAATCCCTGTCTTCATACGGACCGAGGTCGAACCTCTGGTATTCCGATATCCATTCGAAGCCGGCCTTCACCCGCTGGTCATTCCCGTATCCCAGCCGCACCAGGGCGAAGAGCATGTTGGCGGTCAGGCAGCTGAACACGCTGCGGTGGCCCCCGTTCCTCTCGGAACCCTTGTAGGAGAATCCCCCGGAGGGGCGGTGTTGGCTCCAGGTGAGCACGAACTCGCAGGCCCTTCGCACCCTCTCGTCCTCGGGATCGGCGCACAGCTCCCCCAGGATGATGAGGTTCCACACCGTCCCTTTGTACTTGGAGTTCTGGTAGAAGTGCTCCGGTTTTCCCCAGTGGCCTTCGGGCTCCTGCTTGGCCAGTATCCTAGGCACCGCCCCCACCTCCATTATGCGCCGCATGGCCTCCCGCACTTCCGGATCGCCCTCATCCCTGCCCAGAAGGTCCCGGAGGGCCAGGTAGCGCACCGGAGGATCCCCTTCCAGAAGCCAGTCCGTGGGGTCTGCCTTCAGCCTTGCCATCCAATCGGACATCTGATCAATCCCCTGACCGCCCCATCATGGGGCCGGCCCTCCCATGAGCAGCTGATGCATCTCCCCCCTGGCCATCCTGACGCCCTCCGGGGCTATCGGCCCCCAGAGCCCCAGCACCGGAAAGTGCATGGTCCGTTCCACGGGGATCCCCCGCTCCAGCAGCAGCTCCCTCATCCGGTTGGCCGCGTTTATGGAACGGTCGTCAAGGCCCCTCAGCACCTTGCTCCGCCTCTCGGGGTCCCGGGAGATGGGGCCCAGGGTGTCGAATGTCGCCACCCTCCGGCCCTTCCACACCCCGGGGTCCAGGCCATCCACGAATGCCTTGGCCTGCTTGGTCATGACCCCTCCCCGGGTAGGCGAGCCGATCAGCAGCAGGTCGGCTGCGGCAAGCCCGTCGGAATCGTCCCGGACGAACAGCAGCTGTGCCTCGTGCCCCTCAGATGTCGCCTGTTCGACCATGGCCTCGGCCACCGCCCTGGTGCTGCCGTGCACGCTGTCGTAAGCCACCACGCATCTCATTGATGTCCCCAAGCAGTTGGTATGCGGATGGATGGCACATAATCCTGTCGTTCGTCGGGGTGCTGCATCGCGGCCTCCTCATTTCTGAGGATGTCAGGGGACCTCCATCCTCTTGAACACCCAGGCGCCCAGGGCCACCAGGACGGCCGAGAAGACCAGCAGGACCAGGACGGATGCCCCGGGGTCCCCGGACATGCCCGCCACCGACCCCTCGCTGATCAGGTCGGAGGCGGCCACCTGCAGCTGGTGCCGTATGGTGTACGAGCCTATGGCCCCGGGCACCTGGGCCACGAAGCCCTCCCAGACGAACATGTAGAACAGCCCCAGGTACAGGGGCTGCCGGAGCACCGTGCCCAGCAGCAGGAAGAGGGCGGAGTACGCCAATGCGCCAAGGCAGTGCATGGCCATGAAGGCCAGCAGCAGCTCCAGGCCCCCCTGGCGCTGCGGGCTGAAGGCCAGGTAGGACATCCCTCCGAAGAAGGTGATGCCGGCGATGAGGGCGCAGACCACCAGCACCAGGGCGATGTAGTAGCCCACGTACGAAACGCGCCGGTCCAAGGGGGAGGTGATGACCTGCACTATGCTGCGGTCGTCGATCTCGCTCCTCACCATCGAGGCACCGTACAGCAGGGCCAGCACCGGCAGCAGGAAGGCGGTCAGCAGCAGGATCATCAGGTCGCTCCCGGCGTCCAGGCCGGCCCCGTCCTGGGTGGCTGCGTAGCCCATGACCGTGACCGCCAGGGCGCCCAGGAGGGCCACCAGCATCCACCTGCGGTTCTGCAGCAGCTTGCGGGCGGAGAACGCCACCATGGTGCGCAGTCCTATCGTGCTCAGGGACATCATCACCACCTCACCAGATAGCGGAATACCGATTCCAGGTCGTCGTCCAGGCTCTCCACCCTCTCCAGCTGGCATCCGGTCCGGTTCACCAGCTTGGGAAGGGAGTCGAAGAACTCCTCCGGCCGGTCCACGCGCACGAACATGCCGGCGCGGTCCGGCCGCAGCTCGATCGAGGAGGTGTAAGGCTCGGCCAGCAGCTCCCTTGCCAGTTCCACGATGCCGGTCCCCTCCACCACGATGTTGTGCGGGTGGTCGCTCATCAGCTGCCGAATTTCGGAGATGTCCCCGGAGGCCACCGAGCGGCCCTTGTATATGAGGGCCACCTGATGGGTCATCCTCTCGATCTCGTGCAGGACGTGGGAGGAGACTATCACGTCGTGCCCGTGCACCCTGTGCAGGTCCCTGACCAGGTCGATGAGCTCCTTGCGGATCAGGGGATCGGTCCCGGTGAGCGGCTCGTCCAGCAGCAGCAGCTGCGGCTCGTGCAGCAGGGAGCCGGCGATCTTGATGCGCTGCCGCATCCCCTTGCTGTACCCGCCCATGCGCCGGCCTGCGTCCTTGGCCATGCCCACGATCTCCAGCACCTCGTCGATGCGCGATCGCAGCCCATCGCCCTCCATACCGTGCAGCCCGCCCACCGAGCGCAGGTACTGGTTGCCGTTCAGATCGGGCGGCAGGAAGTCGTAATCGGGGCAGAAGCCCACGCGGGCCAGCAGGGCCTGGTTGCCCCAAGGCCGCTCGCCGAGCACCCGCAGCTCCCCGGTGTTGGCCCGGATGTTCCCGGTGAGCAGCTTGAAGAAGGTGCTCTTGCCCGCGCCGTTGGGGCCCACGATCCCGGTGATGCCCCCCGGCACCTCCAGGCTGAAGTTGTTCAGGCCGATGACCTCCCCGTACCACTTGGAGAGGCCGGCCGCCTCGACCACGTTCATCTGCCCGCCCCCTTCATCCTCAGGCGGTGGTAGACCAGCAGCAGCGGCGGAACGGTGAGCGCCAGGATGGCCGCCCCCATCAGCACCGGGTCCGCGTGCGAGGGGAGCCGCAGCCCGAAGATCACGGTCTGGGAGTAGCGCAGCAGCGCGTCCGGGCTGAGCATGGTCCAGTCGCGGGAGAACTCGGTGAAAATCCCCGAGATGATCATCAGGGTGAAGAAGGCCATGAAGGTGCCCACCCCGGCGAAGGTCCTCCCCTGGGGATGATGATATCATCGATCACCAGGGGCACCAGGAGG
>MVPZ01000229.1 GCA_002067045.1 Methanomassiliicoccales archaeon PtaB.Bin134 | reverse complement strand
ACACGTCCGTTGAAGACCACCATGCTTCCCTTGTCCAGCTGCATGTCGAACCTCTGCCCCGCCATGGCTGCCACCTTGCCGCACCATGCCCCCGAGGCGTTGACAACGACCTCCGGCCGCACGCTCATCCTGCGCTCGCCCCTGCCCAGCACCGCCCGGACGATGCGGCCTTCCTTGACATGCAGGGATGTCACCGGGGTATGGGTGAGCACCGTGGCCCCGGCCTCGCGGGCGCTCTCCGCCATTCCCCACACCAGGAAGAAGGGGTCCACCGATGCATCAGGGACCCTAACGGCCGCGGAGATATCGCTGGAGATGTTCGGCTCCGAGCGCAGGGCCTCGCTTATACTGATCTCCTCCGCCCTCACTCCTGCGCCGCGGCATCCGTCCAGGAAGCGGTCCAGATAGGCATGGTCGTCGCCGGGTAGGGAGATGAACAGCCCTCCCGTGTCCTCGATGCAGAACCCAGCGATGCGCTTGAGAACCTCCCCCTCGGTAGCGCACTCCCTGGCCGCCTCTGGGTCGGTCACGGCATAGCGGGCTCCGGAGTGCAACATCCCGTGATTCCTTCCCGAGGCCCCCGATGAGAGGTCCCCCGCCTCCGCCAGCAGAACCTCCGCGCCCCGCATGGCCAGGTCCCTAGCGATCCCTGTCCCGGTGGCTCCCCCGCCGACGATCAGGACCTCGGGCGCATACTGCTCGGAGCTGCTCATCCCTGACCGTGAGCGGGCACGTCCCATATATCGTTTTCAGCCGAACCGTCCCCCGGCAGCTAACCATCGTGCACCATCTCCTCCTTCCGGAGCTCCGCAGTTTCCTTGGACAGCAGGAAGGTCAGCACCGAACGTATCAAAACTATTCCGCCGAGCCTCAGGACCTCATCGAGAGAGGGAACGGAGAGGGTGGTGATTATGTCCGATGCGATGAAGAAGTCCAGACCCAGGACGATCAGTTGGGCGAACTCCCCTCGTACCCGGGCGTAGGTCATGCCCTTGCCCCTGGGGAAAGGCCTTGTCAGCAGTTGCCAGACGGCCTTGGTACCGCCGTAGGCGATGATCATTACTCCGAAGTAGGACAGAAGCAAGGCGATGGCGCGTATCACGTCGGAAATGTCCACTCATCTGGAACGGAACATTGGTGAGATAATGTTATCGAAAAGATGAGTAGCGGGGGGTCGATTTGAACGACCGGTCTCCGGGTTATGAGCCCGACGGGATGTCCTGGCTACCCCACCCCGCTATGTAGCCCCCACTATTGCGATGCCCCTTATAAATCTTTGTGAGAAGCATCTCAGCACGAGGGCCTGAGCCCTAGAACAGCTTGCGGAGGCGGAGTATGTCCTCTATGTCCCCCTTGACACGTACCTTACGCAGGGCGAAGGCCTTCATGGGCTTTACCTTCCCCTCGATTATTCCTGCGATGGTCTCTGGGTCGGATATCAAGGTGATGTCGGGGTTCTCCATGCTCCCCTCCCTGAAGTCGTTGATCTTTTGATGGTGCATGTGGAAGCTATACTTCTCGCACTCCAGATCGATCAGCACCCGCTTGTCCATGCCCTCAATCTCCTTGCGGAGCTTCTCGTCCTTGTCCACCTTATCGTTGAACTTGCTTATGAGGTCCTGCAGCAGTGGCTCTACCGTCATCAGTATCCATCCAATCCGTCAGTTTGCTTACTTTGCTTATCGAAATCAAGTCCTTGGCCGTTTTCCAGGAGGCCCTTACGTGGGGCGGCAAGGAGCCCGTCTCCTTGAGCCACATGCGTATGAAATCAATGGTCACCTCGTCATGGGCATAACCGGACCCGATGGGGCGTCCGAAGCTCTCTTGGATCTGATCCATTATGTTGTCGCGGGCGACCTTGGCGATTATGGAGGCGGCCGAGACCACTGGGTAAGTGAGGTCCGCCTTGTGCTCACAGACCATATCGGGCCTGCAGGTCAGGAGGTCTTGTACCCTCCTGCCGAACCGCTCTTCGACAACGTCCGCGGCATCGATGAACACCTTATCGGGGCGCAGCCTCTCGATGAGCACAGCGAAGTGCTTCACCTCCAGTAGGTTCAGGCTGCTGCTTCCCATGAACTCATCTATCTCCGCAGCGTGCACCACTGCCAACTCCACCTCGGCCAGGTCTCGGATCTGGAGGTCCAGCTCCTCCCGGCGTCGACGGGTCAGGAGCTTGGAGTCAGCGACCCCCAGCTCCCTCAGGGGCTGTTCGTCCCTGACCATGACCGCTGCTACCACCAGCGGCCCCATGACCGGACCGCGGCCAGCCTCGTCCACGCCGCAGATCATCGGCGAACCTATTTTCTCTCCCTATTTAGAAATATCGACATAATAGGAGAGGTGGAAAGCTGGGTAACTTTTTTCATCGTCCGCAGCCCATTGACCGACGTGGTCACATGTCAGAGGTCTACTTCGCCGATCTGAGGGCCGTTCAGGCCAGCCAGAGCGTTCTCTCCAAGGTCCAGAAGCTGTTCCGGAAGGCCAGACTGGGAGAGACCTTCCGCCCCGGGGACCTTGTCGCCGTCAAGACCCACTTCGGGGAGGAGGGCAACACCGCGTACCTCCGGCCGGAGCTGTTGTCCAAGGTGGTGGACATGGTGACCAAGGGGGGAGGGAGACCGTTCCTGACCGACAGCAGCACCCTCTACAAGGGCATGCGCACCAACGCCGTTGACCACCTCCAGCTGGCGGCGCGGCACGGCTTCACCTACCCGGTTGTCAACGCCCCCGTCATAATAGCGGACGGCCTGAAGGGGACCGACTATACAGAGGTTCCAGTGAACCTCAGGCACTGTAAGACCGTCAAGGTGGGATCGGTGGTCCAGGACGCAGATGCCCTCATCACGGTGTCCCACTTTAAGGGACATAGCCTAACAGGGTTCGGAGGGGCCCTCAAGAACGTGGGCATGGGGCTGGGCTCCAGAAGGGGTAAGATGGAGATGCATGCCCTCGTACGTGCCAAGGTCTTGGAGGAGCGCTGCAGGGGCTGCGGCCAGTGCATGGTCCGCTGTCCTCCCGGGGCCATACGACTGAAGGGGAGAAAGGCCACAGTGGA
>MVPZ01000228.1 GCA_002067045.1 Methanomassiliicoccales archaeon PtaB.Bin134 | reverse complement strand
CCCGCGTTCCCGTTCCTTACGGAACATTCCGAAGAATACGAAGTCGCATTAGGTCATCGTCGGATCATAGGCTCCATGCACCTACCCGACGCATATCGCAGCTTGGCACGACCTTCTTCGGCACCCGAACCGAGCCATTCCCCAGGCGGCGTAGCAACGCCGCTGGCACTGTCGGCTTAACAAACGTCCAGGTTGCGTATGATTGGTATCAACGAACATCCCGGGACCTCTTCCAAATCCCCGAGACTTCTCCTCCACTTCCCCGAAGAGGGCTGCTCTCCGGGTGCATGAGCACTTCTCACTTCATCCCAGCGCATTGCTGGGACGCGTGAGTCCCCCAATAATTGAGGGTATATTTAAGCATTATCCATAAGGACTTATCCAGAGGGACATGCTCCCACTCGCCTACTTCGCGAGTGGAACCGGCTACCACGGTTCCATTATATAACGGTTTCTTATCGCAGCCAGTTATAGGTTGCTACCACCGTTCTACCGGTGTCATATTACTAAGCTCTCGTTCCTCATAAGGTTTTCTGCCTGCTCGTTATAATATGTATATTCTAGGGGCGGATCACGGTGAAATTCGCTTGGAGATCAGGTTGACAAGGTCTCCCAGGGACCTTCCCACGGCCACTCCAGACCCCTCCAGGGCCCTTATCTTGTCCCACGCACTCCCGGTCCCCCGAGAAACTATGGCACCGGCGTGCCCCATCCTCTTGGCGGGAGGCGCAGATACGCCAGCGACGTAAGCGAAGATGTTCTCCGCACCAAGCTCCTTGATCACCATTGACGCCTCCTCTTCCATCTGGCCCCCTATCTCTCCGATCATGACCACTGCGGAGGGCTTCCTCTCCAGGACCATCTGGACCGCCTCGCTCATGTCCGTCCCCAGCAGGCGGTCCCCTCCAAGTCCCAGCACCACGTCCTGCCCCAGGCCGGCGGAGCTCAGGGCTTGCACCACCTCGTAGGTGAGCGTTCCGCTGCGGGATACGATGGCCAGCTCTCCTTTCCTGAAGATGCGGTTGGGCATTATGCCCACCTTGCTCTCCCCGACCAGGCAGAAACCCGGGCAGTTCGGGCCAAGAACGGTCACGCCCTGCCTTCTGGCACGGGCCAGGAAATGCATGGCATCGTGGATGGGGGTGCGTTCGGTTATTAGCACCATGGCTTCCAGGCCGGCCTCCACTCCCTCCAGGACCGCGTCCTTGAGGTTGAGGGCCGGTACGAACACCACGCTGGCCGTGGCTCCGGTCCTTTCCACCGCCCTTTTGACATCATCGAATACGGGCACCCCATGGACGATATTTCCACCCTTCCCCGGGGTCACACCCCCGACCACCTTGGTGCCGTAATCCAGCATCTGAAGCGTGTGATGGCTACCCTGCCGGCCGGTTATGCCCTGCACCAGGATCCGGTGGTCCTTGAACAGCTCCGGGGCGCTCATCCCTTCACCTTCACTGCCTGCAGGCAGGCCTCATCCAGGTCTGAATGCACATTGAAACCGGCAAGGCGAAGCATCTGGGCCGCCTCCTCCTCGTTGTTGCCCCTGAGCCGAACCACAGTCCGAGCCTTCACACTGCGGTCGGTGACGGTCATCATCAGGGCCTCTGCCACAGTATCGCATCTGGTTATCCCGCCGAAGATGCATATCAGCAGGGAGCCGGTGCGCCCTCTTGCCAGGTCGTAGGATAACAGACCCAGGGCCTCCGATATCCGGTCGGGGTCGTCGGTACCGCCCAGATCAAGGAATGTTCCCCCTTTCCCGCCGAATCGCTGCAGGGTGTCCAGGGCGGCCATGGTCAGCCCGGCGCCGTTGGCCAGTACGCCGATGTCCCCCGGAAGCTCCACGAGGTTGAACCCCCGCGACCTGGCCAGGCTCTCCAGCTCGGTCAGCTCCCTGGTGGCCCTTTCCAAGTACCTCTCATGCCTGAACAGGGCTTCGTCGTCAAGGGCCACCTTGGCGTCGGCGGCTATGGCCTTCCCCGAATCGGTTATCATCAACGGATTGATCTCCACCAGCTCGCAATCCATGCCCCTGAACAGCCTCCACATGGAGCTTATGGAGCTGCGGACCTCCCGTTCTCCGATCCCGTCCCTCAAAAGGAATCTGGATGCCTGCACCAGGACCTCCTCCGGGAGCGGCTCCAGGGGGTCCAAGGTCCAACGCTTCACTGTGTGGGCAGGCATGCCCTCCACATCCATCCCTCCGGCACTACCCACGAGCAGCAGGGGGCATCTGGAGCGCTGATCTATCGTGAAGGCCAAGTATATCTCCTTCGAGGCGTCCACCATCTCTTCGAGAAGGACCCCGTGCACCTTCATCCCTGCAAGGCTGGTCCCCAGCATCCTTTCGCAAGCCTCCAGGGCCTCCTGTTTGTGCAGGGCCGTGCGTATCCCCCCGGCCTTTCCCCGGCCGCCCCTGGTGGTCTGGGCCTTCACCATCAATGGGAATTTGAGGTTGGAAAGGGAGCTCTCGACCCGCGTCATGTCCTTGAAGAAGAGCCCCCGGGGTGTGGCGATCCCGTATTGGCGAAAGAGATGCTTAGCCTCGTGCTCCAACAGATTCATCCCATCACTGCTTTCTAATGGCCCTACGTCCTATAAGTGAGTTATTCGACCAGCATCTCCAGATGGTGTCGGGTCAGGTTCAAAAGTTTATATACGACCATATTTTATCGAAAGTTGATGGTTGTTCGATGCCTCGCTGGAATGGACTTCGACTCCAACATATATCTCCTCACTGGCGAGGACCCCATTCTCGTCGATGTCGGAACGGGTATGCATCATCAAGACGTTCTAAAGTGGCTTTCTTACACCGTCAAGAGGAACAAGGTGCGCCGCATCGTGCTAACCCACAGGCATTATGATCACACCGGGGGAGCGGCGGGCATGGCCAAGGAGCTGGGCGCCGAGGTGCTCATGCACGCCGACGACTCTCCAGCCGTGCGTCAGGGCGATCCGCGGCAGACCCTGGCCTACATGTTCGGGGTGCCTGGGCACCCCGTCGAGGTCACCGATCTGGTCGATGGTCAGGTCCTCAGCACCGGTTCCTCCAACTTCCAGGTGGTCCACACCCCCGGTCACACCTCCGGCAGCATATCCCTATGGGAGAAGGATAAGGGTATCCTGCTCTCCGGGGACACCGTGTTCGTAGGGGGCGTCGGACGTTGGGACCTGCCAAGCGGTAATTTCGAGCAGCTTGTTGGTTCAGTGAAAAAGCTTTTATCCCTTGCGCCCAAGGAGATTTATCCTGGGCATGGCGATTTCAGTCAGAATGGGGCTGAGGGGATCATACTCGAAGCGTTAAATTATCTGGGAGAGTCTTGAATGGACATAATAAAATGCAAGGATGCCAAGAGCGTGGATATGGGCATATCCAAGCATGACCTTGAACAGATACTGTCCACCCTCCATTTCGGCAGGCTGGTGGTCTATCCCACCGAGACCGTTTATGGCCTGGGGGCGGACCCGTTCGATGAGACCGCCGTAAAGAGGGTGTTCATCGCCAAGAGGAGGCCTTTCGATATGCCCCTGTCCATCGCCGTCCACAACATCAGTGTGGCCGACCGGATAGCCGAACTGGACGAGAACGCCTACCGTCTGGCCAAGGCCTTCCTTCCCGGGCCGCTAACCCTTCTGGTAAAGAAGCGCCCCATACTTCCGGACATCGTGACCGCATCCCTGCCCGAGGTGGGCATAAGGATACCAGACCACCCAGTGGCACTGAGGATGCTGGAAGAGTTCGGACCTATCATTTCCACCAGCGCAAATGTGCACTCCCACCCCAACCCCACGACGGTGGAGAATGCGATAGCCGACCTCGGCACCAGCGTGGCCACCTATGTGGACGGAGGACCCTGCAAGGTGGGTACGCCCTCCACCATCGTCCAGATCATAGATGGGGTGGTCGAGGTAATCCGCTATGGCGCTATTTCAAAAGAGAAGATCGAAGATGTACTTGCTAGATGATCACGCCCTGGACTGCATTCGCAAGGCCGGGCGTCTCTCTTCCGAGGCCCGAGAGCTCGGACGTTCCCTGGTGGGCGAGGGGGTCAGGCTCCGGGACGTGGCCGAGGAGATGGAGCTGCACATTCTCGAGCACGGCGGAAGGCTGGCCTTCCCGGTGAACATCAGCCTCAACGATACCGCGGCCCACTTCACTCCCAACTCCGCCGATCAGGTGGCCTTCTCCAACGGGGACCTGGTCAAGCTGGATGTGGGCGCCCAGGTGGATGGATACCTGGGGGACACCGCCACGACCGTGGAGGTGGGGACCCGAAACTGGCAATCGCTCATCAAAGCCTCCGAAAGGGCCCTGGCCATGGCCCTGGAGATGGCCAAGGAAGGGGTCTCCGTGGGCACCATCGGAGGCGTCGTCGACCGCAGCATCAAGGAATCCGGTTTCAGGCCGGTGGTGAACCTCAGCGGTCACGAGATGAAGAGGTTCAACCTGCACGCCGGGCTCTCCATCCCCAACATCGATGACGGGACCAAGACCAAGGTGCAGACGAACATGCTTCTGGCCATAGAGCCATTCGCCACCAACGGTCATGGTCAGGTGGCCAACGGGAAATCCGGTAACATATATCGGGTGCTGAGGGACCGTCCGATACGGGACCCGGAGGCCGATCGCCTGTTCCAACGGATCAAAGAGGAGTTCACAACTCTTCCCTTCTGCGAGCGCTGGTGCGACCGCCTGCAACCCGATTCCGGGTCGCTGCTCAGGGTCCTGCACAGGCACGGGGTGATATCCAGCTATCCAGTCCTCATAGAGACGCACGGGGGCATGGTTTCACAGGCGGAGCACACCATCCTGGCTGGCAATGGCCACAGCGAGATCACCACACTGTGAACCTCGAATACATTTATTAAGGTCGGCACTTTTATCCGGCCTCACGCGAGGGTAGCCAAGCTCGGTCAATGGCGCATCAAGCGCCGGCCAAAGGCGACAGACTCAAGATCTGTTCCTGCAGAGGTTCGCCGGTTCGAATCCGGTCCCTCGCACCATCATCCCATCGATTGTTCAAGGCCAAGGTCCATGGTGATCGTTGAAGGGGAGGAGCCAGCAAGCCCGATGGGAACAAATATCAGGCACAATACCAACAATGCCCACCCGGATGACGGATTTTATATCTAGGCAAATTGACCCCCACCAAATTTTTATAAGGTCTATTGCATATAATGATTCCTAAGAAGAACGCAGATGGGAAAAGGTCAAAGGGCCGGCCGCCATTGTCCTTCACAACCTTTTTTTATGGTCAAGGGCCCGACCAAGGGTGAGGTACATGGATCCCAACGAGCTCATGGAGGTCAACAAGAGGCGGTGGAATGAAAAGGTCCAGGCCAATCAGGTATCCCCGGTCTATGATGTGGAGGGCTTCATCAATGGTGCCTCCACGCTTCTGCCGATCGAACTTTTGGAGGTCGGACCGGTGCAGGGCAAGGACATGCTCCATCTGCAATGCCACTTCGGAATGGACACACTGTCCTGGGCCAGGATGGGGGCGCGGATCACCGGTGTGGACTTCTCACCGGACGCCATCAGCATGGCCAGGGAACTCAGCGTAAGGACGGGAGTACCGGCCGAATTCCTGGAATGCAACATATACGACCTGGACCGCCTGGGGCTAGGAAAGTTCGACGTGATCTTCACCAGCTACGGGGTGCTGTGCTGGCTTCCAGACCTGGGGCCATGGGCGAGATGGATATCCGACCATCTGCGCCCCGGTGGCTTCTTCTACGTGGTGGATAACCACCCGTTCGGGTCCCTGATCGACGAGAACTGCAGAGATTTCTTCAGGGCGTCGTACCCCTATTTCTCCAAGGAGCCGCTGATGTTCGATGATGACGTCCCAATAATCGACGACGGGCACGAGTTCCGGAACAAGACCCGTTACGAATGGATGCATCCCATTTCCGATATCGTCAACGCCCTCGCGGATAGTGGGTTGAGAATCGAGTTCCTGCACGAATTCCCATTCTGCTTCTTCCCCATGCATCCTTCGATGGTAAAAGGAGAGGACGGATACTGGCATCTTCCAGGAAATTTCTATGTGCCAATGCTATTCTCGCTGAAAGCAAAGAAGATGTAATAAGGAGAAATGGGGCGGAATCGCCCCCTTATTGGGTTTACAGTATCTCTAAGATACCAACGATTATGGCGACGACCCCTATTATGGTCTGGAACCTGCCCAGCCACTTAGCCAGCTTCTCAAGGTGCTTGCCCAGGGCCGGTATGCTCGGTAGTATCCCGGTCAGCAGGACGAGACCTGCGATAATGGCCACGATGCTTCCCAGCAGAGAACCCCACCAGAATATCGCCACGATGATGGCCACTATCCCGATGATGGTCTGGAACCTGCCCAGCCACTTAGCCAGCTTCTCAAGGTGCTTGCCCAGGGCCGGTATGCTTGTCAAAATACCCATGGCCAAGATCAAACCCGCCATAATATTAACTAACCCTAATACTAGTGACATTTTTTTCCTCCTAATCAATTAAGGTTTAATAATAATCGATATTATGGGTATTAATACTTTTACCATTGAAATAAAATCTGGATAAATTATGCTATCATTTAATCAATGAATTATAATTATTCTCATTGAAATCACTATAATGTCTGAAAGATGTCTGAAAGCCCTTTTGGAAATACACGTGATATCGGGAAAGGGGGAGGGATCAGAAAACGCCATGATTTATATCCCCCGTGGACTTTGTCCCGTTCATAGACATACGTGCCTTGCCCTAGTTGTGAGGCACCGTTAGGCAGGTGCGATCATGGCAGCCAAGAAAAGCAAGGAGAGCAAGCCGCAGGGCGATAAGAAGAGCAAGGCATCCGAGAGCGAGGCCAAGGGGGCGGTGGAGAATCCGCTCCTGGCCAAGAACCCCATCCGCACTCTGATGTTCAAGGACATCATGCTTCAGGAGATCGTTGACGGTCTAAAGGCCGAGCAGGTCCCCAAGGAGGATATGGACGAGGTGCTTTTCCTCACCGCCGCCAACGCCATCCTGGAACGCATCGGCACGAACCTTCCTGAGGACCTGCTGCTGATATTCCAGGAGAACCTGGACGATTATCTGGCCATATCCATGATCAACCGTGAGAACGAGGTTGACCTGCTCTCATCGTTCAGGGACGACTTCCTGGCCTCCCATGGGGACAGCTTCAACGACGAGAGGGACCTCATGGAGGCGCTCACCGCCTTCGAGGACCAGTGGTGGGGGTCTCCCATGGAGATATTGGGCGGCAGCTCCCCCAACGACATGATCGATCAGGCCAAGGAGCGTATGGCCAACATCCTGCACGAGGGAGAGGAGGGCGGCTGCACCTGCGAGGAATGCGGAGAGGAGGAGTACTGGGCCGCCCGGGCCTATGTAATCAGGGACCTATGGTACTCGAGCATGGCCGAGGCCATCGCCAAGGAGGATTCCATACCCACCCCTCAGAAGAGGGAACGACTGTTCGCGGCGGTAACCAACGCCCTTCTGGACATGGTGGTCAACGTCATGCCCGACTTCATGTCCGAGGACCTGTTCCAGGGCCTGGACCACAGCCTGGAGCTCTCGCTGGTGAACAAGCAGAACAAGATCGATGTCATGGAGCTCTTCGAGGCGGCCATCGCCCGGTTCCAGGATGAATGGTGGTGCGCCCCGATGAAGGAGCTCGGGGGGGCCAGCCCAGATAAGGCCATGCAGGAGATGGCGAAAAGGTACGGCCTCTGAGGGCCTCCAAATGTCCGGCGGCCTGGTGGAGACGTCCGCCCCGGCGAAGGTCATTCTGCTGGGGGAGCATGCCGTGGTCTTCGGGCAGCCGGCGGTCTCCGTGGCCGTTGGGCTCAGGCTCCGCTGTCACATCAGACCCGCGGCAACCTCCAGCCTGAACGGCCAGCCGCTCCTGCCTCAGAACTATTCCTACGTCTCGGCCTGCCTGGCAAAAAGGAAGGCCGGTCCCACCGCGGTCACCACCATCTCCGATTTCCCCTCCGGGTCGGGACTGGGTTCCTCGGCCGCGGTGACCTCGGCCCTGCTCGCAGCATTGGCGACCTCGCAAGGGGGTATGGACCAGGCCACCGTGGCCCGGGAGGCCTTCGAGGTGGAGAGCGAGGTGCAGGGGAGGGCCAGTCCCATAGACACATCCACCTGCACGCACGGCGGTGGGATCTTGGTGAAAAGGGAGCGGGGCGATGGATTCCTCTGGGAGATGTCACGTGACACCCGTCGATGGTGTGTGCACGACCTCAAGGTCCCCCAGATGACGCTGGTGATCGGCTTCACCGGCAAGTCCGCCCCCACTGGTCCCCTTGTGGCCAAGGTGAAGAGGTTCGTGGACCACAGCACCTTCGCCCGCGACATCGTGGAGGAGATCGGGAGGCTGACCCTCCAGGGGGTCGATCTGCTGGCCAGCGGCGACATGGAAGGGCTCGGCAGGATCATGACGCAGGACCACAAGCTCCTGGCCATCCTCGGCGTGTCGTCCCCCGAGCTGGACAGGCTGGTCTCGGCCGTCCTGCCCTATTCATACGGAGCAAAGCTCACCGGGGCGGGCGGCGGCGGCAGCATGGTGGCCCTGACCGACCGTCCCGAAGAGGTAGCGGAGATCATTCGCCGCAAGGGCGGGCAGCCCTTCATCACCGTCACCGGGGTTCCCGGGGTCAGGATAGAATAGAAAAGGGAAGTTAGGAAAGGGTTTTCAGATAAGTTCCTCGAACTCCTTGACCAGCTCGGGGTGCTTCTCCTTGATGGCGATCAGGATGTTGTGCACCGACATCTTGTCCACGTTGGCGGTGGAGAGGGTGTCGATCACTCCATCCAGCGTCTTGTCGGAAAGGGTCAGGAACTTCTCCTTGGCCATCCAGTTGCGCCACAGGCGGTCCTCCATGGCGTCGCGCCAGAGCTTGTCGTAGGGCATCAGCGCCTCGGCGCTGAAGTCCTTGGCCTGCACGCAGTCGCCCAGCACCTCGCCGGCGTACTTGCCGGCAAGCAGTCCGTTGGCTATTCCGCCCCCGGTTATGGGGTCGATGATGCGGGCCGAGTCGCCAACCAGTATCAGGCCGTTCATGACCGACTGCTCCACCGGCGGGGACACGGAGACGCCTCCGGCCAGGGCCTCCAGGGGCTGTCCGCAGCTCAGCCGGGGGTCCTTCTTGATCCAGCTGTCAAGGTACATCTTGACGTCGCCAGGCTTCTTAAGCTTGGAGGCCAGGACGCCAATGCCCACATTGGCGGTGTCGTCTCCCTTGGGGAACACCCATATGTAGCCGCCAGGCGCGACCGACCCGATTATGAACTCGCAGTAGTCCGGCTCGGTCTTGAGGTTGGTCATGCGGTACTGGTAGCAGGTGGTGATGTCCCCGGCCTTGAGGGATGTGTCGATCCCCGCCCATCTGGCCACCTGGGACTCGAAGCCGTCGGCGGCCACCACGCATCCGGCGGTGAGCGTCATCGGCTCTCCCTCGCGCTTGGCCTTGACCCCGACCACCTTGTCGCCATCCTTTACAACGTCGACCGCGGCGGTCTTGAGCCATATCTCGGCCCCGGCCCGGGCGGCGTCGGCGGCCATGGCCTTGTCGAAGAGGTGCCTCTCCAGCACCAGTCCCACCTCGGCCCCGGCCTGACTCTCGTCAATGCGGAACACGTGCCCGCCCGGAGAGACCAGCTTGGCCCCGGCGATATCGGCTGAGACCCATCTCTTGTCAACAGGCACGCCGGCCTTGGCCAGCCCCTTCTTGTTCACGCCCTCCGCGCAGCGGAGGGAGGCGCCTATCTCCTGGCGCTTCTCTATCATAAGCACCCGGGCGCCCTTCTTGGCCGCGTGCTTGGCGGTCATGCTTCCGGCCGGGCCGGCGCCGACCACGATCACATCGTAATCGGTCCTCATTTCTTTCCCTCCATCTTCAGGGCGCCCGCGGGGCAGATGCGAACGCAGCGCCCGCACTTGTTGCAGTTCTCGTTGAACTCCAGCACTATCTCGTTAAGGTAGATGGCGTTCTGCGGGCAGGAGCCCACGCAGGCGCCGCAATGCATGCACTTCTCGATGCTCACTATCATGAATCTTCCTCCTTATGTGTGCTCGGACCCCCTGGTCCGCCTCCACTCCTCGATGGGGACAGAGAACTTCTTCTCCACCTGCTCGCGGAAGGTAGGTCCTCCGTTGTACGCGCAGAAGGGTATGATCCGGCCATCCGGCACCACATAGTGTATGGCGCAGCGCTTGACCCTCTCGATGTCGTAGTTGTAGAGGTCCTGGAAGTGCATTCCCCCTACGAACATCATCTTCCAGGAGAACTTAGAAAGGGATTCCTTGGACTGGTCTCCCATGACCGCGGAGAGCAGCTTCAGGAAGGACATGGTGTCCAATCCCTCAGGCATCTTCTCCTCGTTCACATACTTCTTGAGCAGCGAGTAGGCCTTGAGCTTGGAGGGCAGCTTTACCTTGGACTTGTCAGCCTTCTTGGACAGCTCAAACAGCTCCTTGAAAAGCGGCTCCACATCCACGAAGTGGGTCAGGGGGATGACATGGTCCTTGTCCTGTACGAACAGGTAGGTGGCCAGGCCGCAGTGGGGGTGGGTGGTGAAGGTGACCTTCGGCTCCCCGAGAATGGCCGTGGCCAGGGTGGATATGGGAACCACGCTGGGCACCGGGAACCAGTCGGACTTGACAATCTGCCCCTTGGTCTGGGCCTCCAGGTCTATGGCCAGGTCGGTGAGGGTGTAGCGCTGCTTGGCCAGCTCATCCTTGTTGATGCGGCCGGTGAAGGCCACCGGCTGGAAGTTGATGCCGCGGATGACATCGCTGTTCTCCAGGGCGAACTGGAATATGGGCCCCACCTGGTTCTCGTTCAATCCCTTCACGATCACCGGAACCAGCACTATGGATGGGGGATTCTCCAGCTTGCGGACGTTCTCCACCACCTTCATCTTGACCTCCAGCATCTTACGGGCCCTGGAGACCATGTAAATGTCGTCGTTCATTCCGTCGAACTGCAGGTATATGGTGTTCAGGCCGGCCTCGGCGGAGGCCTTCAGGAACTCGAAGTCGTTGGCGAACATCAGGCCGTTGGTGGCCACCTGGATCTGGGCGAAGCCCAGTTCCTTGGCCTTCCTCACCACGTCCACGAACTGTGGGTAGATGGTGGGCTCCCCACCGGCGAACTGGATGGCCGGGCAGGGCACGGGCTTGCTGTTCCTGAGCACCTGCATCATCTTCACCACCTCATCGAAGCTCGGCTCGTACACGTATCCCGCGGCGTTGGCGTTGGCAAAGCAGATCGGGCACTTCATGTTGCAACGGTTGGTCAGGTCCAGGTTGGCCAACGAGGTGTGGCTCAGGTGCAAGTTGCACAGGCCGCAATCGTCAGGGCAGACCTTGGCGTTGGTTATGAACGGGTTCTCCACGCCGACGCCGTCGAAGGCGAACTGTTCCGACTTGAGGTACAGCTCCACATCGGACCAGACAATATCGCTGAAATGGCCGTGCTCAGGGCACTCCTTCTCCATGACCACCTTTCCGCCTTTCTCCATAATCGTAGCGTCAAGGATCTTCTTGCATTCCGGACACAGGGACTGCGTCTTCTTAGGGAGTCCCCTAGGCAATGAGCTTTCTTTTGCAATCACTATTGCACCCCGGTCTGATACTTTCAAGGGATAATATAATATTATTGTAGCTTGTTGAGCTACATGTAAGGCCATGAACATAATCGATATCCTCCGGCTGGATGTAGGCAACATTGAAAAGGAATTCGCACAGATAGCATCTGTTCTTGGGAATATAGGGCTCTCTAATTACGAGTCACGGTGCTACGTTGCATTAGTGCTCAAGAACCATGGTACGGCGGACGAGGTAGCCGAGCTGGCCATGGTGCCCCGCACCTCCGCCTACAAGGCCCTTCAGTCCCTGGCCTCAAAAAGGTTCGTTGAACAGTCCGAGGGACGTCCGACCATGTACCATCCCGTGGACCCCGAGGAGATCAGGAACAGGGCGCTCAACGAGATAAATTCCGTGTTCGTCAAGTTGAATTCCATCAAGGGGCTGCTGTCCGAGAAGGGGACCCCGGAACTGGTGTACACCATATACGGTCGCAAGAAGGTGCTGGCCAAGATAGGCGAGATGCTCGACGCGTCCAAATCGACCTTCATGATATCCTCCCCTAAGATGCAGGACCTGCGCTCCGAGCTGTCCGATCGCTTCAAGGAGGCGGTCAGGAGAGGGGTCACCGTGACCATAATCACCGAGCCAGCGGTCAAGGTCCCCAAGGCCACCGAGGTGTTCCGCCGCAAGGAGCTGATAGCGACCGATGTGATTGTGGACGGCACTTACGCCATGATCGCCACGGAGGACCTGGACCTCTGCGGGTATTCGGACAATCCCCTTATCGCTGCCCATCTGGAGAACTTCCTGAACATGGTCAAGAGGTCCGCGCCGTAACCTGATTGTAACTCTCCCCCTTTTTACACCTCCGGCGATTGCTACAAGGGATGATCGATAAGCGCGCCTCCCTCGAACCCCACATGGACCGCAAGGGGCAGATGCCCTTCTCACTGGTCGCCGTCATCCTGATACTGGTCTCCAGCTTTTCAGCTGTTCTTCTTGCCGACCTGCACGACGGATGTGAGAACAGCGGTCTGGAGGCCGAGGACCTGAGGGAGATGGTCGAACTGGGCGAGGAGGCCCGGCTCAAGGTCGAGGACCTGTGCCTGCAGGCCCTTCTGGATTCATCCACGGGCGCCGCGGGCAACGAGACCTCCATGTCGCAGGGGTTCAAGGAATTACTAGAGGTCGCCGTCGAAGGCGCCTTTCCATATCAGAGGTCCGAATTCACGGTTCATGTGGACGTCAGCCGCATCGGCCTATCCTTCCTGCGTCTGCCCCTGGCCGAGTCCGAGGCCGATGATAGCTATTCCGGGGCGTTCATCCCCGCATACGTGGGGCTGACCGGGACCGTTTGCACCAGGGTCGCCAGTGAGGACGGGAATCTGACCAAGGTCCAAGAGGTCCGGTCCCCGGCCAAGGTCCCGTGGCCACTTCTGATGGACCGCCTGGAGAGCTTCGAGGGATCGGTGTCGAACGGCCTAGGCACCCTGAGCTCGCTCACCAATCGTATGCTGGCATCCCTGGCCGCCTATCGCGGGCTGCAGGGCTGGGGCGTTCCCACTCATTCCCCTGGCCAGGGGGTCAAGGCCATGATCACGGAAAGGGACGTAATCAACGCCATCGACCTGGGCCTGATCCTCATCCAGTATAAGACCTTCCGGAACGCCTCCCCCTGCTATGGGATCTTCACGGACCACATGGACGGGCGGCAAAGCTGGGAACATATAACGGGAATCCTCTCCCGGGGCGGGAGCCTGGACCCGGCGGATGTATTCCTCTCGCTCTATGGCTGCGAGGAGGTGGACTGGGGGGCGATATTCGCCCATGTCATCTATTCCATGATCGAACCCATCTCCCTCCGGTGGATGGAGTTCATGGGATTGATGGACCTGGTCTCCGCGGTCGAATCGATCGGGGACCAGGTGGTGTTCAGCGTCAACGATATCATCGATCAAATGTCCGGAACGGACCTGCTGGAGGAACAGTTCAGGGAATGGATGCAAGGCAAGTTCGATGAGGCCGGGGTACCAGACACGCAGTACCGCTATTTCGGCGCCGGTGTCCCGGACGTGGTCATCGACGCTCCGTACCGCAGCATGGACCTGCCGCTGAACGGCGGAGGGTCGGTGACCGTGGGTCTGCAGGGGTTAGTGGCCGCAGACATACCCACGGTCGATGTGATGGAATGGCCGGGGTGGGGGGAGTTCCACGAGCAGTACAAGAAGGGTACCGCCCAGATTTTGAAATCCGCGAGGTCCTCGATAGCCAGGACGGCGGACCTGATATCGACGAGCATGTTCCTGCCGACCACGGACCTCTCCCTGGACCCCTGGGACGGGTTGAGCTTCCTGGACGAGGTCCGCCAGGTCCTGGACGGAGCGCTGCTGCACAGGGATGAATGGGTGAGGCCGGCGTTGAACGCCGCGGCCCTTCCCGGCTCTCCAGACCCACTGGCCGAGGCCACCAAGAGGTACTTCCTGGAGAACAGGCCCAGCATACTGGAAAGGGATGCCTGCGTCCTCTCCATGATGAACAGCGTGGCGGAGAACCTTCTGACCAGGGTGATGGAGCAGAACCCCGGTTCGGACATTAAGGCGTATGAGGGCTTGCAACTGCTCACCTATCACATCATGACCGACGATGAATGGGGGGTCATGGCGCTCATACGCGGGGCCTATGATCGGGTGGCCGAACGGTTGCAGGGATACTTCCTTGAGGGAATGGACCACCGTCCCCAGGGGTCGGAAGGAGGTTCCATGATCGCCGACATCATCGCGCGCTCGGGGGACCCCACGGCCGGGATGGGCGCGGCCTTGAGCGGAGGCGTGCGCTCGCTTCTGGATGAGATGTCCCATGCCTCTTCCCTGCAGGGCGATATGGTCAAGGTCGAAATGCCGGGGTCATCTCACTTCACCCTGGTGGACCGCAGCGGCCGGAAGTACTTGGAGAGGCTAGAGGTGGAGGTGAGCTATCCCACCCTCCAGGGTCCCGGTGAGGGCCTGGTCATATCGATACAGGACCCTATCATCAACTCGGCCGATGGCCAGGGGCATCCTCAGCTGCACGACACCAACCTTTTGAAGAGGGTGTGGGCCTCCTACCAATCGGTATGGAGGGTCAATTTCACCGGGGGAGTGGGGGTCAAGATCAGCCCAGGCGGAGGGGTGGCCTGCCTGGACATGTTTTTGGAGAAGGAGGTGCGCATACGGTCCGACCGCACTTTGGCGGTGATGACCGGCCTGCCGCTGATGGGCGTGGAGTACAGGAACATCAACACCCTGCAGGAACAGCTCGCCGATCTGTTGGAGCAGGCCCTGCGGCCAGTGCTGGAGGCCATAGAATGGATCACCGACGGCATAGGAAGCTTGTTCCGCATGCTCGAGGAGGCAGTCAGCCGGCTGCTGGACGCCAGCGCGAAGGCCCTGGAGGTGCTCTCCTCGACCGTCCAGGAACTGGTGGAGAAGGTCCAGCTCTTCATCCGCGACACCCTGAACGGGGCCGTGGGCCGCCTGATCGAGGGGGCGGTCAGCCTGTTCGGGGAGAGGGCTTTCAGCCTCAACTTCCTGGGGGTGTCCATGACCATCAGGACCCATCCAAAGGAGCTCATCTCACAGGGGGCCAGCGTCCCCGTCTCCTTCACCATGGGCATGAAGGCCGCCGGCTGCGCTTTGTCCGTGACCACCCGGATGGCCAAGACCGCGGGTGAGTTCAGCCTGCTCACCAACGCCTCGCTCTCCGGAAGCGATTGGGTCGCGCATCTGGTGATCGATCCCCTGATGAGCGTCTTCCGCCACATGGTGGAGGTCCGGGGCTTCGTTGACGGGTGCTACCTGGAGATGGTTATGCCTGAGTTGGTATGCTACCGCGAGGTGACCTTCGCACTTTCCGACGTCCCGGGGGTGGGGGCCCTGCTGTCCAACATACCCACTCCCATCCCTGGGATAAAGGGTTGCGTGGACGCCGGCGTCACCTTCAAGCTGCTGGAAGGGCGGACCGATTCAGTGGTCATCAACGAGTACGAGCTCAACCCGGCCGGGGAGGATGAGGGCCGGGAATGGGTGGAACTCTACAATCCCACCAACGAGGCCATCGACCTGAGCGGTTGGACACTGCAAACCACCCACGGCCAGCAATCCCTGGCCCTGGTCACCGGACTTCTCATGCCCAAGGGTCGTCTGGTCCATCAGTTCTCCGAGCAAGCCCTGGACAACCTTGGCAAGGGATTTCCCGCCGAGGACAGCGTGATCCTCCGGGACGCCAGCGGTCGCAGGGTGGACAGCACCCCGTTCTCCACCGACTATTGGAACGATGGACGCACCTGGCAGAGGGCCAGGGACGGAGCGGACCGGTGGGAGTTTAGGGAGGGAACGAGGGGGCGTTCCAACGGGCCGGACCTCCTGGCGAACGTGGACATGAGCGACCTTCAGGAAGCGTTCGTCTTCTCGGTCTCCGAGGCGGTGTCCCAGTTGACCTCCACGGATCTGGACATGGATTCGCTGGCGGAGGTACTGCGGAGGACCCTCGCGCGCACCGCGGAGCGGCTTACCGCGGACATCATGGGCAAGGAGGTGGAGATCAGCCTCTTCCTGGAGGTCGCGGCCACCGAGGCCTCCTCCACGGCAAGGGCGGGGATGAGCATGGAGCTAGCTCTCAGGTGCGGAACTCTCGGCGAGGTCCTGGATCATCTGGCAAGGTCCGCGCGCTCCCTGGTCTCCACCTTCGGAGACCCCTTCCAGGCCGGCCATTCCACCCCCGGGTCTCCGCTGGGGGCCTGGGTGGGCATATCTGCCTTCGGTTCGATCGGGATCCCGCGCATGATAGCGACACCGGGGGTGGAACTGGAGATAAGCTACAAGACCTCCCTCAACCTCAACCTCCAGGCGCTCTCCCTGTTCCTGGGCCAAAGGAGGGAGGGATGGGCGGTGGAGATGGGCGTGGCGGTCTGCGGTGTCCCCTCCAACGCCCTGGCAGGACTGGGGGTCACACCGGGAACGTCCGTCGACGTCTGGCTGTGCAAGATCACGCTTCACGGGGACCCGATGGACCGCTGAATGGGACCCGGCGGAACACCCGGAAAAATAGGCGGTGATACCCCATATCTTATCTATTCGCAAAGGATATTGGAGGCCGAGGTAAAACACATGGTAAGCCTGAACGATCTGATAGACGAGCTCGACTGCACCTTGGAGGAGTTTCTGGACCAGGTGACCCTGGCGATCGACCTTCTTGAGGAAGGCGAGCAGGAAGAGGCCGTTGAGGTGCTGAAGGGTCTGGAGGAGGACCTCTTCGACTTCCTGGGATACGAAGAGATGGAAGAGGGCGAGGAAGCGGAGGCTGAAGAGGAGGAAGAAGAGGAAGAGGTCGAGGAGAAGCCCAAGAAGGCAGCGCCCAAGAAGGGAAAGAAGTAAGGCCGTCCCCGGCCTGAAAAAACGTTTTCCCCTATTCTATCAGTTCCTGTCCCTGCATATACGGCCGGAGGACCTTGGGTATCTCTATCCGACCATCACGGTCCTGGTTGTTCTCCATGATGGCCACCATGGTCCTGGGCAGCGCCAGCCCAGAGCCGTTCAAGGTGTGCACGAACTCGCTCTTGAGATGGGGCTCCGGGCGGTACTTCACCCGGGCCCGGCGGGCCTGGAAGTCGGTGAAGCAGCTGCAGGAGGAGACCTCCAGCCAGCTTCCGGTCCCTGGGGCGTGGGCCTCCAAGTCATAGGTCTTGGCTGAGGCGAAGCCCATGTCCCCGGTGCAGAGGAGCAGGGTCCTGAATGGCAGTTCAAGCCCCCTCAGCACGTCCTGCGCGTCATTCACCAGGGACTCAAGCTCCTGGAACGAACCGTCCGGAAGGACGAACTTGACCAGCTCCACCTTGTTGAACTCGTGCACGCGGATCATCCCCTTCATCTCCGCATGCCGGCCCGCCTCCCTCCTGAACGAGGGCAGATATGCGGTGTAGTAGATGGGCAGATCCTCCTTGGCCAGTATGTCGTCCTGAAGGAGGTTGGTGACCGGGACCTCCGCGGTTGGGTTCAGCCACAGGTCGTCCCTCTCGCACCAGTACATGTCATCCTTCATCTTGGGGTACTGCCCGGTCCCGATGACCGCCGCGCGGTTCACCACCACGGGCGGGAATATCTCGGTGTATCCCTGTCGGTGATGCAGGTCCAGCATGTAGTTGATGAGGGCGCGCTCCATCCGGGCCCCGTCCCCCTTCAGCACGAAGAACCCGCTGCCGGCGACCTTGACCCCCCTCTGGAAGTCGATGATGTCCAGGTCCTCGCCCAGGGTGATATGGTCCTTGGGCTGGAAATCGAACCTGCGGACCTTGCCGTGCTCCATCACCATCCTGTTCTTGTCATAGCAGTCCCCCACGGGCACGCTCTCATGAGGTATGTTGGGGATCAGCAGGATGAGCTCGTCCCTCTCCGCCTCCAATCTTCCGGCCTGGGATTCCAGCTCGCCTATTCGGGAGGCCACGCTCTTCATCTCGGCCACCGCCTCAGCCTTCTCCGGGCCCTTGAGCTTGGAGATGCGCACCGAGGCCTCGTTCCTCTGCTTCCTCAGCCGGTTGCCTTCCTCCACGACCCCTCTCCAGGCCGCGTCCAGCTCCAGGAAACTGTCCAGGACATCCTCGCTGTAGGTCCTGTTCCTGAGCATGGTCCGTATGGCCTCGGGGTCGTTCCTGATGACGTTGACGTCCAACACTTAGCTCACCCTAGAGATCTTCCCCTTTGCCTTCCATATAGCGCCGCTCGCAGAGCAGCACGGTGTGCCCCACCACCTCTATGAGCACGGAGTTCGAGCGGGAGGCCAGCTCATTGGCCACCTCTCCGCGGTCCTCATCCACGCTGGGGAGCAGTCTGACCTTGACCACCTTGCGCCCCTTCACCTGCTTAATGATCTCCTCGATGAGGGTTTCGGTGACCCCGTCCTTGCCCACGTGCACGGTGGGCTTCAGCCCATGCCCCACCCTCTTGATGTCCTTCACAGTCCTCGGCGGCATGATCTCCTCTCCTCCATCTCCTTGACGTACGGGGTCCTCCTGACCGCATCGCATACCAGGCAATGGGTTCCAACGCGTTGGTTGCGCAGGCGCACCCGGCAGTTGAGCCCGGGTATAAGCGGGGTGGAGCAGCGGCGGCAGTACAATGCGCGCTCGGGCATGGGGACCTTGTTCCGGCCGGAGATGCGCCTGGCGATGGTCATGTAGCGTTTGGCCCGCTCCATGTTCCCGCCCAAGGCCTCCTTCTCCGAAAGCGAGACCAGGACCTCCATCCTCTTCCGGGCTATGCCCCGGACCTGGCTGTTCGGCACCTTCTTCCTGCTCAAAGGATTCTCCTTGAGGGAGCCATAATGCCTTTTCATTAAATAGGTTTGTCCGGGCGGCCTCCAGCGTTAGAAGGCCTCTCCAGGATGACGCTCTTTGGCAGGAAGCCGAACCGAGCGTAGAAGGAATGCACCTCCTCGTTCCCCACTATCGCGCTGAGCACCCGCCTCTTCGCCCCCATCGCCTCCATCCATCGCATCGCCCCCTCCATGAGGCGGGTGCCGATGCCCATGCCCCGGGCCATGGAGGTCACGAACAGGGAATCCACCTCCCCGGTCATCAGGTTGTCGATGGTGGCCACGCAATAACCCACAAGTCTGCCCTGCTCGTCCCTTGCCAGTTCCACCCTCATCAGGCCCCAGGACGCCTTCTCCAGAAGTTCATCCCGCCGCTGCTGGAATGTCTTGGCTCCCAGGGAGTCCCTGAAGTGCGTCGACCTCGCCCGGTGCATCTGCCTGAGCTCCAACCAAAGGGGCTCTATCAGGTCCAGTCCGTCCTCGCCCGCCACCTCGTAATACATGCGCATCCTGCTCCCCTCCAGGCAAAGGTATTCATGCAAGTAACTTTTTCCTCCCTTCAGCGTTGGATGGCGCCTGTCTCATATCCATCAGCCTTATATAGGAAAATATGAATGTAGCCATCCCGTCGCTATACAAGTACATAGGTGATATGATATGGCCAGAAAGCCGGCAAGGATGTATCGGAGGCTCACGGGACAGGCCTTCACCCGAAGGGAGTACATGGGTGGAGTTCCCGCCCTGAGGATCAACACTTTCGACCTGGGGATCACCAATGGAGATTTCCCCATCACTATTAACCTCAAGGTCAAGGAGACCTGTCAGATCAGGCACACCGCCATGGAGGCCGCCCGTATCGCCTGCAACAGGGTGATGTCCAAGACCCCCGGAGGCAACTACCACATAAAGTTCAGGATATACCCCCACCACGTGCTGAGGGAGAACAAGCTCGCCACCGGCGCCGGTGCCGACCGTGTCTCCAGCGGTATGAGGGGGGCCTTCGGCAAGAACGTGGGCACCGCCGCCCGCGTGCACGCCGGACAGACCGTCCTGACCGTGAGGATACCCGCCTCCAACTTCAACAGCGCCAAGGAGGCGTTGTGGAAGGCCTCGCTCAAGCTGCCCACCCCCTGCTTCATAGAAGTGGAGAAGGGCGCTGAGCTGGTCAAGTAGGGCCCAAACCCCCTTCTTCCCTTACTTTTCCCCTCTGGAAGACTTATTAATAATCATTCCTTTTACATCACGGGTCTCCCTTGGACGCTGACACTCTGTTCCTGGCCGCAGGCGCCATAATCTTCATGGGTTTCATATCGAACTACCTGTTCAGGCGCTTCAAGGCCCCCGATGTCCTGATCCTGATGGTGCTGGGCATCACCCTCGGTCCGGGTGGCATCGGACTGATAAACAGCGAGGCCGCCCATGGATTGGAGGCCTTCACCCCATACGTGGCCGCGGCCGCTCTGGCCATAATAATGTTCCAGGCCGGAATGGACCTGGCCATAGCCGACGTGGTGAGGTCCTTCAGCAAGTCCATAATCCAAACGGTCATAGCCTTCACCGCCTCCATGCTGATAACCGGGTTGATCCTGACCTTCCTCACCAGCTGGAGCCTGGAGACCTGCCTTCTCCTGGGGGCCATCGTGGGCGGAACCAGCGGGGCCATCGTGATCCCCATCATCACTGCCCTGAGGATATCCACAAAGCTCAAGATGGTCCTCACCCTGGAATCGGCCATCACCGACGTGCTGGTGATAGTGGTGGCCACCTCCATCATCGTGTTCATGAGTCAGGATGGCGCCGACCTGCTCAGTGGGGTGGAATTGCTGGTCAGCTCCTTCCTGGTCTCCACTATGATCGGCATCATCTCCGGGATCCTGTGGACCAAGATACTGCAGCGGATGAAGAACCAGCCCTACTCCTACATGATCACCATCGCCGCCATGCTGATAGTGTTCTCCGCGACCAATTTCCTGGTGGACAGGGCCGGCGGCGGGGCCATCGCCGTTCTGGTGTTCGGTCTGACCATCGGCAACTGGGACGAGATCGCCATGGTGCTCAAGCAGAAGGGGGAGCAGTTCGCCCTGGGGGAGAAGGTCAAGCGCTTCCACGACGAGATCGCGTTCCTTATACGCACCATCTTCTTCGTCTACCTGGGACTGGTGGTGACCACCATCCAGTTCACCGCCTGGTATCTTCTCCTGGGGTTGATCGTCTTCTTCGGCCTGCTCATCGCCAGGTACGTCTCACTGCTGCTTGCTGACAAGTACATCGGCCTCGATGCCAGCGACGAGATGGGGCTGTTCTACATGATGCCCCGGGGACTGGCCGCCGCGGTCATGGCCTCCATTCCCTTCTCATATCCTCTCATATTCGACAAGGAGACCGCCACGGCCATCCTGGGCGTGACGGTGGTGGTGGTCCTGCTGTCCACCGTGCTCGCTTCAATGGGGGCCTTCTACATGGAGCTCCACACCAAGCGCAACGGCCAGAAGAACGCGGAGGCCCCGATCGAGATCAACGACGGCGAGGTCGAGTGATGGACCTTCAACTGGAGCGGGCCATATCCGAGATCAAGGGGCGAAGGGCCGCCGTGGTGGCCCTGCAGGTGCCGGAAGGCCTGAGGACCAGGGCCCGGACCATGGCCAGGGAGATCGAGGAGGCCACCGGCAGCCGGGTGTTGATCATGGGCGACCCTTGCTACGGGGCCTGCGACCTGAGGACGCCCGCGGGCGTCGACATGCTGGTGCATGTAGGTCATGCTCCCATGCCCGACCTGGGGCCCGTGCTGCCCACAATCTTCCTGGAGGTGCGCATGGACTTTGACGTGGTCAGGGGGCTCAGCGACAACGCAGGGCTGCTGCGGTCCAAGGTGGGGCTGGTGGCCACGGCCCAGCACGTGCATTTACTGCCCCAAGCCGTTCAAGCCCTGGATGCTCTGGGGATCAAGGCCGTGGTAGGGAAGGGGGACCGTCGAACCGCCTCTCCGGGTCAGGTGCTGGGCTGCAACGTCACCTCCGCACTGGCGATAATGGACCAGGTGGAGCAGTTCGTCTTCCTGGGCAGCGGATACTTCCATCCACTGGCCGTGGCCCTGGGCACCGGCCTCCCTGTCCTCTCCATGGACCCCTACCGGGGGGCGGTGGTCGATCTGGAGGAGGCCCGGGAGAAGGTCATGCGCCAGCGTTACGCGGCCATGGCCAAGGCCCGGGACGCCCGGGACTGGCTGGTGATCGTGTGCGACAAGCCCGGTCAGAGGAGGGACGCCGCGGCCCTGCGGTGCCAAGGGCATCTCCGGGAGAAGGGAATGGCCGCGGACCTGGTCCTGCTCAACGAGGTCCGTCCCGAAGCCCTCATGGCCTATCGTGCGGAGGCCGCGGTCAGCACCGCCTGCCCCAGGCTGGCCATAGACGACGGTCCGCATTATCCCATCCCCCTGCTGACCCCCTGGGAGCTGGAGATGGTGCTGGGCCTCAGGAGCATGGAGGAGTACCGTCTCGATCAGATACTGGAGGGCGACACCCCCAACTAGATTTTATATTTCCTCCGAGTTCAAGGGGGCGTGGGAGACGGTTCCTCCGCACCGGGTACGCTAAGGTCAGAGGTCATCTCGTTCCTGTCCAAGGGCCTGGCCGATTTTGAAAGCCAACACCTCGCCGTCCTAAGGTCCGAGGTGGCCCGCGCCTCCGCCTCCCCTGTCTACGATCATCATGGGGTGGACGTTTCCAGCTGGGAGGACCTGCAGCGCCTTCCTGTCACCGGGTATGACCACATCGACCGGGCATTCAATGAGCACGGTCTTGAGAGATGCCTCCTCACCCCCGCGGAAAGGTTCTACCATACCTCAGGCTACACCGGGGTATCCAAGCGGGTGTACTATTCTGCCATGGACATCAATGAAATGGCCCAGAGGTATGCCATTTTCGGATACGTTATCGGGCTTAGGTCGGGGGACACGGGATGGAGCATCGCCGGCGAGGAACCGCTGGTGTCCGGTCCCACCCTGCACAATGCCAGCCTGGTGCTGGGAGGCAGGCTGACCTCCACTCTGCTGGCCAAGGATACAGACCTGCGCCATGCTCTGGTGGTCGCCTCTCGTTCCGATCCGTTCGTGTACATGGCCGGGACGCCCCTGCTCTTGTACATGATCGGGCGGATAGTCCACGAGCCGGACTACTTCCCTTCGATAGTTGAGAGGGCGGTCCGCAACAATTACCACCTGCCCCGACCCCTGGCCAGGCTGGCCGCCCGGGCCATGATGTTGGGCATAGACCTGCCGCGGCTGAAGGATAACGTCAGGAACATCAGGCTCGCCATATCGTACGCGGAGCCGCTGAGCCCCTACCTCCGGTCATTGGACGAGTACTATCCCCAGATGGGCGCGCATGATGTCATGGGCAGCACCGAGTGTCCGCTGATAGCTGCCCAGTTCCGGCCGCGACAGGAGGGCCTGCAGTGCTTCCTTCCCGGGGTCATCCCGGAATTGGCCGACCCTCGGGAGGTCCAGGTGTCCAAGAAGGACCGGACGCCCCTGAGGGCCATCCCGTGGACGGAGTGGAAGGCGGGTATGAAGGGGGAGCTGGTGATCACTCGCAGCGGGGAATGCCTGCCGCTCATACGCTACGCCACCGGGGACCTCATCGAGGTGCTGGACCCATGCTGTTCCACCGATGTCAGCATGGACGACGGTCCGGCGCAGGTGATCGCCCCCTCCATCAAGATGATGGGGAGGTCGGTGGACACCCTGGACTTCGAGGCCCAGGACGAGAGCGGCAACTACCTGGGCTGCAAGATATACTCCCGACACATCCAGGAGGCCCTGCAGCGATCAGACAACATCCGCTGGTGGGAGCTATACGATGTGGGAGCAAGGCCTTCCCGCCTGGTATTCCTCATTATCCCTGAGCGGCCGGTGACGGAGCGGAGGGCCTTCGAAAAGATGGTGCTGAGAAAGCTGCTGCACGAATGCAACGACCTGCTGGGCACCCTGAAGATGGGGAACGAGCTGGGCCGGCTGCAGGTGATGGTGGCCGAACCGTCCGCATACGTGCACGTGCAGGCGGAGATCGACGACCGGGCCAAGGCCGGGCGGTCCCTGGGCCAGCTCAAGCCCAAGCACATATACCGCTATGAGGACGAGGCGGAGTTCGAGGCCCGCATCAAGGGCCGCATGGAATGATCCCCCGGCCGGTGGGAATGAATAAAATATATTGGTGGTGGGGAATCTCCTGGCGATGCTTGCCCCTGAACAGATATTCCGGAGGGCGGTGGAGAACCGGGCACGGGTGGGCATAGGCCTGGGCGAGGACACCCGCAAGGTGCGCAGCAGCGTCCGCGCCGCCCAGCGCAAGGGGTACGCCGAGGTGGTGACCTTCGATTCACCGGAGGAGATGGTCAGGGCGCTTAAAGGCGGGGAGGTGCAGGCCGCGGTCCGAGGGGACCTCAGCGCCAACCAGACCATGGCCGAGGTCAAGCGGGCCTTTTCCCTGGACCATCTCCTGCGGGCGGCGCTTATGCAGCCCAAGGGGGGAAGGATGTTCTTCCTGGCACCAGTGGGCGTGGACGAGGGGTGGGGGGTGGCCCACAAGCTCGAGTTCCTGCGCCTCTCGGCCATACTGTTCCGGCAGCTGGGTGTGGAGATGGAGGCCGGGGTGCTCTCCGGCGGGCGTATGGGGGACATAGGCAGGAGCCCGGAGGTTGACCGCACCATAGACGAGGCGATGGAGGTGGAGAGGCTCGGCCGCCTGGAGGGGTTCTCCGTAACCCATTGCCAGATACTGATCGAGGAGGCGGTCAGGACCAGGAACCTGATAATCGCACCGGACGGCATAAGCGGGAACATAATATTCCGCACCATGCACCTGGTGGACGGCTGCATCTCCATGGGCGCGCCAATACTCAACCTGGACAAGGTGTTCATCGACACCTCCCGGGCCAAGAGATGCTATGCGGACTCCATCGCCCTGGCATCCGCACTGGCGCCCCAGGGAAAATGATTATCATTCACAGGGGCTATTAGGGACCAGGGGTTCCAATGAGGCTTGAGATCGACGGGGAGTACGCGGGCATCCGCTTTTCGGCATGTCATTTCATCGCCGGCCATCAGAAGTGCGGCCGGTTGCACGGACACACCTACGTGGTCAGCATGAAGCTGCACGGGGACGTGGGGAAGGACGGAATGGTCATGGACTTCATTCCCCTTAAGAAGGAGCTTCGGGCCCTGGCCGAGGAGCTTGACCACCGGGTGCTGGTGCCCGCTAACTCCAAGAAGATCACCGTGGCACTGGGCGACGAGGTGTTCATCAAGGCCGACGGCAAGAAGTACGCCCTGCCCAAGGAGGACGTGGTCCTGCTGCCCACCGAGGAGAGCAGCGCCGAGGAGCTCTGCAGGTACATCCTGGGCAAGGTGGTGGACCTGGTGGACTTTCCCTCCAACGTCAAGGAGATCGAGGTGGGGGTGCACGAGGAGCTGGGCCAGAGCGCCTGGGCCAGCAGGAAGCTGGGGGCGAGGAGATGAAGGCCATCTGCCTCCTGTCCGGCGGCCTGGACTCCACGGTCACCATGGCCTGCGCCCTTCGCCAGGGCTTCGCGGTCACCGCCCTGACCATCAACTACGGGCAGAGGCACCAGCGGGAACTGGATGCAGCCAGGGCCGTGGCCTCCCATTACGGGGTGGAGCACATTGTCATGAACTTCCCCCTCACCAGCTTCCGCAGCGCCCTGACCGATCAGAACATACCGGTTCCCGACCGCACGGTGGAGGAGATAGGCTACGACATCCCGGAAACGTATGTGCCCGCCCGCAACATAGTGTTCCTCAGCATCGCCGCGGGCCTGGCCGAGAGCCGGGAGGCCAGCAGCGTGTTCATTGGGGCCAACTCCATCGACTACAGCGGCTATCCCGACTGCCGTCCGGAGTTCTTCCAGGCCTTCGAGAACATGCTGGATGTGGGCACCAAGAGGGGCGTCATGGGCCATCCGGTGCGCATCGAGCACCCCATACTGCGCAAGACCAAGGCCGAGATCGTCAGGATGGGCCTGAAGCTGGAGGCACCCCTGCACCTCACCTGGAGCTGCTACCGCGGAGGGGAGAAAGCCTGCGGGCATTGCGATTCCTGCGTTCTGCGCCTCAAGGGCTTCAAGGAGGCCGGGGCCAAGGACCCGGTGCCCTACGAGGAATAGGGATGCTGGTAAACGAGATATTCCTGTCCATCCAGGGTGAGGGGCTGACCATGGGGCTGCCCACGGTGTTCGTCCGTCTCAGCGGCTGCAACCTGGACTGCAGCTGGTGCGACACGCGCTACGCCGGCGAGGGCGGGATCGAGATGGATGCGCCCAGGGTCCTGGACAGCGTCAGGGGCTATCGGGTCAGGCACGTCTGCATTACCGGAGGGGAGCCGCTCCTCCAGAAGGAGAGCCGCGAGCTGATATCCCTCCTGCTGGACGCGGGCAAGGTGGTGGTCCTGGAGACCAACGGCTCCCTCTCCCTGGAGGGTCTGCCCGACCACCCCGACCTGCGGATAAGCATGGATTACAAGTGCCCATCCTCAGGTCAGGAGGCCAGGATGAGGACGGGGAACCTGGCCCTGCTGGGCCCCAAGGACCAGCTCAAGTTCGTGGTGGCCGACAAGGAGGACCTGGAGACGGCCAGGGACGTCGTCGTGAAGAACGCTCCCCGATGTCCAGTGATCCTAACTCCGGTGGGAGGCCTGACCCTGGAGCCAGTGGTGAGGTTCGTTCTGGACCGCGGCCTGGAGGTCAGGGTCCTGCCTCAGCTGCACAAGATAATATGGGGCGACAGGCGGGGCGTCTGAAGCGTGCCATGCCTTAGCAATGATTATATAATATGTTCAGAGTTCCCCTTTCGTACATACGAGGTATGGCGATGAGCATCATTATCGTGGGAAAACACGGTCTTTTGCGTGCTTAAATCGACTCATCGCTGCGACCTTGGATGTGAGAGGTGGTTATCGTGACCGAACTTCGATCGTCGTGCAGTCAGGACTACAGCGCCCGTGGCGGGAATGAGGCAGACAGGATATTCACCAGTCACTTCAACCGCTTGGCCCTGGACCCGGCCACTCCGGAGAAGGTCGAGATCCTCGACACCACCCTCCGGGACGGGGAACAGACGCCCGGCGTGGCCCTTTCCCTGGACGACAAGGTCCGCATAGCCCAGCTCCTGGACGAGCTGGGGGTGGATGTCATCGAGGCCGGGTTCCCCCGGACCTCCAAGGGGGAGCAGGAGGCCATACGCCGCATAAGCTCCCTGGGCCTGCGGGCCAAGGTCTGCGGCCTGGCCAGGTGCTCCAAGGAGGACATCGATTCGGCGGTGGACAGCGGCGTGAACTACGTGCACACCTTCATCGCCACCTCCGAGGGCCACATGAAGAACAAGCTGAAGATGACCCGGGAGCAGGTCAAGGCCCGGGCGGTGGACGCCGTGGAGTACGCGCGCTCCCGCGGGGTCATCGTGGAGTTCTCCTGCGAGGACGGGACCCGCACGGACCTGGATTTCCTGAAGGAGATGCATGTGGCGGTGCAGGAGGCCGGGGTGCACAAGATCAACCTTCCGGACACCGTGGGGACCATGTCCCCCGCGGCCATGGAATACCTGGTCTCCGAGGTCATGAAGGTCACCAAGGTCCCCCTCTCCGCGCACTGCCACGACGATTTCGGCCTGGCGGTGGCCAACTCCCTGGCCGCGGTGCGGAAGGGTGCCCGTCAGGTGCACGTCTGCATAAACGGGCTGGGGGAGCGCGCCGGCAACGCGGCCCTGGAGGAGGTGGTCATGGGGCTGCTGGCCTTCATGAACACGCGCACCAACGTGGACACCAGGAAGCTGGGGATGACCTCCAGGGCGGTCTCCCGGATGACCGGCATGGCCATCCCGGACACCAAGGCCATCGTGGGCAACAACGCCTTCGCCCACGAATCCGGCATACACGTGCACGGGGTCCTGAAGGACCCTTCGACCTACGAGGCCTTCTCCCCGGAGCTGGTGGGCATGCAGCGCAACATCGTGATAGGCAAGCACACCGGGGCCCATTCCGTGAAGGAGAAGCTGGGGCAGTACGGGATATGTCTGCCCGACGATATGCTGGGCAGCGTGGTGGAGAAGATCAAGCGGCTGGCGGAGAGCGGCAAGGAGGTCGACGACGCTGAGCTGGTGGCCCTGGCCATGCACATCCAGGGTCAGGCGGACAAGGAGCGCCGGCACGTCAAGCTGAAGGAGTTCACCGTATTCACCGGCATGAACATCACCCCCACGTCAACGGTCATAATCGAGGTGGACGGGAAGACCGTCCGCTCCTCGGAGGTGGGCATAGGGCCGGTGGACGCGGCCCTCAACGCAATCCGGTCGGCGGTCAGCGAGAGCATAACCCTGGTGGAGTACAGGCTCAACGCCATCACCGGAGGGAGCGATGCGCTGTGCGAGGTGACCGTGAAGCTGAGGATGAACGGGGACGAGAAGGTGATGTCGGTGGGCAAGAGCATAGGTTCGGACATCGTGCTCACCAGCGTCGACGCGGCCATGGGGGCCGTCGACCGCCTGCTGTCCCGGCACAAGACCTAGGAGTGAGCACATTGAAAACCAACCATCCCAAGACCATTTCGGAGAAGATACTTTCCATGAAGTCCGGCCACGACGCCGTGGCCGGGGACATCGTGGAGGCTGACGTGGACCACGTCATGGTGAACGACGTCACCGGTCCGCTGGCCTTCCAGGAGTTCGAGGCCCTGGAATGCGAACCGGTGCGCGACAAGATCGTGCTCATCCCCGACCACTTCGTCCCCAACAAGGACGTGGCCTCGGCCAAGCAGGCCAAGGAGATGCGGGACTTCGCCAAACGCTGGGGGATCCGCAACTACTTCGAGGTGGGCCGAGGGGGCGTATGCCACCAGGTCATGCTGGACCACGGGTTCGCCTACCCAGGGGCGCTGGTGGTCGGCGCGGATTCGCACACCTGCACCTATGGCGGGGTGAACGCCTTCGCCACCGGGGTCGGAAGTTCCGAGGCGGCGGCGGTGTTCGCCACCGGCAGGCTGTGGTTCAAGGTGCCCGGGTCCATAAGGGTACTGCTGACCGGACGGCCTTCCCGGTACGTGGGCGGCAAGGACCTGGTGCTCAAGCTGATCAGCGATATCGGGGTGGACGGTGCGACCTACAAGGCCCTGGAGTTCGCCGGCACCGGGGTGGCCTCGCTCAGCGTCTCCGAGAGGCTGAGCGTCTCCAACATGGCCATAGAGGCCGGCGGCAAGGCCGGGATATTCCCGTGCGACGCGGCCACCGTGGCCTACATGAAGACCGTGCGCAAGGACGGCTTCAAGGCCGCCTTCGCCGACGATGGCGCGGTATACGAACGCACCCTGGAATACGACCTGTCTGAGCTGGAGAGCATGGTGGCCCTGCCGCATCTGCCCTCCAACGGCCGCAAGGCCAGGGATGTGGACGTCACCATCGACCAGGCCTATCTGGGCTCCTGCACCAACGGCCGGATAGAGGACCTCCGGCTGGCGGCGGAGGTGCTGCGCGGCCGCAAGGTGCATCCCGATGTGCGCATGGTGGTCGTTCCCGCCTCGGTAAAGGTCTTCGACCAGGCCATGGCGGAAGGGCTGCTCGCCGAGTTCTCCAAGGCCGGGGCCTTCGTGTCCGGCCCCACCTGCGGCGCCTGCCTCGGTGGGCACATGGGCATACTGGCCCCGGGGGAGAGGTGCGTGAGCAGCACCAACCGGAACTTCATCGGCCGGATGGGGCACCGCGACTCGGAGGTATACCTGGCCGGACCGGCGGTGGTGGCGGCCTCGGCGGTCACCGGCCGCATCACCGACCCCCGGGACCTGGAGGTGGCGCAATGAGGGACGTGAAGGGAAGGGTGTGGCGCTTCGGAGACCATGTGGACACCGATCAGATAATCCCTGCCGAAAGGCTCACCAGCGACAACAACGATAGGCTGGGCACCTTCGCCTTCGAGAAGGTCAGGCCGGAGATGGCCAAACAGGTGAAGCGGGGCGACATCATCGTGGCCGGCCGCAACTTCGGCTGCGGGTCCAGCCGCGAGCACGCCCCGCGCGCCCTGCTGCAGATGGGCATATCCTGCGTGGTGGCCGAGAGCTACGCAAGGATATTCTACCGCAACTGCATTAACACCGGCCTGCTTCCCGTGGAATGCCAGGTGGAGGCGGAGGACGGCGACGAGCTCACCGTGGACTTCGCCAAGGGAGTGATCAGGAACGTCACCAGGGGCAGGGAGTGGAGCTTCGCCCCCTTCCCCCGGTTCGTCCAGGAGCTCATAGACAAGGGCGGCCTCATGGCCAAGATCAAGGAGGAGAAGAGATGTTCAAAATAGCGGTACTGCCAGGGGACGGCATCGGACCGGAGGTCGTGGCCGAGGGGATGAAGGTGCTCGACGTCCTGTCCGAGAACTACGCGTTCCAGTTCGATTTCCAGGAGTTCGAGATCAACTCGGAGCGATACCTGCGCACCGGGGACCTGGTCCGGGAGGACGACCTGGCCCAGCTGGGGAAGTTCGACACCATCTTCCTGGGGGCCATAGGCGACGACCGGGTGAGGCCCGGGGTGCTGGAGAAGGGCATACTTCTGGCCCTGCGCTTCCACTTCGACCAGTACATCAACCACCGTCCTGCGCCCCTCTGGAAGCCCTTCGGCCGCCTGAAGAGGGACGCGGACTTCAACATCGACGTGTTCAGGGAGAACACCGAGGACTACTACATCGGGGCGGGAGGCCGGGTGTCCAACGGGAAGGGGGTGCTGGACCTGCGGGTGAAGCGCCAGCTCTACGACATGAAGGTAAGGCTGGAGGCCAACGCCGACGCCGCCGACGACTTCGCCTTCGAGATCGGCATGATGTCCCGCAAGAACATAGAGCGGTTCGCGGACCACGTCATTGACTTCTCCAACCTGATCGGGGAGAACTACATCACCGTGGTGGACAAGGCCAACGTCTGCAGCAACATCTACTCCCTGTGGAGGGAGGTCTGGGACGACAAGTGCCGCCGGGCCGGCAAGGAGCACGGCTACATGTATGTGGACGCCATGACCATGGCCCTGGTGAAGAACCCCGACAAGTTCCGGGTCGTGGCCGTCCCCAACATGTTCGGGGACATAATCACCGACCTGCTGGCCGAGGTGACCGGAGGGCTCGGTCTAGCTCCCGGCGGCAACATCAACCCCCAGGGCATCTCCATGTTCGAGCCGGTGCACGGCTCCGCGCCCAAGTACAAGGGGATGGGCCGCATCAACCCCGTGGCCACCATCCTGGCGGTCAAGATGATGCTGGACAACCTGGGCCGGAGGGACCTCGGCGAGGTGGTGTTCAGGGGCGTCCGGGGGGCCTTCGACAGCGGGGTGTACACCCAGGACCTGGGCGGAAAGGCCACCACCGGGCAGATGGGCGACGCGGTCGTGGCCGCCATCCAAAAGCTGAAGTGAACGATACCCTCCCAAACCCCTTCCCACGCCTAATTTTATATTCATCAATGTAATTTATCGGCCATGGTCAAGGCGGGAGAGCTCTTCACGGTCGTGGGCGTGGCCATCCTGGTGATGTCCGGCGGACTGGTGGGGTATTGGGCAGCGCCAGGGGAACCGGCCGCCGAATCAAATTCAGGGGTTTACTTCCAGGTGTCCACCTATGAGCGGCTGAACCACGGCGGCTTCGGCGGCGGCATGGCCATAGGAGAACTGCTGGAGCACGGGGACCACGGCATCGGGACCGTGGAGGGCATCGACGGGGAGATGATCATCCTGGACGGGGTGGCCTACCGGGCAGGGACCGACCTGCGTCCCGTGGAGGTGCCCGAGGGGACCATGGTGCCCTTCGTCCAGCTCGTGGAGTTCAACTTCGGCCTGGAATATCAGCTGGTGGATATCGATGACTACTCCGAGCTGAGGGAGCGTCTTGGCTCCATAGCCTCATCCGGATACCTGGCGTACGGTATACTGATCGACGCCACCTTCCTGAACCTGACCATACGGAGCGTTCCCGGGCAGCAGGAACCCTATCCACCGCTGGCGGACGTGGTCGCCAATCAGACCGTCATGGAGCTGCATGGGGTGCAGGGGACCATGGTCGGCTTCCTGCTGACCGACGGCCTGGCGGGGATAAACGTCCCCGGCTTCCATCTGCATTTCATAAGCGATGACCGAAACTACGCCGGCCACGTCCTGGACATGGCCTTCGATCTAGCCTACGCGGACGTGTGCCATATGGACCAGTGCCAGGTGGTCATCTCCGACCGCTGAGCAGCTCCTCGTAGGTGCTGGCGGTCCGTCGGGCTATCTCGTCCCAGGTGAAGGCCTTCATGCGTTCCCGGGCCGCCTTCCCCAGGGCCATACGCCTGCCCTGGTCCCTGTCCAGGGAACCTATCTCCTGCGCCAGGCGTTCCTCGTCCCCCACCGGGAAGAGCACTCCCGCGTCCCCCAACACCTCCGGGAGCCCGCCGGTGTCGGAGGCGATGACCGGCTTGCCGTAGGACATGGCCTCCGCGGCCACCATCCCGTAGGCCTCGTGCACCGAGGGGATGACGAACATGCGGCAGTCGCACAGCATCCTCAGCTTCTCCTCCTCGCTCAGCCAGCCCATGAAGTCGATGCGGTCGGTCAGCCCCATGCGGTGCGAGAGCTTCTCCAGGTTCTTGCGCTCCGGCCCCTCCCCGCATATCTTGAGCTGGCAATCCGTGTGCGCCATGGCCCGTATCAGGGTATCCAAGCCTTTCAGGCGGACTATGCGCCCCAGGGACAGGATGAAGTCCCCATCGCTGCATTGCACCTCGGGGATCTCAACGCCGTTATAGATGGTGATCAGCTTATCCTCGGAGAAACCGCGCGCGGCCACGTCCCGGCGCATGTAGTCGGAGACGCACACCACCTTGTCGAACCGGTGCAGGTTGCGCAGGAACATGCGGTCGTTCAGCTCGCTGAAGTAATGGGTGATCCCCATTCCCTCGCCCAGGGTGTTGTGGCACGTGTACACCTTGGGCCCGGGGAACCTCAGCACCCCGTCGGTCAGCGAGCCGGCCCAGCGGTAGTGCAGGTCCACCAGGTCCGGGGACAGTTCCTTTAGGGCCTCGCGAACCTTGGAGATGTGCACGTACGGGGGATTGTAGAGGTCGATGAAGCGCGAGGGCAGCCTCACCACGGTGTACCCGTCCATCTCCTCCCGCTCGGCGGTGCCGGGCAGGCGGCTGGTGAGCACGAAGACCTCGTGGTCCCTGCCCAATCGCCTGCAGACGTGATGGAGGCGATTCTCTATTCCGCCCATAAAAGGATGATGGAAGGCGTTTACCTCCACGATCCGCACTTTTACGACCTCACATGTCCACGCGTCGGCTGAGCTCGCTGGGATGGTACATGGGGCGGAAGGGCATGTCCCCAATCTCCCCGCGCACCTTGGCGATCAGCTCGTCCACGGTCATATCCACGTTCTTGTTCTGCGCCCGATCGTACACGGTCAGGGTTCCGGAGCCCATCTCCTTGTCCCCGATCACGATGGCGTAGCCGACCCAGTCCTGCTTGGCCTCCCGGACCTTCTTTCCCACCGTCTCGGAGCGGTCGTCCAGCCCGACGCGTATCTGGGCCTTGCGCACCCTGTCCGCCAGCTCCCTGGCCCTTTCCAGGTGGGCCTCGGAGACGTTCATGAAGCGCACCTGCTCCGGCAGGACCCAGGTGGGCAGGGTGCCCAGCCTCCCCTGGGATTCCATGCGCACCGCGGTATCGAACAGCATATACAGGTAACGCTCGATCGTGCCGATGACCGCGGTGTGCAGTATCACCGGGAAGACCTTCTTGCCTCCCTCGTCCGTGTAGGTGATGCCGAAGCGCTGGGCGTTGCCCACGTCTATCTGAACCGTGCCTATCTCCCTGGCGCGCTTCAGATCGTCCAGGATGTGATATTCGATGTTCACGGTCCAGTAGTAGTTGATGCCCTCCGGGTAGAAGTGCAGCAGGGCGGGCTTGTCGTGCTTGCGCACGATCTCCATGAGCATGTCCTTGTGCTGCTGGTAGGCGTTCCAGGAGGAGAAGTTGACCAGCATCTCATAGTCCCGCCCCAGGTCGTTGGCCTCCTTGAAGATGCGCTCGTCCAGCCTGGAGAACCAGTCCTCGGACTCGGGGATGTCCTTGCACACCACGTGCAGGTCGGGCATGTTCATCCGCCTGGTGCGGAAGCACAGCATGGTCTCCCCGGACTGCTCCAGGCGATACGAGTCGGCCACCTCGAAGGCCCCGAAGGGCAGGGTCTTGTAGCTAATGTTCCAGAGCCGCATCATGGCGAACTGCTGGTGGCAGGCGGCGTACCTCATGACGAAGTCGCGCTTCTCCCCCTTGATGACGTAGAGTCGATCGCCGAAGAGCTTGGCGTGCTCGGCCACCGGCCCCTCGTCCAGGCTGAACATGTTGGTGCCGCGGACGGTGTAAACCGGAAGGGAAATGTCATTCACGATGCGCGAGGAGTAGTCGGCCACCAGGTCGAACATCAGGGCGCCCTTGGGCGAGAAGCACATGTGCCCGGAGTCGCTCATGCTCTCCCAGTTGATGCCGAACTTCTTGCACAGGCGGGTGTACTTGACCTCGCCGGTGGATGGCCAGTCCTTCTTAAGCGCCTCCTTGGCCATCATTATCTGGAAGCACTCGGTTCCCTGCTTGAAGTCCTGGGGGTCCACCTCGCTTCCGTCCGGAAGCAGCACTATGAAGCGCTCCTCCCCCTTGGGGGCCTCGGCGGTCTCCTCTCCCTCGATCTCCCTAGAGAGCTCGGAGAGGGGATGCCCCTTGCAGCTTATCTTGAAGGCCTTGTACCATCCGAAGGGGGCGCGATGCACCTGCCACCCCTCCTCGGATATCAGCCGCTCCATCTCCCTGAGCGTCCTCTTGCCGGTCTCGGCGTCGGAGAGCTCGGGGCTGAGGTGGGCGTAGGGATACAGCATGATCCTTTCCGCCCCCACCTTCTTGGCCGTCTCCATGATGTCCGAGGCGGCCTGCGAGGCCACGGCCCCGACCCGCTCCTGGTCCTTCTTCTCCACGGTGAGGAAGGCCACCAGCACCTCGTCCATCCTGCCAGTCTTTTCCTGGTCGGTTATGGCCTCGGCCAACGGGGTGGGCTTCTTGACCTCGAACTCCATGAAATCGGCGTGTATGTAGAGGGTCCTCATCTTATCGCCTGATAGGGTGGTCTATGTAATGACCCACCCATATAAATAAGCGATTCTGGCCGAATGGCCAGGGCCAGCATGGTCTCCCGCCACCTTCCTGAATAAGCAATCTTTAAATTTAGGAAAGGGTTTGCCTGAATCGCATGGCTATGAGGTCAGATAGGTTGTCCAGGGACGCCGCGGGAGCCGTCAACGTCCTTCTCATCGTTTTGATCGCCGTTCTTATGGTCAGCGCCAGCACGGTGGTCATCCTGCTCTATCAGGGAGGCCAGTCCGAGGAATCCACCAAGACCGTGGTGGTCGCCGGCGATCAGATCAAGGTCGATTACATCGGTAAGCTCAACGACGGGCGGGTCTTCGACACCTCCCTGTACTACGTGGCATCCAATGACGCCGCCTATCCCAAGACCCTATCGTTCAACCTTCGCAGCAACAGCTCGTACACGCCGCTGGCCTTCACCGTGGGCAGCGGGCAGATGATCTCCGGCTTCGATGCCGCGGTGGTCGGGATGAGGGTCGGGGAGACCAAGACCGTGGTGCTGACCCCGGACCAGGCCTACGGGGACATGGACCCCAGCAAGCTGGTCACCTTCAGCCTGGCGCAGAGCGAGCCCCTGCTGCGAACCTTCACCGCCGCCTCCTTCCAGGCGGAATACGGCGTGGCCCCCGCCGCGGGCCTCACCGTCTACGACCCGGTGTACGGCTGGCCGGCCCAGGTGCTGGAGCATGACACCATGGCCAACAAGGTCACCGTGATGAACTCGCCGACCGTGCAAGGCGAATACCATGTCTTCGGGGAGGGCAGCGCGGGTTGGGACGTTCTAGTCACCAACGTGGACAGCAACTCAAACACCGTCACCCTGGTGCACCAGCTCACCGATGGCGACAGTGACATGGTGAAGGGCGTGGACGATATCGGAACGTTCTTCATCACCATGGTGGACGAGGCCGACGGCACCGCCGTGCGGAACTACAACACCGAGCTCCTGGGGAAGACCCTGGTCTTCACCATAACCCTGAAGGAGATCGTGGAGATGGCCTCTTCCTAAGCTCCTTCCCATCCCTTTTTTATCAGGCCGTCCTGGCCATCCTCTTCTTGCGGTAGGTGGAGACCACGAAGCTGATCACGACTATGGCCACCACCATCACCAGGGTCACGGTTGTGGCGGTGCCCCGTTCGAAGTAGGCAAGGAAGAAGCTGCTGGCCGCCAGGATCAGCCCGTACTTGACGGTGCCCCCCAGCACCAGGTAGAAGATGGAGCGGCGGTAGGACCAGCCGCTGAGGGCCACGAAGGCCCCCACGAAGGGCAGGATGGGGGCCACCCGGTTCAGCAATATCATGCGCTCGTCCGACACCAGCAGGAAGTGACGGTAACGGTCGATGGCCGATGATATCTTCTTCGGGACCCGCAGCCTGCGCACCACCAGATAGAGGGTGGTGAGGCCCAGTATCTCGGCCGCCGCTATAGTAAGCACGAACAGGGACCACAGCCCCCAGTCCGGGACGGTCCCGTGGCCGGCGATGAAGAACAGGACCACGAACAGCTCCGGGAGGGTGGGCAGGATGATGGCGTCGATGTAGAACAGTAGGAAGACGCATATCAGCCAGCCGGCAAGGCCCAGGGGTGAGAAAAGGTCATAGAAGGCCTCGCCGATGCCGAACATCAATGGTGCGAAGGGCTAGAGCTTTAGAAAAGGTTTGTTGTTGACCCGCCCGGCCTTGGCCTCTATGGCGTACCTGTAGATGTCCAGGAGCCTGGTGGCCCACTGCCCCGCGGAGAACTCGGCGGCCTTGGCCAGGGCGCCATGGCGGTAGCGCTCGGTATCGCGCAGCAGCCGCAGGGTGGCCTGGGACCAGCTGGCCGGGGTCTCCTCGAACAGCTCCCCGTTCTCGCCCTCCCGGATCAGCTCGGCCACCGCCCGGAACCTGATCCCCGAGACCGGCTTGCCCACGGCCATGGCCTCCAGCACCACCAGCCCCTGGGTCTCGAACTTGCTGGCCAGGGTCAGCACGTCGCAGGCGGCGTAGAACAACGGGAGCTCCTCGTCAGGCACGAAACCGGTGAAAATGACCTTCTCCCCCACTCCCAGCTCGTCGGCCAGCTCCCGCACGTGCTCCTTGGCCGGACCTTCGCCCACGATGAGCAGCCGGGCCTCCGGCTCCTGCGACGCGAGCAGGGCGAACCCCCGGACCACCAGGTCCATGTTCTTCTCCCAGGCTATGCGCCCCAGGTGGAGGATGACCTTCCTCTCATGCAGCCCGTAACGCTCCCTTATCATCGAGCCGTCGATGCCCGGGTTGAAGCGGTCCAGGTCCACACCGGTGGGCACCACCTCCAGCCGCTTAACGTGCGGGGCGTAGCGCTTTATCTCGTTCTTTATGGCCTTGGTGGGGGCCACCACCACCTCCGGGCGATGGAGAAGTATCCGCAGATAGGTCCAGAGCCCCATCTGTATGACCCAGTCCGGAAAGGGGGTGAAGTTGTAGAAGCGGGCGGCCTCGGTGACCATGGTATGGAAGGTGAGCACCACCGGCCGTTTCAGCTCTCTTCCCGCCAGCATGCTGCGCACCGCCTGGAACAGCAGCCCGTGCACATGGATCACATCGACATCCAGCTTGCTGAGCAGCTCGCACTTGTTGGTGGGGAATAACGGTATGCGGTACCCGGAATATTGGGAGAAGCCTATGGAGCGGAAATAGTACACGCCCTCCTCCTCCTGGGACGCATCAGCCGGCTTCGGCGCGAACACGTAGACCTGATGGCCCATTCGCTCCAGCTCCCTCTTGGTCAGGAGCAGTGAGGTCACCACCCCGTCGTGGGTGGGCAGGTAGGAATCGGTGAACATCGCTATCTTCACGGCCACCCCTCATCCGAACAGCACCGATGCCTTGGACAGGACCTCGCGCGGGTCCCGCCCCAGTACCCTTATCATCGGTTCCTTGCCCACACCCCCGCGATCGAAGATCACGTCCGGGACATCGCCGCACTTCCTTATAGCCTGCGTGGTGCCCCACTCCATGGAGGACACCATCTCCGGCTCCTCTGATCGTTCGAAGGAACCCACGCGGAGGCCGCTCTCCTCCAGCCTCCTGACGTTCTCCTCGCTGAAGCGCAGGTTCATGGCGCAGCGCATGGTGGGGTCCGCGGCCATGGCGGACATGACCACCCTGGCGATGTGCCGGCTGCCTCCGAAGCGCACCTCGCCGGCCATGCGCACGCGGTCCCCGGCGCGCACCAGGCGCCCCTGGACGCCGCACACCTCACGGTAGCCCTGGGGATAGGGCAGGGCGTAGGCCACATTCATTCCCACCTCGGGGACCAGCTCCGGGGGAGAGCGATTCTCCAATACCTCCACCGCCGAGCGGACCTCCTCGACCATCCTCAGGCCCATGGCCTCCTTGTACAGCGTGGCCAGGGGGTTGATGCAGAGAAGCCCCTTCCCCACCGGAAGGGCCATGGCGATGGAGTCGTAGATGCGCCGTTTGGCCTCCTTCACCGCCTCCCGCTCGTCCAGCCCCAGGCCGAGCCCGGTGGCGATGAGCGAGGCGAGCGTGCATCCCGCCCCATGGACCTTGCGGTCCAATCTTGGGGAGGCCAGCTCCAGGGAGCCCTCCTCGGTGTAGAGGGTGTCCACGGCCATCTCGCCCTGCAGATGCCCGCCCTTCAGCAGCACCGCCCGGGGCCCCAGGTCCAGGATGGCCTCCCCGGCCCGGTCCATGCTCCCGCCGTCCGTTATGGTCATTCCGCTGAGGGTCTCCGCCTCCTCCCGGTTGGGGGTGACCACCGTGGCCAGGGGGAACAGGTCCTTCCGAAGGGCCTCCACCAGTCCCTCGCGGTGCAGGGCGGCGCCCACTCCGGCGAAGAGCACAGGGTCCACCACCAGGGGGATGTCCAGATCAGCGAGCAGGGAGGCCACGGCCCGGGCGGTCCTTGCGGAATGCAGCATCCCGGTCTTGACCGCGGAGACGCAGGCGTCCTCCATCACCGCGGTGATCTGGGCGGTGACCTCCTCGGCGGGCAAGGGAAAGATCTCCCGGACCCTGGAGGTGTTCTGAGCGGTGACGGCGGTCAGGGCGACCGCCCCATGGGCGCCCATGGAGGAGATGGCTTTCAGGTCGGCTTCCACCCCGGCCCCGCCCACGGAGTCGGAGCCGGCGATGGTGAGGATCACGGCCATGCATCAGGTAATGACGGGAACCCTAATAATCTTGACAGCCCGGCGGGGCTCCACGGCCGGCTCGGGTCGAATAATTATAAATAATCCAGTTCTTATCGAAAAGTCCAATGAAAGCGAGCAGCGGGCACCTGGTGCTGAACGACCGCATCGATTACGAGGATATCGCCGAGGTCTTCCCCGAGGTGCTCAAGATGTTCTTGGAGGAGACCGACCAGGTCCCCGAGGACCCCGAGATCATGCAGATGTTCATCCACCTGAACCTGGTGGAGCTGCAGGCCAACCGCAAGCCCGAGGGTTACAACCGCAAGGGGCGCATGCGCCTCATGTTCCCCACCAACCGCAAGGAGTTCTACGTGAAGGGATCCTCAAAGAGCGGGGAGGTGGTGCGGGTGACGGAAAAGATCAGCAAGCTGCTCACCCGCAACGGTCTGGACCACGAGCTGGAGTGGAACGCCCTCTCCTGCCTGGACGGCTGAAGGTTCATTCCCTGAGCTGGGTCCAAACCATTTCCAAACGTTCCTTCTCCCCCTCGCATCCCGCGCGATGGGCCTCCAGGACCTTGCGGGCCTGGGATATCTGATCGTCCACCCTTTCCGGGGCCGTCCCTCCGGTGGAGGTGCGCCGCCTCAGGCAGTTCTCCAGGCTGATGTACTCCAGCGATCCCTCGTCCAACAGGTCGGAGAAGCCCTTCAGCTCCTCAGCGCTCAGTGATTCCAGGCGCTTCCCCTCCTTCACACAGTGCTGCACCGCCGCCCCCACCACCTCGTGGGCCTGGCGGAAGGGCATCCCCTTCTGCACCAGGTGGTCGGCCAGGTCCGTGGCGTTCAGGAAGCCGTCGGCGCAGGCAGCGGCCATGCGTTCCCGGTCGAAGGCCAGGGAGGCGTACATCGGTCCCACCATGTGCAGGCAGGAGATCATGGTCTGATAGCTGGACATGGCCGAGGCCTTGTCCTCCTGCATGTCCCGGTTGTAGCTCATGGGCAGCCCCTTCATCAGGGTCAGGAGCTGCACCAGGTTGCCCACGGCCAGTGAGCTGCGGCCGCGCACCAGCTCAGCGACGTCGGGGTTCTTCTTCTGGGGCATGATGGAGCTGCCGGTGGCGAAGGCGTCGGACATCTCCGCGAAGCGGAACTCGGGGGAGGTCCAGAGCACCAGTTCCTCACCCATTCCGCTAAGGTGGATCATGGTCTGGGCGCAATCGAATGCGAACTCCAGGGCGAAATCGCGATCGCTGACGGTGTCCATGGCGTTGTCGGTGGGTCGGTCGAAGCCCAGAAGGGCCGCGGTCATCTCCCGGTCTATGGCATGGCCGGTGCCGGCCAGCGCCCCAGCTCCCAGCGGGCACTGGTTCAGGCGCTTGTAGGCGTCAAGGAAGCGCTCCGCGTCGCGCTGCAAACGGAAAACGTGGGCCATGAGATGGAACCCAAGGCTCACCGGCTGGGCGTGCTGCAGGTGGGTGAAGCCGGGCATGATGGTGCTCCTCTCCTCCTCTGCCCGCCTGATCAGCTCCTCCTGCACGTCGATGAGCAGCGTCACCGCGTCCAGTATGGCGTCGCGAACGAACATGCGGAAGTCGGTGGAGACCTGGTCGTTGCGGCTGCGCGCGGTGTGCAGCCTCTTCCCCGCGTCCCCTATCATCTTGGTGAGGAGATGCTCCACATTGGTGTGCACATCCTCCAGCTCGGGGGACATGGTCAGCCGGCCCTCCTCATGTTCAATGAGAAGCTGCCTCAGCCCCTGGACCATGCGTTCGGACTCCTCACGGTCCACTATCCCCGCGCTGCCAAGCATGCGGGCGTGGGCCAGGGAACCGGCTATGTCGTACCAGGCCAGCATGCTGTCCACCGCCAACGAGGAGGTGAAGGACAGGGTCATCTGGCTGGGACCCTCGGCGAATCGACCGGACCACAGCTGCTTCTCGGACATCCAGATCACTTTTTGTTCTGGGCCTTGGCCACGCTGCGCAGCGGCAGTCCCCACACGTAGATGAAGCCCTCGGCGGACCTGTGGTCGAAGTGATCGCCCTCCGCGTAGGTGGCCAGCCCCGTGTCGTACAGTGAGTGCGGCGAGGACCGGCCCACCACCGTGGCATTGCCCTTGAAGAGCTTCACCCTTACGGTGCCGTCCACGTTCTCCTGGGTCTTGTCGATGAAGGCGTCCAGCGCCTCCTTGAGCGGGGAGAACCACAGTCCGTCGTAGCACAGCTCGGAGTAGCGCTGCTCCACCGAGCGCTTGAAGCTGAACGCGTCCTTGGTCAGGACCATCTTCTCCAGGTCCCGGTGGGCGTTGATGAGGATGAGCGCGGCCGGGCACTCGTATATCTCGCGGGACTTGATGCCCACCAGGCGGTCCTCTATGTGGTCCACCCGGCCGTATCCGTGCTTCCCGCCCAGCTCGTTAAGCCGCTTGACGATCTCGGTCATGGGCATGCGCTTGTTCCGGTTGAGGCCGACCGGCAGCCCCTTGCGGAAATGGATCTCCACGTACTCCGGCTGGTCCGGGGCCTCCGCGGGGTCCACCGACCACTCGTAGGCGTCCATGGGGGGCTCGGCCATGGCGTCCTCGAGTATGCCGCACTCGCAGCTGCGTCCCCAGATGTTCTCGTCGGTGCTGTAAGGGCACTCCTTCTTGACCTTGATGGGGATGTCGTTCTCCCTGGCATACTCGATCTCGTCCTCACGGGTCATGACCCATTCCCTCATGGGGGCGATGATCTTGATCTCCGGGGCCAGGGCCCCGATGCTCACATCGAAGCGCACCTGGTCGTTGCCCTTGGCGGTGCATCCGTGGGCTATGTACTTGGCGCCCTCCTTCTTGGCGATGTCCACCATGATCTTGGCTATCAGCGGGCGGGCTATGGCCGTGGCCAATGGGTACGAGCCCATGTACATGGCGTTGGCCTTCAGGGACGGTCCGACGTAGTCCTTCACAAAATCGTCGGTGGCGTCGAAGGCGTAGGCCTGGATGGCCCCGATCTTCATGGCCCGGTCCACCGCCTCCTGCAGGTCCCCCGGCTGTCCGACATTGATGCTTACGGCTATGACATCCAGATCATAGTTCTGCTGCAACCACCTGATGGCCACGGAGGTATCCAATCCGCCGGAGTAGGCCAACACTACCTTGTCACGAACCTTCTTGGAGCGAGCTGCCATGTGAATCTGCGGCGATGAAGCGACCAAGTATATTAATCTCAACTGCCGGACCAGGGACAATGTTCTCCACGGGTGTTCATTATCGGACAGCCTTTGGCACCATCATCACCAGGGCCGCGCTCGCCGTGAGCAGGGCGGCGGTAAGGAGCATGGCCGGGGCCCATTCCCCGGTCAGGTCCCTGAGCCATCCGCAGACCAGCGGGGAGATCACCGCCCCGACCTCGGCCACCAGGTTCCACATTCCGAAGGCCTGCCCCCGCATCTCCGGCGGTGATAGGTCGGAGGTCAGGGTCATGTGCACGGTCTGCATGGCCGCGAAGAGCACCCCTATGGAGAACAGCAGCACGGCCAGGGGGGCCAGCCCTCCACTCCCGGTGACCGGCACCATCAGGAGCACCAGCAGCGCCACCGCCGTGCAGCATAAGAAATAGAGGCGCTTCCTGCCCCTGGTCCCGGGAAACCGGTCGCAGAGCACGCCTCCCAGGGGGTAGCCCAGGGCCCCCGCGGCCCCGAAGAGCGCGGCGTAGGCCGCCGCGGCGGTCAGGCCCAGCCCGGAGGACTCCGACACCACCAGCAGGGCCCAGAACCCGAAGAACCACAGGGTGAAGAGGATGGGCACTGCGGAAACGTACATAAGCCAAAGCGAGCGGTCCCTGAGCACCGCGGAGCTGGTCCTTCCCGCCCGGGCGAATATGGCCACCGTCAGCAGCAGCGCCGAGGCCAGGATGAAAGCGCCCTGCCACAGGGGCCCCAGTCCCCGGGAGACGGAAAGTTGGTAGAACCCCATGATGGCCGCCAGGAGCACGACCGACACCAGCGCCAAGCGCAGGAAGGCTCCAGCGTACTCGCCCGAGCCCCGTCCGCGGGGGAGCCATCGGCGCAGGGCCAGGCCGACCAGGACCGTCAGGGGTCCGAAGAGCAGGAAGGGCAGGGCCCAGGCCCGTTCGCCCATCAGACCGCTGGCGGCATCGATCAGCCAAGGCGAGGCCATGGTGGCCGCGGTCATCCCCACGGAAAGGCCCACGAAGACCACTCCCATTCCCGTGCCCACCTTCTGCGGCGGGGTGTGCTCGGCCACCAAGGCCCGGTCGTTGGAGTAGTAGGCGCCCTCCCCCAGGCCGGTCAGCACCCTGGTGCCCACGAAGAAGGAAAGGGACCTGGAGGCTCCGGAGAGGGTGGTGGCCACCCCCGCCCACAGGGTGCTGATGACCACCAGGGTCTTGCGGCCGAAGCGATCTCCCAGGTAGCCGGCGGGGAACTGTGTGAGCATGTAGCCGGCGAAGAACATCGAACCGATCAGGCCTCCCAGGGAATGGGGCTGGTCCACGGCCCCCAGCATGGGCGAGCCGTTGGCGATCATCCAGGACACCACCGGTCCGGTCACGCTGCGATCCAGGTAGCACACGGTCCAGGCCGCGAACAGCAGCGTCCAGGTGTTATGATAAGGCATCCAGTTCCATTTTCCAGATGTACCCACGGCTGAGACCTCCACTTTCCTGGTTGGTCGGCTGGAAAGGTCAAAACAATGCCGCGCATCCTCATCACCGAGTTCATATTTCAGATTTGCCGGGGCGGGCACCATGTCGGGGACCGAGGACCGCTGTTCCGCCTCCCGGACCGACAATTGTCCCGTTTGGGTCATAATGCTTAATAAACAAACTCTTAATTCGGCAAATTCCCATATCAGGAAGGTAGAAGAATGATCAAGGCAGCGGTGGTAGGGGGTTCCGGATACATCGGCGGGGAATTGGCGCGCCTGCTCAGCCGTCACCCGAAGATGTCCTTGGAGGCCATAACGTCAAGGCAGCTGGCCGGCAAGAACGTCGCGGACACCCACCCGTTCCTGCGCGGCTATGTGGACCTCAAGTTCAGCGAGTCCATAACCGGCGAGGGTATGGACGTGGTCTTCCTGGCCACCCCCCACGGGGCCTCCATGAAGCTGGTCCCCGACCTGGTGCGCAGCGGGGCCAAGGTCATCGACCTCAGCGGGGACTACCGCCTTAAGGACCCCCAGGTCTACAAGGAATGGTACGGGCACGAGCACACCGACCTGGATAACCTGGGCCGGGCGGTGTATGGGCTCAACGAGCTCTACTGGGACGAGATAGCGGAGGCGGACTTCGTCTCCAATCCCGGCTGCTATCCCACCTGCTCGGCGCTGGGCCTGGCGCCCCTGTTCCTCAACAAGCTGGTCGAGGGTCCGGTCTTCATCGACGCCAAGAGCGGCACCTCCGGCGCGGGGGTGGAGCCGACCAAGGCCACCCATCACCCCAACTGCGGGGCCAGCATCAACCCTTACAAGGTGGGGAAGCATCGCCACACCCCGGAGATCGCCCAGACCCTGGGCCGCCTGCAGGGGCGCATGGCCGAGGTGGTCTTCACCCCGCACCTCATCCCCGTGGTGCGCGGCATGCTCTGCACTATGTACCTCAAGCTCAACGACGACCTTACCAAACAGGAACTGCTGGGAGTGTACACGGAATTCTTCCGTAGGAAGCGCTTCGTGCGCATCACTGAGGTCCCTTGGATGCAGGCCGTGATCGGCTCCAACCATTGCGAGGTGGGCTTGGAGATGGTGGGGAACAGGAACGTGGTGGTCATGAGCGCGATCGACAATCTGGTCAAGGGAGGGGCCGGACAGGCGGTGCAGAACTGCAACGCCATTTTCGGATGGCCCGAGGAAACGGGACTTGATTTCCCGGGGTTGGGGGTTTGATTATGGAAGTTCTTGAAGGGGGGATAACCTCGCCGAAGGGCTACAAGGCGGCGGGGGTTCATTGCGGGATCAAGAAGGAGAAGCTCGACCTGGCCGTGCTGTATTCGGAGGTGCCGGCCAGGTGCGCCATCGCCTATACCCAGAACAAGGTGCGGGCCGCGCCCATCGAGCTGATGATGCGCAAGGACCCCAAGGCCCTGCAGGCCCTGGTTATCAACAGCGGCAACGCCAACGCCATCACCGGCGCGCAGGGCATGTACGACGCCCAGCAGATGGTCTTCCTCACCGCCCAGGCCCTGGGCGTGAAGGACACCCTGGTGGGGGTGGCCTCCACCGGGGTCATCTCCCGCTTCCTGCCCATGGACAAGATATCCTCGGGCATATCCAAGGCCGCCCTGGCCATGGGAAAGGGGCCGGAGGCTGACGACAACGCGGCCCGGGCCATCATGACCACGGACACGGTGAAGAAGGAGGCCGCCTGCCGGGTCACCCTGAAGGACGGCACGGTGGTCACCATCGCCGGGATAACCAAGGGCAGCGGGATGATCTCCCCGGCCATGAAGGTGCTCCACGCCACCACCCTGACCTTCGTGGTCACGGACGCCCACCTGACCAAGAACTTCAACCGGCGCTGGCAGGACATGATGGACGTCAGCTTCAACGTGATCAGCGTGGACGGGGACCAGAGCACCAACGACATCTCGGTCTTCATGGCCAACGGCATGGCCGGCGGTAAGCCCGCGGACGATGACCCGGCCTTCTGGGAGGGCGTGAGGTACATCTCACAGCAGCTGGCCAAGAAGATCGTCATCGACGGGGAGGGGGCCACCAAGCTCATAGAGGTCATGGTGCGCGGGGCCAAGAACCCGGTGCAGGCCCGCTCCGCGGCAAGGGCCATCATCGCCTCCTCGCTGGTCAAGACGGCCATTTTCGGGGCGGACCCCAACTTCGGCCGCATCCTGGCGGCCCTGGGGAACTCCGACGCCGAGTTCAACCTGGAGAAGGTGAAGCTGGTGCTGCGCAGCAACGGGGACTCGGTAACCCTGTTCGAGGACGGGGCCCCCATGCTCACCGCCGGAAGCGAGGTGGAGGCGGCGGCCCGCAGGGTGCTGTCCCACAACAAGATCGTCATCGACCTGGACCTCAACAACGGATACTCCTCCGGGGAGGCCTGGGGCTGCGACCTCAGCTACGACTATGTGAAGATCAACGCCATGTACACCACGTGATCCGATGACCAGCTCAACGTCCGTTGTTTCCAAGGCCAAGGTGGTGGTGAAGTTCGGAGGCTCCTCCATCGGGGGGATGGACCAGATCGACGTGTTCGCCGCGGAGATCGCCGAGCTGGTAAGGCGCGGGGTCACCCCGGTCATCCTGCACGGCGGAGGGCCGGAGATCACCGAGGAGATGAAGCGCTGCGGGCTTCCGGTGAAAAAGGTGGCTGGGCTGCGCATCACCGACGACACCACCCTGCTCATCGCCAAGAGCGTGCTCTCGCGGATAAACGACCGCGTGGTGGTCTCCCTGCGCAAGGCCGGGCTGAAGGCCATCGGACTTGCCGGAAGCGAGGGCAACACCCTGCTGGCCAGGAAGATGCCCCCGGTCCCCGTGGACGGCGGCCCGGAGACGGTTGACCTGGGGTTCGTGGGCGAGGTGGAGGGGGTGGACCCCACGATGATCGACACCCTGTGCTCCTTGGGCTTCGTCCCGGTGGTCTATTCCATATGCGGGGACGCGGAGGGGAGGCTCATGAACGTTAACGCGGACACCGCCGCGGCCGCCTTGGCCGCGGGGATCAAGGCCACGGACATGGTGCTGGTCACCGAGGTCCCCGGGGTGCTCAGGGTGTTCGAGGACATGTCCTCCACCATACCTGAGATCAGGGAGGCGGACCTGGGCCCGCTGACCTCCTCGGGCATCCTGAAGGACGGGATGATACCCAAGGTGGAGGCCTGCTTCCTGGCCTTGCGCGGGGGAGTGGGCACGGCCCACATCATATGCGGGACCACGCCCGACGTCATCGTGGAACAGCTTTTCAGCGGCAGGAACCTGGGGACCAGGTTGACCCTTTGAGGTGTTATCATGGACAGCAAGCAGGTTGCAGAACTGGGCTCGTACTACCTCTTCCAGAACTACGGACGCGAAACATTGTGCTTCTCCCACGGGAAGGCGGAGCACCTCTGGGACCTGGAGGGGGAACGCTACACGGACTACGTGGCGGGCATCGCGGTGAACTGCCTGGGCCACGCGCATCCCGCCCTGGTCCAGGCCATACAGGAGCAGGCCTCGCGCCTCATCCACGTCTCAAACCTCTATCAGATCAGGGAGCAGGCCGACCTGGGGGAGGCCTTGGCGTCCATCGTGCCCGCCCCGTTGGGCAGGTCCCTGTTCTGCAACAGCGGGGCCGAGGCCAACGAGGCCGCGCTCAAGCTGGCGGTGAAGCACACCGGGCGCCCCAAGGTGGTGGCCTGCCGCAATTCCTTCCACGGCCGCACCTCCGCCACGCTGTCGGTCACCGGCCAGGAGAAGTACCAGAGGGGCTTCGAGCCCCTGCTCTCCCGGAACGTTGAGTTCGTGGGCTTCAACGACATCGAGGGGCTCAAGTCCCAGGTGGACCGGGGCACCGCGGCGGTCATGCTGGAGCCGGTGCAGGGCGAGGGCGGGGTCATCCCCGCCGACCGGGAGTACTTCCGCACCGCCAGGGACCTGTGCTCGGAGCACGGGGCGCTGCTGATCGTCGACGAGGTGCAGACCGGGTTGGGCAGGACGGGCAAATGGTTCGGCTTCCAGCACTTCGGGGTCGTGCCGGACATCATCTCCCTGGCCAAGGCCCTGGGGGGCGGAGTCCCCATAGGGGCCATAGTGGCCTCCCCCGAACTGGCACGCACCTTCACCCCCGGGACCCATGGCACCACCTTCGGCGGCAATCCCCTGGCCTGCGCCGCGGCCAATGCGGTGATCAGGACCATGAAGGCTGAAGGGCTGGTGGAGAGGTCCGCGGAGCTGGGCGGGGAGTGGAAGGGGCAGCTGAAGAGGATCGCCGAGGAGCACCGGGAGATCACCGACGTGCGCGGCCTGGGCCTGATGCTGGGGGTGGAGATGGGCGACCTGGCCAAGGAGTTCCAGAGGTACGCGCTGCAGCGCAGGATGCTGGTCAACGTGGCCGGCGGCATGACCGTGCGCCTGGTCCCCCCGCTCATCATCTCCCCGGACTCCGTGCGGCTGCTGAACGACACCCTGGCCTCCTACCTAGGCGGGAACTGACCGTCCTCGCGAAAGCCTAATCAACCCCTCACGGCGTTCCATGGCCATGGCCCGTTCGGACATGGTCCCCGCCCTCCTTTCAGCGGCATGCATCGTACTGGCGATCGCCCTGGTCCTCTCCCTGGCCTCCAACTCGGCCCTGAGGGACGACAGGGAGCAGGAGGATGAGCTGTTCGCCCATGCCACTCTGGTCAGGGCGCAGTCCATCCTGGCCGATGAGCTGTGGTCGATCTCCCACGGGGTCCTGGATGCCAGCGTCGAGCTCAGGGGGCAGGACCTAGGTTCCGGCGACGCCACCGCGGTGCTGGCCGAGCTGACGGCCATCAGCGGCCACATCGTGAACGCGGTGACCATGAACTCCACCGGCCACATAGTGAACGCATATCCCGAGAGCTACGGTCACGTGATCGGCGAATACGTGGGGGACCACGCAGCCACCGAGGAGATGGTCGAGTTCGGAAAACCGGTGTTCAGCGACGTCTTCAGCGCCGTGGAGGGCTTCGAGGCCGCGGTCATCGCCTATCCGGTGTTCGACGCCGACGACCGGATCGTCGGCTCGGTCACCGCCCTGTTCCGCACCGAGGACATGATGAACGTATTATTCCAGGGATTGATCATCGAGAGCTCCGCGGGCATAATGGTCGAGCAGGTCGACGGGCGGATACTGTACGACGCCGATCCGGAACAGGTCGGCAAATACACCTTCGAGGATCCCCTGTATCAGCAGTCCCCCTCGCTGCTGGAGCTGGCGGAGCTGGTCTCCGAAAGCTACTCGGGGCAGGGGGAGTACGACTTCAGCACCGAGGGGGGCACGGCGCACAAGAGGGCGATCTGGACGTCGGTCACCCTGCACGAGAGGTCCTGGCGGGTGCTGGTGTACTGGACCGCCTGAAGGCCTCGCCGCGCCTCCGTGGCCGATGGAAATGTCCAATATGGAACATTGATATAGGCACAAATGGGTACGGGGGGCGATGAAGGATATCCCCCAGAAGGAGAGCGTGGCCGAGAGGACGCGGGGATACATTGACGCCCACCCGTCGGTCAAGGACTGCATAGCCAAGGACCTGATCAACTACTCGTCCCTGGCCAGACTTATCATGAAGGACCTGGGGATTAAGAACGAGGAGGCGGTCATGATCGCCTGCCGCCGCTACGCCCAGAAGCTGTCCAAGAAGGACCACGAGGGGGAGATACTGGCCATCCTGGCGGACAGCCGACTGGAGGTCAAGACCAAGATATGCATCGTCACCGCCAGCAACGACTGGACCGTGCTGCAGAGGCTGGAGCGCCTGTTCACCAAGCTGATCAACCAGAAGGCCCTCATGCAGGTGATTCAGGGGGCCCAGGCCATCACCATCATCGCTGACGAGAAGCTCAGGAGCGAGGTGGTGAACGACGTGGGGGAGACCAACGTGATCAAGGTGCGCGAGGACCTGGTGGAGATCACCGTGAAGAGCCCCCAGAAGATCGGGGACACCAGCGGGGTCTTCTCCTACCTGGCGTCCAACCTCTCGGAGCAGGGGGTCAACATGGTGGAGACGGTGTCCTGCCACACCGACACCATATTCATCGTCGACGAGAGGGACATGATACAGGCCTATTCCCTGCTCTCCAACCTCCTGGAGGACGCGGAGAGGGCCGTCAGCGTCCGTGGATGAATCCTCCAAACCCATTTATGGGGCGAAGCCATATTGACTGGCGATGAGAGGAGATGCTGAAGGCCCAGTTCCGAACATTAGGACGGAGATACCTGGCCCCAAGGGCAAGGCCATAGTCGATCTGGACGACAAGTACCTGGCCACGGTGACCAAGTCCGCGCCGCTGGCCGTGGAGCGCGCGGCGGGCGAGAAGGTCTGGGACGTGGACGGCAACCTGTTCCTGGACTTCGCCAGCGGCGTGGCGGTCATGAACATCGGGCACTGCCACCCCCGGGTGGTGAATGCCATCCAGGAGCAGGCCGGCAAGGTCATGCACTTCGCCGGAACGGACTATTACTATGACGTGCAGTCCCGGCTGGTGGAGCGCCTGGCCAAGCTGGCCCCCGGGGCCGGCGAGAAGAAGGTCTTCCTGAGCAACAGCGGGGCCGAGAGCATCGAGGCGGCCATGAAGCTGGCCCGCTGGTCCACGGGGCGCAAGCAGTTCGTGGCCTTCATGGGGGCCTTCCACGGCCGGACCATGGGGGCCGTCTCGCTCACCTGCAGCAAGCGGGTGCACCGGGCCCGGTACTTCCCCACCGTTCCCGGGGTCACCCACATCCCCTACGCCAACTGCTACCGCTGCCCTTACCACCTGGAATATCCGTCGTGCGGCATATGGTGCGCCAAGATATTCGGGGAGATGTACCTGGACGCCCTGCTGCCCCCGGACGAGGTGGCCGCGCTGTTCTTCGAGCCGGTGCAGGGCGAGGGGGGCTACATCGTCCCGCCAAAGGAGTTCCTGCCCGAGCTGGCCAAGATCTGCCGCTCGCACGGCATTCTCACCGTGGACGACGAGGTGCAGGCGGGCATGGGGCGCACCGGCAGGATGTGGGCGGCCGAGCACTTCGGCCTCTCCCCGGACATCACCTGCATGGCCAAGTCCCTGGGTTCCGGGATGCCGATCGCGGCCACGGTGTTCCGCAAGGAGCTGGACTGGCAGGTATCCGGGGCCCATTCCAACACCTACGGCGGCAACTGCCTGGCCTGCGCCGGGTCCCTGGCCACACTGGACGTCATCGAGGAGGAGAAGGTGGTGGAGCAGGCCGCGCGCAAGGGCGAGCAGGTCCGTAAGCGTCTGGAGGAGATCAAGGGGCGCTTCGAGAACGTGGGCGACGTTCGGGGGCTGGGAATGATGCGCGCCCTCGAGCTGGTGGAGGACCGCAGGTCCAAGACCCCCGCGCCCAAGCTGCGCAACGAGGTGGTGGCCAACCTGCTGCGCAAGGGGGTCATCGCCCTAGGCTGCGGCAAGTCCAGCATAAGGCTGATCCCCCCGCTGACCATATCAGACGAGAACCTGGAGACCGGAATGCGCATCCTCGAGGAGAGCATCGCCCTGGCGGTGAGGGAGCGGACATGAAGCTGTTCCCCCGCACCGGCTACAAGGAGGTCTCCGGGGACGGCTATCTGAAGAGGATAGTGCTGGAGGCCAAGGACCTGGGGGTGAAGGACTCCCTGATGCAGGAGGTCCATTTCACCGCCGGGGAGAAGGTGGGCTTCCACTTCCATCAGGCCACCAGGGAGATATTCTACTGCCTGCGGGGTCCGGCGCCCTTCGTCATCAACGGCCAGCAGGTGGTGATGCAGGAGGGCGACTGCCTGGTCTGCGAGCCGGGGGACGTGCACGGCAACCCGGTCATCACAAGCGACTTCCGCATCCTGGTGCTGAAGGTGGGATACAAGGAGCACGACACGGTCTGGCTGGAGTAACGTCAGCTGTCAGCGAGACGGTAGCTCCTCGGGGGCACGGTGATCCTGAACACCGCCCCCTTGCCGCTCTCCCCCACCTCGTCGATGCGCATCCCCGTGAGGTCCAGGACCTCCCTGGTCAGGAACAGCCCCTGTCCGGTGTTCTTGCCGAAACCGCGCTCGAATATCCTCTCCTTGAGCTCGTCCGGCACGCCGATCCCGTCATCGGAGAGGAATATGAGGAGGTCGTCCCCGTCCTTTTCCGTCCAGGACCGGATCCGGGTAACATGCTCCCCGTGCATGAGGGCGTTCTCCACCAGGTTCACGAATACCTTGCTGATCAGGTCGTCGGTGAATATCTCCAGGTCCTCAGGGACGTCCATATGGACATCCGCCCTTCCCTTGTGGTCCGCGAAGACCGTCCGAAGCAGGTTCGAGAGCCGGTGCCACCTCGGCGCGTTGGCCCCCAGGTCCTCGTAGTCCCGGCTGAACTTGATTATGGAATCGATGCGCCGGCTCGCCTCCAGCGCCCGTTCCAGGTGCGGGCTGGATGCGTCATGCTCCATCTCCATCAGCGCCAGCGAGCTCATCTGCACCATCAGCTGATTGCTGAGCTCGTGCCTGGTCAGGCTGGAGAGAAGGTTCAGCTTGTGGTTGGCCGATCTCAGGGCCATTTCCATCCCCTTGCGCTCCGTTATGTCATGGGATATGACGTGCACCCCTTCCACGCTGCCATCCGAGGCGACCACCCTGGAGAAGATCGAAACGTACCAGCGTTCCCCCGTAGGCAAGGATACGCGGTCCTCAAAGGTCCGGATTTCCGCTGATCCAGCAGCGAGGGCTATCCGTTCCAGATACATCCGGCCGATCTCCTCTCCCAACAGCTCCGGCAACGACTTCCCCACGAGCTCATGGGGCGCTCCTCCTAGGACCTCGGCGGAAAGGGAGTTCAGGAACAGTAGCCTACCATCGAGCCCGAAGAATGCTATGGCCATGCTGGCATGGGTGAGGAGGGAACGGAACGTATCCTCGTTCCGCCTCAGGACCTCCTCCATGTTCCTTCTCTCGGTGATGTCCCTGGCCACCCCTTCCATCCGGATCAGTTGCCCTTCATCGCCGTAGATGGGAACGTTGTGCTGTTCCGTCCATATCACTCGACCGTCCTTTCGCACCCAGCGCAGCTGGACCGATTCGTTGAACGCCCTCTCTTCGATCATCCGTTGCAGCTTGGGTCTATCGTCGGGGTGCACGATCTTAAAGGCCAGCATGGGGTCGGCGTAATGGTCCTCCGGCGTATAGCCGGTCAATCGAGTGGACGCCGGATTTACGTAGGTGAACCTCTGCTCCGGCTGGAACTCAATCCGGTAGATCAGGTCGTTGCTGTTCTGCACCAGCTCCCGGTACTTGGCCTCGGCCTCCCGGAGCTCCTCCTCGGCGCGCTTCCTCTCCGTGATGTCGTTTATGGAGGACATAATGGCCAACGGCCTTCCACCCTCCCCCGAGACCAGATGGACCGACATGTCCACGATTATATGGCGGCCATCCTTCCTGATCAGGGGCACCTCTCCCTTCCATGTCTCGCCCCTCATGACCTGGTCGATCATCTCGGTCGGGGGGGAATGCTGAGCATGGAAATCGACGGAGCTCTTCCCAATTATCTCCGAGAGGTCCGACAACCCCAGGATCTCCAGGGCTCGTTCGTTGGCGTACGAGAATCGGTCGTCGAGGGTGAAGAGGGCGATACCGCTGGTGGCCGATTCCACGGCCCTGTCCTTAAGGAGCAGGGTTTCCTCCAGCATCTTGCGTCCCGTGACATCCTGGACGAAGGCCATGATCCTGTCCGGGGAGAGCACAACCGCCTCCACGAACCAATGGCGTATCCCCCCGCTCTTGTGCACGAACCTGGTCTCGCCGGATGATACGCCATCCCTCAACGCCCGCTCGAAATGCGACCGGGCTTCCGGCAAGGTCTCCTCGTTCTGCAGGTCGAGCACCGACATCGAGGTCAGCTCCTCCTTGGAGTACCCCGTGATGCGGCAGGCGGCCTCGTTGACCTCCAGGTATTGGCCGGCGCCATCGGCTATGAACAGGCCGAAGGGGGACCGCTCGACGTAGGTGCGGTACCTCCTCTCGCTGGCCTCCAGGGCCTTGAGCGCCTCCACCTCCTTGGTGATCTCCTGGTTGATGACGAACGCACCAATTATGTCGTCATCATCGTTCTTGAGCGGCGTGGCCCAGTTGTAGATGGTCTTGCGGCTTCCATCGAAGGCCTCTATCTCCAGCAGCTCCCAGTCCGTTTCCCGGCCCTCGTTGACCGCGTATCCCAGGGCCCAATCGTCCGGCTGTATGCGCTCCCTCTGGGGCAGCCTCCAGGCCTTGAACACCCCATACTCGTCCTGGCCCACCCGGGGATGTCCTCCCCAGATCCTCTGGCCGGCCGGGTTCCCCAGGACCAGTTTGCCGTCCCTGTCCGCCAGCCACAGGCCGATGGGCAGCTTCTCCAGCACCATACGGAAGCGGTTCCGGTTCTCATGGAGCTCCAGGGTCTGCCTTCTCCGGTCCACCGCCACCCTAAGCTTGTGCTCCAGCTCGGCGTACATAGGCGTGGGGGAGCCGCCCTTCTGCAGGTAGAAGTCCGCCCCGTTGTTCAGGGCCTGGATGACCACGTCCTCCCTGCCCTTTCCGGTGAATAGGATGAAAGGTATGCCGTTCCCGCTCTCCCTCAGGGACTTCAGGAACGAAATGCCGTCCGCCTCGGGCATCTGGTAGTCGGAGACCACGGCGTCGAACTGTTCCTGGTTCAGCAGGTCCAGGGCCTCCTTGACCGAGGTGCAGCATCGCACCTCCAGCTCTCCAGAGCGCTCCAGGAAAAGCTTGTTCAGCTCGAGGAGGTCCGCCTCGTCATCGACTGCCAATATCCTGATCCGAGGTTCTGACAAGGTCGCTCGCAACAAGAACCAACTGAGCTGCTTATATAATAAGGTCCCGTGGGTATCAAAACGGAGAATACCCGGGCCGCGGCCTATTCCAGTATGTCATCCAGCACCTTCTTCAGCGAGCCTATGAGGAAGGGCTTGGGAAGGACGGCCATGAAACCGTGCTCCAGGTGGCTGGCCATTATGGGGTCCTTGGAATACCCGCTGCAAACCACGGCCCTGACCTTGGGGTCCATGTCCAGCAGCCTCTCCATGGTCTCCGCCCCGCCCATCCCTTTCGGGACGACCAGGTCCAGGACCACCGCGTCGAAGGGCCTGGACCCCATTGCCTCCCGGTACATATCCAGGGCCTCCTGCCCATCGCTGGCGGTCACCGCCTCGTAGCCCAGATGCTCGAGCAGCTCCTTCCCGACCTCCCTTATCCCCTGTTCGTCGTCCATCCAGAGGATCCTTCCGGTACGCATTTCCCCGCGTTCGATGGCCACCCTCTGGTCCGGTACATAACGATGCACCGGATGGTAAACAGTGAACCTCGCCCCCTGCCCCCTCGGAGAATCGGCCAGGACCACCCCGCCATGCCTCCTGACCACGCTCTGGGCCAGGGTCAGTCCCAGGCCTCGGTTCTGTCCTTTGGTGGAGAAGTAGGGGTCGAAAATGCTCTCCAGGACCTCATCGGGGATGCCTGGGCCACTGTCACGGATCTCTATCCTGTTATATTCCCCGGCCACCAGGTCCGCCACCTCCTTCTCCCCAAGGCGCACGTTGCGGCCGGTGATGGAGATCGTCCCTCCTCCGGGCATGACCTCCAGGGAGTTGATCAGCAGGTTCTCGTAGGCATGCCTAAGCTGCCCCCGATCGGCCAGTACCGTGGACAGGGACGCGGGTATGTCCAGCGACAGCTTCACCTTGGACCCTTCCAGTTGGGCTGTGGATACCTCGGCCACGAACCTGCCCAGGTCGATCAGCTCCTTCACCGGCTCCCCGCCCTCGGAGAAGCTCAGGAGGGTGTCCGATAGCCCCCTGGCCCTGGCCACGGAGTTCCTGATGGCCTGCAGGTTCTTGGAAGTATCATCCCCGGAGCACTTCCCGGCGATCATGTCCGCATTGCCCTCGATGATGGCCATGATGTTGTTCAGGTTATGGGCCATTCCTGCGGCCAGCCGCCCTATGGACTCCAGCCTGACCACCTGGGAGACTATCTCCTTCTGGTTCATCATCTCGTTCAGGTCGTAGATGCGGTTCTGCAGCTGAAGGCGCCTGCGGTCGCTCCTGCGGATGAGCAGGTACAGGAGAATGGAGGTGAGGATCACGAAGGCAAAGCCCTTGCCCAGGGAGATCAGCAGATTTTCAGAATCATCGGGGTTCAACCCTATTAGCAGAATGTCCGAGATGAGGATGTAGGCGAGCGATATCGTGGCATAGATAAGGGCCACGTAATACGCACTGACCCTATTGAAATGGAACAGCTCACGATTCATGTCAGGTTCATCCGCCCTATTCCCGCCTATCTTCTCAATGGGGAACACCCTGCTCCTATCGATGGTTCTGATGGGGATAAATACATTCTCGCCTGGTCGGAAAAAGGACAAGAGCCACCAGGGAGATTCGAACTCCCGACCTGCTGATTACAAGTCAGCCGCTCCACCAGCTGAGCTATGGTGGCCTAGCATCTGGAACGGCGTTCTGGATTTAATCGTTTTTATGTGGTGGGCCATCGTCCAGCAACGGCCAGCCTAACAATCATTAAATAAAAACAATCCTTCTCGGGGGAAGGTGCGCCCTTGGACGCGAATCTGAACGATAAGCCAGAGAAACGAGTTCTGATGGACCTGACCGCCAACCCCGCCCCGCTGGGGCTGCTGGGGTTCGGCATGACCACCGTGATGCTCAACCTTCACAATGCCGGCATCATACCCCTGGGAAGCGTGATACTGTCCCTGGGGATATTCTACGGCGGATTGGCCCAGCTGATCGTCGGCGTCATGGAGTGGAAGAAGGGCAACACCTTCGGCACTGCCGCCTTCACCTCCTACGGACTGTTCTGGCTCACACTTATAGGAATATGGACACTGCCCACCCTGGGGCTGGGGGAGGTTACGGACAAGACCTCCATGGGCTTCTTCCTGGCCATGTGGGGGGTCCTGACCCTGTTCTTCTTCTTCGGGACCTGGAGGAGCAACCGCGTGACGCAGTTCATCTTCGGCTCGCTCACGGTCCTGTTCTTCGCTCTGGCCCTGGGGGATTTCACCCTGGTCCCCGAGGTGACCATAGCCGCGGGGCTCGTCGGCCTGGTGTGCGGCGGGTCGGCTATATACGCCGCCCTGGCCATGGTGGTCAACGCCTCGCTTGGGACGGCGATCTTCCCGCTGGGCGAGAGGCCCAATGGGAACGCCTGAGCTCATGAACCGCTTCCAATTCCTCTTTATACGAACGGCATCCATTGTCAGGCGTTCTCCTCGGGGAGAGGCTCGGTGACCCATATGGACAAGGATTCGCTCAAGTTCCTGCAACGGCTCTGTGATGCCCCGGGACCGCCCGGTTTCGAGGCCCCGGTCTCCCGGTTGATGCGAGAATACGCGGAACCCTATTGCGACAGGGTGTACACGGACCGGCTGGGCAACATGATGTTCGAGAAGGTGGGCCAGGATGACGGTCCGGTTGTGCTCATCGCCGGTCACGTGGACGAATGCGGCTTCATCATCACCGGGATCAACCCTCAGGGCTACCTCTCGTTCAGCCAGCTGGGCGGATGGTTCGACCAGGTCCTGCTGGGCCAGAAGGTCCTGGTGCATACCCGCGACGGGGGCCGGAAGGGCGTGATCGCCTGCAAGCCCCCTCATCTGATGGAGCCGGAGGAGGCCAAGAAGGTCATCACCAAGGACAAGATGTTCATCGACATCGGGGCCTGCAACCGGGAGGAGGCCGTGGCCATGGGCGTCCGCATGGGGGACGCGGTCACCCCCGACTCCCACTTCTTCACCGTGGACAAGCAGGCCTTCAGGGACGGCAAGCCCGCGGGAAGGCGGACCCTGGCCTTCGGCAAGGCCTTCGACAACCGTTTAGGGGCCTTCTCCGCAGTGGAGGTCCTGAGGTCCCTGCACAAGGGAAAGGTCAGGCACCCCAATCGCCTGATCTCCGCGGCCACCGTGCAGGAGGAGGTGGGTACCAGGGGGGCCAGGACCGTGGCCGCGTCCACCAACCCCGACGTGGCCATCGTTCTGGACGTGGACATTGCCGGGGACATCCCGGGGATAGATCCGCTGCAGGCCCCCGCGCGGATGGGGGAGGGGATATCCATAACGGTCTACGACGGCACTATGATACCCAACCAGCCCCTGAAGGAGCTGGTCATATCCCTGTGCGAGCGAAAGAAGATACCTTATCAGCTGGCCTACGTGGTGCGCGGGGGCACGGATGGGAGCCTCATCCACACCTCGCTGACCGGCGTCCCCACCATCGCCATCGGCGTCCCCACCCGCCATATACACTCCCATGTGGGGGTGTTCGACCTGAATGACATGAAGGCCTGTAGCAAGCTCGTCTTGGAGCTGGTCAAGGCTCTGGACCGCAGGACCGTGGATTCGTTGACGGAGATCTGAGGTCCATCGTCCCGACAACATCCGTTCAGGTCCGCCCTTTTTCCCGGCCGCCGCGACCCCTGCTACTGGACTCCATGAGCTCCCTGGTGTACCGGCGGTGGCATTTGGAGCAGAGGGTCCTCAGGTTGGCGGGATGTTCCGTTCCACCCATCGACCGGGGGACGATGTGATGTATCTCGTACGGGGTCCGGCGTCCCTTAACGTCCACTCCGCAGTCGGTGCAGCGGTAACCGTCCCGGCGTTTGATGTACCGCCTTATCCTCCTCCACAGCCAGTTGCGTATCGGCGCGTATAGCTCGGAGGAAGGGTCCACGGAAAGGAACCCCTCGGTGGTGCCCCCCTCCCTCCAGCTGCGGGTCTCCTTCGCCCGTAACAGCGCCATGAAGTTGTGCCAGGACACGCAGGTCTGATGGGCCTGCTCCTGGCGATGCCGCCGCCCGCAGGCCTCACATTCAATCCAGAAACTTCTGGCTGGTTCGCACTTCAGTTTCGGCGCCCAGTTCCTGAAGGGGCAGACCTCGGCCACCGCCTCGTCACAGAGCAGATGGACCCCCAGCCCCCTCCCCTCCCGGTCATCCGTGAAGATCGAACCGTGGTAGAGATACCTGGACCAGGCATCGCTGTGCAGATGCATCAGGTAGCACGGGGAGGCGCGGTTCCGCAGCAGACGGTGGTCGCAGAGCTTCATGGTCGTTCATACCCGCAGGTCGTCGGGACCGGTGAACGTCGCCGCCTATCTTACACGTTTCTACTCCCGTCCTCCGCTCACCTCTCGTTGACACCAAGGCGCGGGAACCGGCTTAACGCGCCCCGTTGACACATCCTGGAAGGCAGGTATGGACAACGGTCCGAAGCAGCCATCCAGGGCCGAAAGATATAAAAAGAGGGAATCAATCAACCAGTTCGCCTAATTAGGATTACTGGTGAATTTCATGACAGAGGAATCATCGACCTCGAAGGTCTCCAAGGGTGACATTGTCCGTGTGGAATACGACGCTTATCTCGCCGAGGGCGGCATGGTCTTCGACACCACCAACGCTGACAAGGCCAAGGAGGCCGGTATATTCAACGAGAACTTGACCTACAAGGCCCTGCCCCTGCTGGTCGGCGGCGGAAGGGTCTTCCCTGGCCTGGACGAGGCCCTGGTCGGCGCCGAGGTCGGCGTCAAGGCCACCGTGGACATACCCCCCGAGAAGGCCGCCGGCGCCCGCGACCCCAAGCTGGTCGAGAACGTGCCCCTGCGCGAGTTCTTCCGCCAGGAGGTCCGCCCGGAGATCGGCATGGAGATCAACATAAAGAACCGCGTGGGCACCGTGGTGGCCATCACCAACAGGATGGTGCGCGTGGACTTCAACCGCCGCTTCGCCGGGGCCGACCTGAAGTACGAGTTCACGGTCATCGAAAAGGTCGAGGGGGATGAGAACAAGGTCATGGCCATATGCGAGATGGACTACGGCACCTCCGAGGGCTTCAGGGCCGTTGTGGCCGACGAGAAGGTCACCCTGTACCTTCCGGACGTCTGCAAGTACGACCAGAAGTGGCTGCTCTCCAAGTACAAGATCGTTGCTGACATCCGCGAGGCCTTCGGCCAGGTCACCGTCGAGCTGGTGGAGGAGTACCTCAAGAAGGAGGACAAGCCTGCCGAGCCCGCCATCGAGGAAGTCCCCGCAGATGAGAAGGCTCCAGAGGAGCTCTAAACACCTTTCCGCTGAAACATTTTAAATATCTTATTTCTAATGAACGGAGCGCAAGGGCGGGTGGCCTAGTCTGGATATGGCAGCAGCCTCCTAAGCTGCAGGTCGGGGGTTCGAATCCCTCCCCGCTCGCTTTTTCTCTCAATCCTTCTGTCCCGGTTGCACATGGCTCGAGCGCCCGTCAGTACTGAGGTTCACGCTCCTTCCCGGCTCCTGCATCGGAAAAAAGCGTTCCTGCGTTCGCGGTCTATCCTCACCTACAAACCACCAGATAACTGTTTATTGGACCGGCATTTATTTAATTTTCAATAGAATATTTGGTCAAAGGGGATACAGGGGGCCGTTTTGGAAATGTCAGTTCATGATCTCAGCGAAGGTGCAATCCGCAGGCTAGTATGCTCGTTCTTGGTGTTCTTGATGATCGCGACGGCGTTCACGGGACTGGTTGGGGCCGATGGCCCGCCCGGATCATCGGACCATATGTCCGTCCATGATCAGCTTAGCTCGTCCCTGCTCCTGCAGTCGAGCGATCCTCTGAACATCACCAGTGACGCTTCCCTGTCGGAGAATGCCACCTCCGGTTCGGGCACATTGAACGACCCGTACGTCATATCCGGGCTCTCGGTGAACGGCCTGGGAGGTCCACTGTGCATAAGGGTGAGCGGGACCACCGCTCATTTCCTCATCACCGGGAACGAGGTGGTGGGGGCCATGGCCGCGGATTCGATATCCCAGGGATACGGGGCGGGCATCGCCATCGACAACGTCGCGGATGGAACGGCCACCATTGCGGACAACCTCATTCGCGAATGCACCTACGGCGTGTGCATTCAGAACACCGGGAACATCACCGTGCGGGACAACCACGTCCTGGAGGTCGATTATGACGGCATCAAGCTGACCACCGGCTCTCACCATCAGATCCTGGCCGGGAACATGATCGAACAGTCCGGGAGGCATGGGATCATGCTCTACGGGGAGGTCGTGGATGGCAATCACCTCTTCCAGAACACCATACGGAACTCCGGCTTCTACGGGATATACGTAAATCAGGGGGACAACAACACCATACACGGCAATCTCGTGGAGGGCTCTCACCAATGGGCGGTCTCCCTAAACCTCGCGGATGACAACACGGTCATCGCCAACGATTTCCGGTCCAACGGCGGTTCAGGCTCCTCTCTCAACGGGGCGTACATC
>MVPZ01000227.1 GCA_002067045.1 Methanomassiliicoccales archaeon PtaB.Bin134 | reverse complement strand
CTCCCGTTTCCCAGGGGGACAGCGAGATCACGGGATACAACATATCCAGGAGCACAGTCCAGGGGTCGCTGGGGTTAATCATATCCCTAGGTAACGTTTACACATACACAGATTCACCCCTGACCAATGGCGAATCGTACTACTATAGAATATGCGCGTTGAACATCCAGGGTGAGGGGGAATGGTCGGATGAGGTCCCTGCCGTCCCCGCCACAGTGCCCGGCGCACCTACTTTGAATTCGGCGACGGCGGGCAACGGCCAGGTGACTTTAACCTGGTCAGCGCCCAGCAGCAACGGCGGCAGTGCGCTCACCGCATACAAAGTGTATCGTGGGACAGAATCCGGCAGCGAGGCGATCCTTGTTACACTAGGCGTCGTGCTCACATACACCGATGCATCCGCATCCAACGGTCAGACTTACTTCTATCAGGTCAGCGCAGTAAATGGCCAGGGTGAGGGCGCCTTGTCGAACGAGGTATCGGCAACACCTTCGACGCCAGCTACGAGACCAAGTGCCCCCGCTCTCAACGCACCCACGGCGGGCGATGGTCAGGTGGCCCTATCCTGGTCAAAGCCGGATGATGGAGGAAGTGCGATCACTGGATACAATATCTATCGTGGCACCTCCTCAGGCGCCGAGAGCTTCCTTGTGGCATTGGGCACCGTCCTTAGCTACACAGACACTGATCTGACGAACGGACAAACGTACTTCTATCAGGTCAGCGCGGTGAACGAGGTCGGGGAGAGCGAGCGTTCCAATGAGCGCTCCGCAACGCCAGAATCAGGAGACAATGAGCCCGGCGCACCCACCCTGAATACGGCGACGGCGGGCAACGGCCAGGTGACCTTATCCTGGTCAGCGCCCAGCAGCGATGGCGGGAGCTTGATAACTGGATATAAGGTATACCGCGGGACCAGTGCCGGAGGTGAGACCCTCCTCGCATCGGTCGGTACCGTGCTCACATATGTCGATAATGATGTCACCAACGGGCAATCCTACTACTACAAGGTCAGCGCGGTGAACGCCGTGGGCGAGGGCGTGTTGTCCAACGAGCTATCGGCCGTCCCCGCCACCGTGCCCGGCGCACCCACCCTGAATACGGCGACGGCAGGCAACGGCCAGGTGACCTTATCCTGGTCAGCGCCCAGCAGCAACGGCGGCAGTGCCATCACCTCCTACAAGGTCTACCGTGGCACCTCTGCCGGCAGTGAGAGCTACCTGACGACCGTGGGCAATGTCCTTTCGTACACCAACAGCGGGCTGGCGAACGGACAGACATACTATTACAAGGTCAGTGCCGTGAACGCGGTGGATGAGGGTGCCCTGTCCAATGAGGTCTCTGCAACCCCCGCCGCTCCTGGCACCGCTCCTGCGGCACCGACTTTGGACTCATCGACGGCCTCCGATCGGCAGATCGTCATCAAATGGACGGCACCCAGCAGTGACGGCGGAAGCGCGATCACCGGGTACAAGGTCTACAGAGGTACCGCCTCAAATGGGGAGGTCCTCCTGACCACCGTTGGGGCTGTGTCGAGCTACACAGATACTGGTCTCACGAACGGTCAGAGGTACTACTACAAGGTCAGCGCGGTGAACGCCGTGGGCGAGGGCGCGTGGTCCAACGAGCTATCGGCCGTCCCCGCCACCGTGCCCGGCGCACCCACCCTGAATACGGCGACGGCGG
>MVPZ01000226.1 GCA_002067045.1 Methanomassiliicoccales archaeon PtaB.Bin134 | reverse complement strand
ACCCTCAATTATGGTTCTTCGTATTTAATCTGATTTGGTTAGGGAGGCCAGGACCGCCAGGGACTCCCGCATGAAAGCCGGCAGGTCATCCGGGAACCGCGAGGTGACCAGGTTCCCGTCCACCACCACCTCCCTGTCTATGTACCTAGCGCCAGCGTTGATCAGGTCGATCTCTATGGAGCGGAACGAGGTGGCCTTTTTTCCGTGCAGCACGTTGGCGGAGACCAGTAGGGAACCTCCGTGACAAATGGATGCTACCAGCGAGCCCTGGTCGAACACCCCCTTGACCAGCTCCACCACCGAGGGATGCCTGCGCAGGCGGTCGGGGGCGTGACCTCCGGGGATCACCAGCCCCCGAACGGTCGCCGGGTCCACCTGCGCCGCGGAGAAGGAGGCCTTGGCCGGGTAACCGTGCTTGCTCCGGTAGGAGGCAGCCTCCGGCCCGACCAGGACCGGCTCATAGCCTGCCTCCAACAATCTGAAATAGGGGTACCAAAGCTCAAGGTCCTCGTACTCGTCCTCGACCAATATCGCGATCTTAGCTCGGGATCCTTTCATCGATTGAACCTATCTAGCTTCCTGTTATTAATATCTCATTGGAAATTACCCCTGTTTAACCGGATTTTTTTATAATATCATGATTACTAAATATTACTGACTGGTCATATCAAAAAAAGGTTCACAATCGGACCCTGCCAACTCTCAAAAGTATAAATAAAGGAAGCATTATCCACCTACAATGCTCGTAGACGACTATTTCCCGGTAGCGTTGTTTGCGCTGATCGCGTTGCTGGTTCCCTTCATTGCTATCTTCATGGGGAAGCTCTTCCGACCGACCAAGCACGCGGAGCTGCGAGACACAACCTACGAGTGCGGTGAGAGGCCCATCGGAGTGGCCCAGATTCAATTCCACGTTCAATTCTACATCTATGCCATCATCTTCGTGGCCTTCGATATCGTCACTGTTTTCCTGTTGATTTGGGCCATGTCCTTTACTGAGCTCTCCGAGACCGCAAAGATCATTGCGGTCACGTTCCTGATCATCCTGCTCGCGGGAGTGTTCTATTCGCTGAAGAAGGAGAGGATATTGTGGATATAGACCTGTCATTTCAGGCCATGACGATGACCGCCAAGCAGTTTCGTGAGATGAGCTCCAACTTCATCCGCGAGACCATGGTGGCCACGGGCGGCAAGAAGGCCATTGACAAGATAACCGCCCCCATCTGGTCCTGGGGCCAGAGGAACTCGGTGTACCCGTTGCACTTCGGTATCGCCTGCTGCGCCCTGGAGATGGCCGCTTCCTCCGGTGCACGCTTCGATGCGGAGCGCCTGGGTATCATCTACCGTTCATCTCCCAGGCAATCCGACGTACTGCTTTTGAACGGTTGGATATCTGCCAAGATCAGGCCGTCCCTGAAGGCCTTGTATGAACAGATGCCCGCCCCCAAGTGGGTCATCGCCATGGGCGAATGCTCCATATCCGGCGGTCCCTGGTATGACGCGTACAATGTGATCCAGGGCGTGGACACCTTCATCCCGGTGGACATATACGTCCCTGGATGTCCGCCCCGCCCGGACGCTCTGATAGAGGGCTTCCTTAAGCTGAACAAAAAGATCACCGCGGAGAACCGCGGAAGCTTCCTGGACGACTGAGGTGCTCAAATGAAGGTCATAATTTACGACAAGCCCGACAGGTCCGTGGAAGAGGTCGCCGGCGCCATAAGGTCCAAGTTCCCCAACGCGGAGATCGCGACCGCGCCGAACCGCATGGTCATGAAGGTCAAGAGGGAGGAGTTCCTGGACGTGTGCACCTTCATGAAGGACGAGATGTCCTTCGAGCACAACTCCTGCGTCACCCCCGTGGACTACATGGACCATTTCACCGTTGTCTATCACATATCCTCATGGGCCAACCATATCTGGGCCGAGGTCCAGGTGGACCTGCCCCGTGACGACCCCACCGTGGATTCCGTCACCCCGCTCTGGGGCGGCGCGAACTGGCACGAGAGGGAGGCGTTCGATCTAATGGGCGTGGTGTTCAAGGGGCATCCCGACCTGCGCCGCATAATGTTGCCCGAGGAGTTCAAGTTCCATCCCCTGAGGAAGGATTTCCAGGTCGGAAGGAGGGTCTGAAATGGCTGACGAGATGTGGGTTAACATGGGTCCGCAGCACCCCTTCAACCACGGCCTGTGGAACCTGAGGGTGAGGCTGGACGGAGAGACTATAACCAAGGCCGAGCCCATCGTGGGTTACCTGCACCGGGGCTGGGAGAAGATGGTGGAGAACCGCACCTATCCCCAGATCATCCCGCTGGCCGACCGCCTGTGCTATGGTTCCTCTTTCTCCTGGAGCCACGTTTACTGCCTCACCGCCGAGCAGCTGTTCGGGGTGGAGGTTCCTGAGCGCGCCAAGTACATACGAACCGCCTGCCTGGAGATGCAGCGCATCATCTCCCACCTCCTGTGGCTGATGGCCCTGGGTACCGACCTGGGAAGCTACACCATCCTGATATGGTCCCTGAGGGAGAGAGAGGTCTTCCTGGACCGCATGGTGGACATCAGCGGCGCCCGCATGACCTACAACTATCCGCGCATCGGCGGGGTCAGGAACGACATTCCCAACAACTGGGCCCGGGACGTGAACCGCACCCTGGACCTCTTCCTGGACCGCCTGGACGAGATCGAGGCGCTGACCGACGCCAACCAGGCCTTCCGCATGAGGACCGTCAATGTCGGGAACATCTCTGCGGAGAAGGCCATAAACCTGGGACTGACCGGTCCGAACCTCCGCGGAAGCGGCGTGGACCTGGACCTCAGGCGCCACGATCCCTATGAGGTGTACGAGGACCTCGACTTCGAGGTCTGCTATGCCACCGACGGGGACGCATGGTCCCGGTACCGGGTGCGCATGGACGAGATGAGGGAGAGCGCCAAGATCATCAGGCAATGCCTGGAGAAGATGCCCGAAGGTCCCGTCCGCGTCAAGGTGCCCCGCTGCCCTCCCAAGGGCACGGCCTGCCGCAGGGTGGAGGACCCCCGCGGAGAGTCTCTTATGTATATTGTGAGCGACGGGACCGACAAGCCGTACCGCCTCAAGGTCCGCTCGCCCAACTACATCAACTTGTCAGCCGCCCCGGCGATGCTGCTGGGATACAAGATCTCTGACGTCCCGTCCATCATGGGCGTCATGGACATGTGCATAGGAGAGACGGACAGGTGATCACATGGCAACGCTGTATACTGTACTAGGGGATATCACCGAGTGGCTCTTGGGGCTCATCGCCTCCTTGCTGGACTGGACCAAGCTGGGCTTCCTGAGCGACTTCGGCGATTGGCTGCAGACCGAGCCGGTGATGACCGCGGTGACCACACTATTGGTGGCTCTCATCTACCTGGTCACGCTGATGATGTTCGGTCTCTGCTTCATTTGGATGGAGAGGAAGTTCCTCGGGCGCTTCATGGACCGGCGCGGCACCCAGGTGGGTGTGCTCGGTTTCTTCCAGAACTTCGCCGACGGTATCAAGGTCGTTCTGAAGGAGCACATCGTGCCCCGGGACGCCGACCGCGGGCTGTTCGAGTTCGCCATATTCGCCATTCTGGCTACTTCCTTCATGCTCTTCGGGTGCATCCCGATGAGCCCGCAGTTCTATGTCATCGATCCCCCGCTGGCCCTCCTGCTGGGTATCGCAATATTCTCCTTCGCGCCCTTCAGCATCCTGATCGGCGGCTGGGCCTCCAACAACAAGTTCACCCTGATCGGAGGCATGAGGGCCGCCGCGCAGCTCATCGCCCTGGAGATACCGATCCTGCTGGTGGTCGTGTCCGTGGTGGTCATGAC
>MVPZ01000225.1 GCA_002067045.1 Methanomassiliicoccales archaeon PtaB.Bin134 | reverse complement strand
GTCCATAGTGCTCAGCCACATGCGCACCCGCGAGTACATGAACATCTGAGCCGGGAAACCCCTTCTCAACCCTTTTCCAACTTTTCCTCGACGCTCTGCACCTTGCGCCTCATGTCCGATGCCCGGTCCCTGCGGTCGTCGATCTTGATGCTGGTGACCACCCTATCGCTCATCTGCAGCATCCGCTCATGGCAGCGCATGACCACGTCCATGACCTCCCTTCCCTCTCCCTGCAGGACGGTGCCCATGGGGGTGAGCTCGTGCTTCAGCCCGCTCTCCCGCACGATGCGCAGGCATTCCGCCACATAGGGGCTCAGGCTAACCCCTGTGCCTATGGGCACGATCGAGAACTCGACTATCATACCGGACCACCATATCTCCAGGGGACCTGCCTGGCAATCAATCTTTCCGTTTCCATATGGACCTCAGCGTCCCCCGGTTCGACGCTCCTCACGATACGATAGGAACGCTGAGAAATCACCATCATCGTGCGGGGGCTAGTTGCAAAACTATAAATATGGTCTAAAGAGTGAGAAAAGTCTAATTGCATTCTAACTTGCACACTGCACTGAGGGAATACTGAATGAGAAGCGTTAGCAAGGATAACTCTAGATCTTTTCCTTTGGAGTCCAAGGGCGCCCGGAAGTCGGTCCCCTTCTCCATCATGGAAGACGTAAACGCCAGCGGTTTGGATGTTTTGGGTGGCAAGGGCAAGGGGGGACCCGACATGGAAGCTTCCTACGAGATCTGTTTTGATGGAAAATGCACGACCTTGACCGTTGAGGACCTGACCCGGGCCATCAAGAACGGCATTGACCGCGAGGGGCTCCCCGACGAGGAGGCCCGCAAGATGGCCCAGCATGTACTGAACTTCTTCGGATACAGCGAGAGGATAATCGACAACATACTGGAGCCCGAGGACCGGGACGCCTTCTACCAGCTGGAGGACACCGGCATCCTGACCACCGAGAGGGAGGAGACCACCCTTTACGATGGCCGCGAGTGGCGCATCCATTATTGGCTTTTCCGGAAGGAAAGGATATTCCAGCTCATCAACGCCAACACCATCATGGGCGCCTGCGTCGATGATGGGTTCGACTGCTACACCAACCCCGACGCCTGGCAAAGGTCGAAGTAGGTCGGGGGCAGGGGCTCACTTTCGGTGAGCCCAAGGCAACCATATTTATCATTGGCGCAATCTGACCGGACGTGGAGCTTTTTCCCTATCCTCCCCGCCCCAATCAGGCCGAGTTCGTGAGGGCGGCCGAACGCGCCTTCAAGGAGAGGGGACACCTGGTGCTGGAGAGCGGCACCGGCAGCGGCAAGACCGTCTGTGCGCTCACCGGGGCCCTGCAGGTGGCCCTGGCCCAGGGGAAGAAGGTGGTGTACCTGACCCGCACCAACTCCCAGGAGAAGCAGGTGATAATGGAGCTCCGCCGGATCAACGAGAAGGCTCCCGTTTTCGGAGTGGCCCTGCAAGGACGGCAGGGCACCTGCCCCCTGATCCGTCGGGACAAGGAGCTGAGCGCAGGGACCCCCGAGGAGCTGTCCAAGATCTGCCGGGACAAGCGCCGCATGGTCCTGGAGGGCCGCTCCGGGGGATGCCGGTTCTTCAAGGGGCTGCAGGAGGTGGACATGGAGCAGCTCTTCGACCACTGCCGCAGCACGCTCCCCACCGCCGAGGAGCTCATCGACCATTGCGATTCCCTGAACATCTGCCCGCACGAGGTCATGAAGGAGCTGGTCCGGGAGGCCAGGGTGGTTGCCGCTCCATACGCCTACTTCTTCATGCCCTTCATCCGTAACTCCCTCCTGGATTGGATGGAGGTGCCCATGGAGGACGTCCTGCTCATCGTGGACGAGGCGCACAACCTTCCCGACTACACCCGGGAGATCGAGAGCTTCCAGCTGTCCCGCTACATGCTGGAGGCCGTGGCCAAGGAGGTCGAGGAATACGGCGACCCGGAGGTGGCCAAAGGGGTCAGCCTGAACGACGTGCGCACGGAGTGCTCGAAGCTGCTTGAGGAGGCGGTGAACGAGTACCTCATAGACGAGGATGGGCTGATACCACCCTCATTCCTGGAGGAGGGGCTCATGTCCGCCTTCACCTCCAACTCCCGCTCCCTGGAGTCCATGGCCAAGCTGATCATGGAGCAGGGGGAGATCATAAGGGAATCGCGCTTCGCCCAGGGCCGCCTGCCCCGCTCGTACACCTACTCCCTGGGGGCCTTCATCTCCTACTGGCTGAGCCTGGACGAGCAGTGCTTCGTGAAGCTGGTGGTGGGCGGGGAGAACGCCTGCCTCAAGGCCTACTGCATCGATCCGGTGGTGACCACCTCCGCCATACTGGGCACCGGCGGCAGCCTGCACATGTCCGGAACGCTGGTGCCCCTGAACGAGTACCGGGACTCCATCGGCCTTCCGCTGGAGTCGGCGATGGTGACCTTCCCATCGCCCTTCCCCAAGGAGAACCGCAAGGTGTTCTACGTGGAGGACGTCTCCACCAAGTACGAGGAGCTGCAGTCCTCCCCTGACATGGTGGGGGTCATCGAGGACCACGTGGTGCAGGTCTGCAACGGGGTGCGCCGGAACACCGTGGTCTTCTTCCCCTCCTATTCCCTGATGGACCGCTTCGTGGAGGACGGCGTGGCCAGGCGAATCTCCCGCCCGGTGCATCTGGAGGAGAGGGGCATGGCCCAGCTGGAGCTGATGGATGTGGTCACCCGCTTCAAGCGCACCAGCCAGGATGGCCAGGTGCTATTCGCGGTCATGGGCGGAAGGGTCAGCGAGGGAATCGACTTCCCGGAGGACGAGCTGGAGCTGGCCCTGGTGGTCGGCATCCCCTACCCGAGGCCGACGGCCAAGCAGCGGGCCCTCATGCACTACTACGAGCTGAGGTTTCGGCGGGGATGGGAGTACACGGTCAAAGGTCCGGCCATACGCAAGCTGCAGCAGGCCATCGGCCGCCTGATCCGCACGGAGAGGGACGTCGGCGCGGCCCTGGTGCTTGACAGGCGCATAACCCAGTTCTCCGACCGTCTGGAGCTGTTACCCACCGAACGCCCCCTGCAGGACATCCAGTCCTTCTTCCGGGACAGGGGCAGGTAGAAAGGTTCTTAACCGGTCCAAGGGATTCGCGACCATGGACCTCCTCCTGCTGGTTCTGCTGGGATTCTGGCTCATGCTGCCGTCCTTCCTGCCCAATTCCGCCGCGGTGGTGTTCGGCGGAGGGGCCCCGGTGGACCTGGGCAGGTCGTGGAGGGGCAAGAGGCTCTTGGGGGACGGCAAGACCTGGCGCGGATTGGTCGGAGGCATATGCGCGGGCATCTCCCTGGGGATCATACAGCTGTACATCGCCTTCCCCTTCGACCGCCTGGACTACTTCGGCTTCGGAGGGTTCCCGGAGAACCTGGGCGTGGTGGCCGCCCTGGCGGCAGGCTCGCTCCTGGGGGACATGGCCGGGTCCTTCGTGAAGCGGCGTCTGGACATCGGGCGAGGGGCCAAGGCCCCCCTGATGGACCAGTACACCTTCCTGCTGGGGTCGTTCCTGCTGGCCTTGCTGACCTTCCCCGACTGGGTGCTGGACAATTTCTGGAGGAACGACGGCTGGGTCTCCCTGCTGGCCGTTCTGGTGATCACCCCGCTCCTGCACCGCGGGGTCAACATAATCGGATACAAGATGGGGCTGAAGAAGGTCCCCTGGTGATCTCATGAGCGACGAACTGAAGAAGGCGCTGGTAGGCTGCGGGGCCATCCTGTACGGGGACTTCACCCTGGCCTCGGGAAAGAAGAGCAGGTACTACATCGACATCAAGAAGGCCACCACCGACCCGAAGGTGCTGGGGCTGGTGGCCGACCTCATGGCCGAGGGGCTGGACCGCGGGCAGGTGCAGCGCATCGCCGGGGTGGCCCTGGGATCGGTCCCGCTGGCCGTGGCGCTGTCCCTGCGCACCGGCATCCCCTTCGTCATGGTGCGCAAGGAGAAGAAGGACCACGGCACCAGCAAGCTCATCGAGGGCGAGATGAGGGCCGGGGAGAGGGTCCTGGTGGTCGAGGACGTCATAACCTCCGCCGGTTCGGCCGTATACGCCGTGGAGACCCTGCGCCAGGCCGGGGCGGTGGTGACCACGGTGCTCTCCGTGGTGGACCGCGAGGAGGGCGGGAAGGACGCGCTCAAGGGGATGGGCGTGGAGCTCCGTGCGCTCATCACCGCCGGCAAGATCCTGGGGAACTGAATGCTCCTGGACCTCGACTGCCGGCGTTGCGATCTGGCCAATGGCCGCATCCAGGTGGTGGGGCCCTCGGGCGACCCCGGGTCCAAGGTGGTCCTGGTGGGCGAGGCCCCCGGGGCCCGGGAGGATGCCTCCGGACGGCCGTTCGTGGGGCGGGCAGGCAAGATACTGGACATGCTGATGGAAGAGGCCGGACTGGACCGGGAGCGTGTGCTCATCACCAACACCGTGAAGTGCCGCCCCCCCGGCAACCGCCGCCCCCGTCCCGAGGAGATGGCCGCCTGCCGGCCGTACCTGGACAGGGAATTGGAGGGCAGGCGTTTCGTGCTGGCATTGGGGCTCAGCGCCGCAGAGGACCTTCTCGGCAGGAAGCCGGTCATGAAGGAGGTGGCCAATCAGCTGCTGGAGGTGGAGCTGAACGGGTCCACGCTGCACCTCATGGTGACCTATCATCCCTCGGCCTGCATATACCGTCCGGCGGCCAGGGAAGTGCTCCGCGAGGCCCTGAAGGCCGCGGCCGCCTACCTCTGACGCCGGAATCGCTTCTTGAAAAGGAACTTCATGTTCTTCCAGCCGTCCTTCCAGCTGGATAGTTTGACCTCTCCGACCCTGCGGCGGTAGACGATGGGCACCTCCAGGCTCCTCACCTTGCGGAAGGCCTCGATCTTGATCTCCTCGGACATGGGCATCCCGTCGTCTGTGAGCACCAGCCTGTCCAGGATGTCCCTGCGGAACACCCACATCCCGCTCTGCGAGTCCTTGATCCGCACTCCGAAGAAAAGGTTGGAGGTGAAGGTGAGCGCGAAGTTGCCCAGCCGGTGCTTGGCGGTCATGGCCCCCTC
>MVPZ01000224.1 GCA_002067045.1 Methanomassiliicoccales archaeon PtaB.Bin134 | reverse complement strand
TGCGTGGCCACCGCTGGAGTGATATGGAGCGAGACCCGGTCCTGGAGATGGACCCTGTTCTCGATAGTGTACGGGATAGTGATAGCCTACGCGATAGCCCTGCTGATATGGCAGGTCGGAGGACCGTTGTTCACTTGAGGTGATGTGATGAGCGATGAGGACGGAAAATTGATTGTCTTCGGAAAGGTGCTTGCCATCGGCTACCTGATGTTCGGATTACTGGAAATGCTGGGCGGCCTGGGACTGGATGCAGAATGGCTTGGGCCCCTGTACGTGCAGGGGAGCGTGATGGACGGGTTCGTGCTCCTGGTGATCGGGGCCGTGTTCGCCTTCGGATGGAGGGAAAGGGAGGAGGGTCCGGGGTTCATGCTCGTGGGCATGGCCCTGGGCATCATTTTCCTGATCATATACCTCATACTGATGGGGGCGGACCTGCTCAGCCTGCTGATCTTCGGGTCGGAGCACGTGGAGGGATGGACGATCATGGACGGGGTCCGCCCGGGGCTGTACCTCGGTGCCGTCTCGGCCGTGGGCGGTCTGATATGGAGTAAGAGGCTCTCCCTGGCCAGGCTGAGCCGGGCAGGAGCGTGATACCGTGCGCATGCGGTCCTCCATATCCGGAAGCTCCTCCTTCAGGGAGGTATTGGACATCGTTGAGCGGGAGCCCTGCACCATTGAACAGATGGCCGAGCGCACCGGGATGACCCGGGAGGCCGTCCTTGGCCGCCTGGAGGCCATGGTGAGCATGGGGCTGCTGGAGACCATGGGCGGCATGGGGGGTGAATGCGGACGGGGCTGCCATGGGTGCCGTGGGCCCTGCTCCAGCCGCCCTCCTACCGCCTACTGCCTGACCGACAAGGGGCGCCGTTCCATGGCCAGGAGGTCCTGACGATGTGATACCCTCCTAAAACCTCTTCCAAACCCTTTACAACGGTCCCGAGAGAAAAGAGGGGTCGTTCCAAAATAATCTTAAGTAATGGCCGGATAATGTGGAACCTCCCATCCCACTCAGGTGAACCGATTTGAACCTTTCCGACCAAAATCCCGTCCTTGCGCTCGAGGCCAAGGCCCAATTGCTGCGCCGCCACGTCATCAGGATGATCCATGCCGCCGGCTCCGGACATCCGGGCGGCTCGCTGTCCTCCGCGGACATCGTGACCGCCCTCTTCTTCAAGATCATGGACCACTCCCCTGACAGGAGGGACTCCCAGGACCGCGATCATTTTATTCTATCGAAGGGGCACGCCGCCCCCATATACTACGCCGCCCTCGCCGAGTGCGGCTACTTTCCGGTCGAAGAGCTGATCACCCTGCGCAAGCTGCACTCCCGCCTGCAGGGGCACCCGTCCAGGGTCAAGACGCCGGGCGTGGAGATGTCCACCGGGTCCCTTGGACAGGGGCTGAGCGTGGCCAACGGGATCGCCCTGGCCCTGCGGCTGCAGGGACTGGACCGTAAGGTCTACTGCCTGTGCGGGGATGGCGAGATGGCCGAGGGCCAGATCTGGGAGGCGGCCATGTTCGCCTCACACTACCATCTGGACAACGTGATCGCCATCGTGGACCGCAACGGCCTGCAGATCGACGGCCGGACGGAGGAGGTCATGGCCCTGGAGCCCCTGGGGGACAAGTGGAAGGCCTTCGGCTGGAACGTCCTGTTCATGGACGGGAACGACATGTGGCAGGTCCTGGAGACCCTGGAGCAGGCCCGGGGGGCCAAGGGCGCTCCGACGGTCATCATCGCCAAGACGGTCAAGGGCAAGGGGGTCTCCTTCATGGAGAACAACGTGGGCTTCCACGGGAAGTCCCCCAACGACAAGGAGTACGAGCAGGCCATGAGCGAGCTGGGGGGATCGGCGTGAACTGGCCCATGGAATCCCAGCGCAAGAACTACGGTAAGGCCCTGGTGGAGCTGGGGAAGAGGCGCAAGGACGTGGTGGTCCTGGACGCGGACCTGTCCGGCTCCACGCGCACCGTGGAGTTCAAGAACGCCTTCCCGGAGCGCTTCTTCAACTGCGGGATAGCGGAGCAGAACATGATGGGCACCGCGGCGGGATTGGCCGTCGGCGGCATGACCGTCTTCGCCTCGACCTTCGCGGTTTTCGCCACCGGGCGGGCCTACGACCAGGTGAGGCAGTCCATAGCCTACCCGGACCTCAACGTGAAGATCGTGGCCTCGCACGCCGGCATCACCGTCGGAGGGGATGGGGCATCCCACCAGACCATGGAGGACATCGCCCTGATGAACGCCATCCCCAACATGACGGTGGTCACCCCGGCCGATGGGCCGGAGACCTACAGGGCGGTGCTGGCCGTGGCCGAGCGCCACGGGCCGGCGTACGTGCGCATGGGGCGCAGCGAAGTGCCGGTGGTCACCTCCAAGGACGATAGCTTCGAGATAGGCAAGGCCAGCGTGCTCAGGGAGGGCAGCGACGTGGCCATAGTGGGCGTGGGACAGATGGTCGCCCCCTGCCTGGAGGCCGCGGAGGCCCTGAAGGCCAGGGGGATCTCGGCCAGGGTCATCAACCTGAGCACCATCAAGCCCCTGGACACCGCGACGCTGATCAGGGCCGCCAGGGAATGCGGGGCCATGGTGACCGCCGAGGAGCACAACATCGTGTCCGGAGCGGGCACCATGGTGGCCGCGGCCCTGGCCGAGGCCTGCCCGACCCCCATGGAGAGGGTGGCCATGCAGGACGTGTTCGGGCAGTCCGGGGAGAGCGACGAGCTCATGAGGGAGTACGGCCTGAGCCAGAAGGAGGTTCTGGCCGCCGCGATAAAGGTCATGGAGAGGAAGAAATGAAGATATTCATCGACACCGCCAACATAGAGCAGATCAAGGAGGTCAACTCCTGGGGCATACTGGACGGAGTGACCACCAACCCCAGCCTGATCGCCAGGGAGAAGAAGGACTTCGCCGCCATCGTCAGCGACATATGCGAGGTGGTGGACGGGCCCATCAGCGTGGAGGTGGTGAGCCTCAGGTCCCAGGAGATGTTCGAGGAGGGCATGAAGCTGGCCGCGGTCAACGACAACATCGTGATCAAGGTCCCCATGACCGAGGAGGGCCTGAAGGCCACCAAGATGCTGGCCAGCGAGGGCGTGGCGGTCAACATGACCCTGATATTCTCGGCCAACCAGGCGCTGCTGGCCGCCAAGGCCGGCGCCAGGTACGTATCCCCGTTCGTGGGCCGTCTGGACGATGTCGGCCAGGACGGGATGTCCCTGGTGTCCGAGATCATGGACATACTGGACAACTACGACTACGATTGCGAGGTCATCGTGGCCAGCGTGCGGGACCCCATCCACGTCACCGACGCGGCGCGCATGGGGGCGCACATCGCCACCATACCCTTCGACGTGCTGAAGAAGATGTTCAAGCACCCGCTGACGGACATCGGGATCGAGCGCTTCCTGAAGGACTGGGAGAAGGTCTCCAAGCAGTAGCCTCAAGGCCAAACCCCTTCCTTAACCCGATTTTTTGCCAGAACCTTGAAATACGCTGCCTCGGATGGAAAGCGGATGAAGTGCGACGTGCTGGTGGCCGGCGGAGGACCGACGGGATGCTTTGCCGCCGCCGGCATGGCCGGCGAGCTGGACGTCAAGCTCCTGGAGGAGCACCCGCGGATCGGCGAGCCGGTGCAGTGCGCCGGCCTGGTCACGCCGAGGGTGGTGGAGATGGTCTCCGCCTCCGACGCGGTGCTGAACTCCATAGACGGCGCTTACATCCATTTCCCCGGCGGTAGGGTCATGGAACTGCAGGGGAACGAGGTCAAGGCGGTGGTGGTGGACCGGGGGGAGTTCGACCGCCGCTGCGCCGCCCTCGCGGAGAGGGCCGGGGCGGAGGTGCTCGCCGGTGCGAAGGTCAGCTCGGTGGAGAGGACCGCGGACGGCCTCCGGGCCATGACCACCAAGGGCGATGTGGACTGCAGGGCGATGCTGGCCGCCGACGGCTATCGTTCCGGAATAGCCCGCTCCCTGGGCCTGGGTTCGGCCCGGGACCTGGTGCGGGGACTGGAGGTGGACCTGCGTGTGAGGGCGGAGGACCAGCGCAAGGTGCGGGTCTTCCTGGGTAACGATGTCGCACCGGGCTTCTTCGCCTGGGCCATTCCATGCGGCGAACTCACCCGGGTCGGCCTGTGCGTCTCCCGGGACAGGGGCACCCCCCAGGACCATCTGCCGAAGCTGCTGGAGGCCCAGGGCTGGTCCGGGGCGGAGAGGGTGAGGGCCTACTCGGGGGCCATCCCCCTCGGCCACCTTCCCAGAACGTACGCCGACCGGCTGCTGGTGGCCGGGGACGCCGCCGGCATGGCCAAGCCCATAAGCGGCGGAGGGCTGTTCACCGGCATGACCGCCGGGAGGCTGGCCGCCGAGACGTTCATCGAGGCCTTCCGCTCAGGGAACCTCTCCGCGAAGAGCCTCTCCAGATACGAGGAGGGATGGAAGGCCGTCTACGGCAGGGAGCTTCGCAGTTCCTACCGGGTGCGAAAGGTCTTCGTCCGCATGTGCGA
>MVPZ01000223.1 GCA_002067045.1 Methanomassiliicoccales archaeon PtaB.Bin134 | reverse complement strand
CCTGGCCAGCACCTCCCTGGAGGTCATCGAGGGGTGTGACCTCAAGGAGATGATAGAGAGCGAGGCCTCCCGGCTGGCCCGCTCCCTCGGCCTGGACTTCGCCATCTTCCGCATATTGCACCCGCAGGAGCAGCCGCAGATAATCTGTCACGGCATAGAGGTATCAGATGCAAGGCTGGTCCTGGAGTCCCGCCTCTCCGACGGGAGCATGCTGTACCAGACCGTGAACCGGGGACAGGAGATGATAATCGACGACCTGGAGAGGTCGGAGGTGAACTGCCCGGTCCCGGAAATAAGGTCCATGGTGTGCCTGACCGTAAACTGGTCCGAGCGGGCCTACGGGTGCGCGGTTTTCGGTAACCGCCGGCTGGGCGGCGATCTCGACCTCCTCTACCCCATCCTCCAGGTATTCTGCAACCACGTGGCCACCTCCCTGCGCAACGCCCGCCTCCATCAGGAGCTTATGGCCCGCTCTGACATCCTGCAGGGCCTCTACGAGACCACCCAGGCACTGTCCTCGACGCTGGAGCTGAAGGAGCTGCTGCACACCATCCTGCAGACCGCGCGTAACTTGGTCAGCGCGGACAACTGCTACATCTTCCAGCTGGACCCCTCCCGGGAACGGCTGGAAGCGATAGCGCACATAACCGAGGATGAGATAAGGGAGGTACCGGTGCTGAGGGTCGGGGAAGGCATCACCGGGCTGGTGGCGCACACGGGGAAAGGACAGCTGGTGGTGAGGGCGGACCTCGACCCCCGGGCCATCACCGTCCCGGGTACCCCGGACGACGATCCCAGCTCCATCATCTGCGTGCCCCTGCGGTCCTCCGACGGCCTGCTCGGCGTCATGACCTTGGAGAAGCGGCCGGGAATACCGTTCACCAGGAAGCAGTACGAGCTCATCGAGCTGTTCTCACTGCAGGCGGCCATGGCCATCCACAGGGCGTCCCAATACGACAAGATCAGGGCCTATGCCAGCAACCTCCAGATGTACAACGTCCTCCTAACACACGATGTCGCCAACTTCAACGTCCCCATCCATGGCTTCCTGGAGATGCTCATTAAGGACCCCAAGCTGGACCTGCGGCAGCGCCGATACGTGCGCTCGGCCCTGGTGCAATCGGACAATATATCTGAGGTCATCTCCGATATCAGGGAGCTGTCGCGCCTCCGCAGCCAGATGGGGGAGGCGCCCCTGGAGACCGTGAACCTGGTGCCCATACTTAGGGAGGCCAGGGAGGACCTGCTCTCCAATGCGGTCAACGAGGACGTGGAGGCACACATAGGCTCCGCCCCCGATACGGCCATGGTTATGGCCGACGCCTCCCTCAAGGTGCTGTTCCACAACCTCCTGGCGTATGCGTTCAAGTACGGCCGAGGGAGGCCGGTGGAGATAGACGTGATGGAGCACGTGGACGCCACCGGCGCGTGGTGGAGGGTACGGGTCATGGACGCCGGCAAGGGGATCCCCGATGAGCAGAAGGAGGGGATGTTCAAGCGCTTTGACCGCCTGGACACGGTGCAGGGCTCCGACGGATACGGGCTCAGCATGTCGGTGGTGGGCACCCTCACCGACCGGTACCGCGGGAAGGTGTGGGTGGAGGACCGCGTTCCCGGGGATCCCTCCAAGGGGGCGTCCTATAACGTCATCTTCCCCAAGATCGAAGACAGAGCAACGGAGTGATGAGATGCCGTCCTCAACTGGCAAGATCACCGTACTGATGGTCGATGATAACCACGAGCATGTCCTGCTGTGCAAGGAATCCTTACCGGAAACGGAGTTCGAGGTGGCCGAGGCAGGCAACGGCTCCGACGCCCTCAAGGTACTGGGCAGGAACACCTTCGACATAGTGGTGCTTGATTACGCGCTGCCGGACATGTCGGGGGTGGACCTGCTGAGGAAGCTCCGGGCCAAGGGATACGATGCCCCGGTGATATTCGTTTCCGCGGCCGAGGACCCCGACCTCAGCGTGCAGGCCATGAAGCTGGGGGCGTGCGACTACATCGTGAAGACCTTCCGCTACTACTCGAGCCTGCGCTCCAGGCTCCTCGAGAATATCGAGGCCTGCTCGTTCGAGCGCTGAGAGCAAAGGTTATTCTGAAAGAAAGGGCGTCATGGACGCTCGGATGAACCCCGACGATTACGTCCACGGCTACACCGACCGGGAGATGGCAAGGCTTAACGACCAGTCCCGGACCCTCACCGACCTTTTGCACCACGACACCCGCTACCCCCCTGGGAGCAAGGTTCTGGAGGTGGGGTGCGGGGTCGGCGCGCAGACCGTCTTCCTGGCCCGAAACAGCCCGGGGGCGGAGATAACCTCGGTGGACATCTCCTCCGACTCGGTGGCCGCCGCCCGTGCCGCCGCGGAGCGAGAGGGGATCACCAACGTGACCTTCCAGGTGGCGGACATCTTCGATCTGCCGTTCGCCCCCGGTAGCTTCGACCATGTTTTCATATGCTTCGTCCTGGAGCACCTACCTCGGCCGGAGAGGGCGCTGGACATCGCCGTGAATATGCTGAGGCCGGGGGGAAGCCTGACGGTCATCGAGGGCGACCACGGCTCCACCTTCTTCTACCCCCTCAACCCGCTGTCGCAGCGCGCGATCGACTGCCTGGTGGAGCTGCAGGGCAGGAGCGGGGGAGACGCTCTCATCGGCCGCCGCCTGTACCCCCTGCTGACCGCCGCCGGACTGCAGGAGGTCCGCGTCTCACCCCGCATGGTCTACGTGGACCCTTCCCGCCCGGAACTGGAGGAGGGCTTCACCCGCAACACCTTCGCGGCCATGGTGGAGGGGGTGAGGGACCGTGTGCTCGCATGCGCCATGATGGCCGAGTGGGAGTTTGAAGAGGGCTTACGCGGGCTCCGCGAAACCACGGGGACGGGGACGTTCGCTTACACCTTCTTCAAGGGAACTGGGATAAAGATGGAGGAGAGGATATGACATACGTGCTGGGAGTGCTTGGTAGCCCTAGGGAGGGCGGCAACACTGAAATGCTTCTCGACGCCGCCCTGGAGGGCGCGGCGGAGGCTGGGGCCAAGGTGGAGAAGGTGAGGTTGGGAACGCTCGACATCGGCCCCTGCACCGCCTGCGATGGGTGCGCGGACGGGGTAAGGTGCGTGCTCGAAGATGATATGAGCTCGCTTTACCCGAAGCTAGAGGAGGCCGACGTGATCATCCTGGCCTCCCCCGTCTACTTCTACGGCGTCACCGCCCAGATGAAGGCTTTCATCGACCGGGCCCAGCTCTTCTGGGTCCGGAAGTTCGTGCTTCACTACCGCTCCAAGAAGCGCAAGGGGGCG
>MVPZ01000222.1 GCA_002067045.1 Methanomassiliicoccales archaeon PtaB.Bin134 | reverse complement strand
GACATATCAGCTGACGATGAGCTGCTCATTGTCGCATCTGGCTCATCCGAGAGCGCATTGGAACTGAGCCCGGTGGTGCGAGCCGCCGAGGTGCACGACGAACTCCCCGCGAACGTATACGACCTCACGGTGGAGGGCGCGCACAGCTTCATCGGCAACGGATTTCTGGTGCACAACACCGCCGCGGCGGTGAAGGACGAGTTCGGGGACGGACGATGGACCCTGGAGGCCGGAGCGCTGGTGCTGGCGGACAAGGGCCTGGCGGCCATAGACGAGCTGGACAAGATGACCGAGCAGGACCGCTCCTCCATGCATGAAGCGATGGAGTCCCAGCGGGTGAGCGTGGCCAAGGCCGGCATCACGGCCTCGCTGCAGTGCCGCTGCTCAATGCTTGGAGCTGCGAACCCCAAGTTCGGGCGCTTCGACGACACGGAAGCGCTGGCGTCCCAGATCAACATGCCCCCCGCGCTGCTCTCCCGTTTCGATCTGATATTCGCCCTCACGGACAAGCCCAACGCCGTCAAGGACCAGAGGATCGCGGAGCACATCCTGAAGGGCCATGTGCGCGGGGAGCTGCGCAACGTCCCCAACCCCGAAGGGATACGCGGGATCGATTACCAGCGCATCATGGAGGAGACCGACGCCCTGCGGCCGATATACGACCGGGAGTTCATGCGCAAGTACGTGGCGTTCGCCAAACGCTACACGCCGGTGCTTGGAGACGAAGCTAGGCAGATGATCATCGACAAGTACCTGTCCATACGCAAGCTGGGGGAGAAGGCCGGTTCCTCCGTTCCCATAACCGCCAGGCAGTTGGAGGCCTTCATACGTCTGTCGGAAGCGTCAGCGCGCATACGCCTCTCCCAGGTGGTCGAGGCCCAGGACGCCGACCGGGCCATAAAGATCGTGGAACACTACCTGAAGAAGATGGCGTCGGATGAAGGAACGATCGACGTGGACAAGCTGATGACCGGGACGACGAGAAACGAGCGCAACCGCATCGCCCTGGTCCGCCAGCTAATACACGATCACTCCGACCCCCGCTCCGGCGTCTCCGAGGTCACCCTTATCCAGAGGGCCGCGGACCGCAACCTGTCGGAATCCGAGCTGAAGGAGGTCCTGAAGAAGCTGAAGCAGGCCGGGGACATCTTCGAGGTGCAGGCCGGGCACTACAAGCTCATCTCTAGCGACTGAGGAAAAGGTTTATCATCATGCCCCTTTAGTCAGGTCCGATGACCGACATCCGGGTGAAGGTTCACAGGCGCGGGGGCGACGTGCTCATCGCCGCCTGCGACGGCGACCTCCTAGGGCGCACTCTGAAAGAGGGCGAGCTGCGCCTGGAGGTCAGCGAGGAGTTCTACGGCGGGGACCAGGGGGAGGAGGACATGCTCATCAACCGGCTCTCCGCGGCCACCGTGGCCAACCTGGTGGGGCGGGAGGTCTGCCGCATCGCCGCCGAGAACGACTTCATCGATCGGGACTGCGTGGTCATCATCGAGGGCGTCCCCCACGCCCAGATGGTAAGGTACTGAAGATGCCCTTCTGTGTCAAGTGCGGGGCCGAGGGCCCCCTGTACAAATCGCTGTGCGAGAGCTGCTTCCTGGAGGGCAAGGTCTTCACCTCCCTCCCGGACCACGTGGACGTCTTCCAGTGCGGGCACTGCGGCGATTACCTGCTGGACGGGAAGTGGGTGGACATCGAGGCCCGCGAGGAGGTCTCAGAGAAGGCCGTGGAGCTGGCCGTCAACGTCATCAAGGACGCCGAACCTCAAAGCGTGGGGTTGCACGCGGAGAGGATAGACGAGGCCAACTACGGCGTGGGGATGACCATATCCCTTTCCGTGGAGGGCCTGGAGGTCCACGAGGCCCGGAGCACCATCGTCCGCTTCAAGAACACCTCCTGCCCCCGATGCAACAAGCTCATGGGCAATTATTACGAGGGCACCTTGCAGGTGCGCACCCGAGACCGCAAGATGCCCGAGGACCTGCGCGAGGAGATCGTGGAGCGCATCTACAAGCTCATGGGGGAGCACAGCAAGGACAATCGCGAGCTGTTCATCTCCAAGGTCAACCGGCTCACCACCTCCCAGGGAGGGGTGGACGTCATCCTCTCCTCGTCCGTGGTCGGCCGCAACATATCCCGCGATCTGGCGGACCAATACGCCGCGGAGGTCAAGGAGACCGCCAAGCTGGTCACCCAGAAGCAGGGCAAGGACCTGTACCGGGTCACCTTCCTGGTGCGCCTGCCGGCCTACCGCTTCGGGGACATCGTGCGCTACGAGAACAAGCTGTACCTGGTGGGGGCCCTGAGGGCCAACAGCACCAAGCTCACCAACCTGAAGACCTCGCAGGGGGTCATGGTCAGCAACAATGATATGATCTCCGCGAAGGTGGTCGGGAGGAAGGAGGACATCATCGAGGCCGTGGTGGTGACGGAAACGGACCGCGAGGTGCAGGTCATGCACCCCACCAGCTTCAAGGTCTTCGACCTGCGGAAACCGCCCAAGTTCGAACGCAAGGGCGATACGGTGAAGATATTCCAGAACGACGAGGAGTACTATCTGCTCCCGCTGCAGGGTTGAAAAAGGAAAGGGTTTTCCGGTCCTACGAGACCATCTCCCGGCGCTGGAACTGCAGGATCCCCAGCACGGTCAGGACCAGCGAGTATATCCCGACCACCGCCAGGGAAGGAAGCACGTCCGCCACCAGGCCGCCGTCCGGGTACTCCTCGAACAGCAGGTAGTAGATGGGGTCCTCGGCGTAGGTGAGCACGTAGTAGGGCTCCATGCCGCTGATGATGAGCACCCCCTCCACCATGGGCAGAATCATCAGCAGGGCGAAGAAGGTCAGGACCAGGGCGCCCGTGCCACCCTTCATGAAGGAGGACAGGAACATGCCCAGGGCCGATGCGGCCGCCCCGTAGCACATGGCGAAGAGCATGGATAATATCCACTCGTGCGAGCCGCCCCCGGTGCTCACCGCGGTCAGCAGCGCGGCCGCGCAGTAGAACACCAGCAGCATCAGGGACACGATGCCCACCGTGGACAGGTACTTTCCCAGGTAGATGACCGAGCGCTTGACCGGCTGGGGGAACAGCAGGTACCCGGTGCGGGACTGGTACTCGGAGACGATGGCGTCCCCGGCGAACATGGTGGCCCCCAGCACCAGCAGCAAAGACACCGACCCTATGTAGCTGGTTATGTACTGCACCGGATCGTCCGAGGTCTCCTGGTCCAGGAGAATGGGCAGGAAGTACATCAGGCCCAGGATGAGCCCGGCGATCAGCAGCAGGCCCAGCAGCCGCTTGGACCTCAGGTGCTTGTAGAGGTCGTATCTGGCGATGATCAGCACCTGCTGCAGGTCCGAGGGCAGCCTCTCCCGATTGTCAGCTCTCGCGCTCTCCATCTCCTCACCTCGAATCCATGATCAGGGACATGTACAGCGATTCCAGGGCCAGCCCGGACTCCTTGAACGACACGACCATCAGTCCCATGTTCTGCAGGGCTATGAGCAGGCCGGCCTGCGCCTCTTCCTTTCCCTCGAAGTCCACGGAGAAGCTGAGGTCGCCGGTGACGTTGAAGCCCTGCACCCCGGGAACGGCGCGCAGGCGGTCGAACAGCTCGGGCGTCAGCGGCCTAAGCGTGCGCACCTCTATCTTGTGCGCCTTCACCTCCTCCAGCAGGGAGGCCACGCTGCCCGAGCGCAGCAGCTTCCCGCGGTTGATGAGCGCGACGTCGGTGCACACCTCCTGCACCTCGTTCAGCAGGTGCGAGGACATCAGCACGGTGACGTCCATCCTGCGCAGCTCCTTCAGGATGTCCCGAACCTCCACCATGCCCCGGGGGTCGAGTCCGGAGGTCGGCTCGTCCAGAATGATCACCGAGGGCTGGGGCAGCAGGGCCTGCGCTATGGCCAGGCGCTGCTTCATGCCCTTGGAGAACTTGCCCACGCGCTTGTCCTGCCAGTCGCTCAACTTGACCATGTCCAGCAGGTCCCGGCCCCGGTTGGTGGTCTCGCACACGGACATGCCCCGCAGGGAACCCAGGTAATGCAGCGTCTCCATGGGCGTCAGGTAGGGGTAGAACTCCGGGGTCTCCACCACCGCCCCCACGTCCGCCAGGGCCCTCTTGGGCTCCTCCATCACGCTCACCCCGTTTATGTAGGCCCTCCCGGAGGTGGCCGAGAGCATGTTGGTGACGATCTTGATGGTGGTGGTCTTCCCCGCGCCGTTGGGCCCCAGAAAGCCCATGAACGAGCGGGAGGGGACCTCCAGCTCCAGGGCGTCCACCGCGCGGAAGCCTCCGCCGTAGACCTTGCTCAGCCCCTGGATGTGAATGGGAGGGTCGTTGGCCATGCGGGTTTATTCACGATTCCGTATAATATACTATCAGGCCGACCGCGGGCCAAGGATTAATTCCCCTCCCGTCAATCCAGCCCATGTGACGTTCCAAGCATCCACCATCGAGGAGACCGCGGTGCGCCTGCTCCGGGAGGCCGAATGCGTTCTGCCCCCAGACGTGCTGGGGGCCCTGGAGGGCGCCCTGGCCCAGGAGACCGGGGAGGTGGCCCGCTCCCAGCTGCTGGTCATACTGGAGAACGTGCGCAAGGCCGCCCGGCGTTCGGCGCCCATATGCCAGGATACCGGCCTGCCGGTGTTCTTCGTGCGCGGCAGGTACGATGCCCGCATGGAGGCGGCATTGAGCAGGGCCGTGGCCAGGGCCACGGAGGAGATACCGCTCCGGCCCAACACCGTCGACCCCCTCAGCCGGGTCAACCAAGGGAACAACCTGGGGCCGGGGATGCCCCCGGTGCACTTCGAGCCTTCTGACATCGAACACCTGGACCTGGCCGTGCTGCCCAAGGGTGCCGGCTCGGAGAACTGGAGCGCGCTGCGCATGCTGAACCCCTCCGAGGGGCTGGAGGGGGTGCGGCGCTTCGTGACCGATTGCGTTATCAGGGCCGGCTCGCGCCCCTGCCCACCGACCGTGGTGGGCATCGGGCTGGGCGGCACTGCGGACCTGGCCGTCGCCCTATCAAAAAAGGCATTGCTCAGGCCCCTGGGGTCATCCAACGACGATGCGGCGCTGGCAGAACTGGAACGGGAGCTGCGAACCCAGCTCAATTCCCTGGGCCTCGGCCCCATGGGGCTGGGCGGCAGGACCACCGTGCTCGGGGTGCTCGCGGAGAAGGCCAACTGCCACACCGCCAGCCTTCCGGTGGCGGTGAGCCTGAACTGCTGGGCGGCGAGGAAGGCCTTCGCCCGCATCTATCCGGACGGCCGGGTGCGCTTCTCCCAGGAGGGGTTCGATTGAACGCGCTGGAGCTTACATCACCCATAACCGAGGACCGGGTCCGGGCCCTGCGGGCCGGGGACATCGTGTACCTGAGCGGGGAGCTTCTCACCGCCAGGGATGAGGCGCACCTTCGGGCCCTGGAGATGGAGGCCGAGGGAAGGCCGCTCCCCTTCGAGCTGTCCGGCCGGGCGCTCTACCATTGCGGGCCGATCATGCGCATGGACAAGGGCTGGAGGGTGGTGGCCGCCGGGCCGACCACCAGCTCCAGGATGGATTCCCTGGAACCGAGGTTCCTGAGGGCCTTCCGGCCCCGGCTGATTATTGGAAAAGGGGGCATGTCCCCGGAGACCCTGCAGGCCATGGCCGAGGTGGGATGCGCCTACCTGGCCTTCACCGGCGGGGCGGCGGTGGTGGCCGCCGAGGCGCTGCCGGAGGTCACCGGGGTGTACTGGGAGGACCTGGGCATGCCGGAGGCGGTATGGCGGTTGCGCGCCGAACGGCTGGGGCCGATGGTGGTGGCCATGGACGCGCACGGCCGCAGCCTCTACCGCGAGGTGGAGGACGAGGTGCGCCGCAGGGCCTCACTTCTCTGAGCCGTCGTCCCGGTCAAGGAGCTCCGGCTTGCGCCTTATCCGATTGTTGAGGTACAGCCCCACGATCAGAACCACGAGCGAGAGCACCAGGCCGACCACCATGAGCGAATGGGCCAGGTCCAGGCCCAGCAGGAAGGTCTGGGTGTTGTTCTCCACGTCGAACTCCAGCCTGACATCCAGCCTCCTGGTCTCGTTCAGTGACAGGGCCAGATTGAAGCGGCTGTCCTGGAACCTCTCCTTGGAGAAGACGATGGAGTAGCTGCCCACAGGCACCTGCTGGAAGGAGTAGTTGCCGTCGGCATCGGTCTCCGTCTCGAAGCTGTAGATGGAGTTGGAACTGGTGAGGACCACCTTGACCCCGGAGAGGCCGTTGCCGTCGTAGACCACCTTGCCCCCCAGCGCCCTAGCCTCCTGCTCGCGGAGGACGAAGTCCAAGTTGTTGGTGACGCCCCGGACCATGACCTGCGGGGGTCCCACGTCGGAGGGGAAGTACCCCACCTTGTTGACCACCACATTATAGGATCCCGGACGGACGTTGGTGATGGTGTACTTGCCGAAAGGCTCCAGGGTGGTGGCGGTGTAGTTCACCCCCGCCCCTATCATGGTGACCGTGGCCCCGTAGATGGGGGTGGTGCCATTGGTGATGAAGCCGGTGAGGGTGCACAGCACCTCGCTCAGGGTGAAGTTGAGGCGGACCACGCCCCCCAAGGGGACCGCGATCGCCGTGTAGCTGACGTTCGCGGAATAGTTCGTGTACACCGCGGTCACGTTGTACAGGCCGGGGACGAAGTTGGAGGGCATGGAATAGTTGCCGCTGCCGTCGCTGATGGCCTTGAACACCGTGCCGGGCTTGGTGAAGTTTGTGGCCCGGACCTCCACCCCCGGGAAGGGGGCCCCGGTCTCGTTGACCACCGTGCCCACGATGTCGGTGCCGGACACGCCCGCCGCGTCGGAACCCTCAGGTGCGTACAGGCCGCAGAGCAGCAGGGACAATGCCAGCAGGACCACGATGGACTTTCGCATGCGCATGAGCATTGGCGAAGCAGGGATTTAACCTTAATCGGACCCCTGAGGGGGGAAGGACACCCGGAGCGGGCCGCTCTCCCCGGTCACCGAGGCCAGGAACATGACCCGGAAGGCCATGAGCAGGGCGCAGCATCTCAGCCCCCGTTCACTCCACCGGGCGACCTCCTCCGATCCGTACCACCCACCTCCGCTCATCATCCCGCCGATCCAGATCCTCCCATGCCTCGAGATGTGACCCTGGGCGGACAGCCCGTCCGCCAGCTCGTCCATGAAGATCCGCTCGCTGAGCCGCAGCTCCTCCCTCAGGAAGGCCATGCCCTCCCGCTCCTCCTGGTCCAGGAACGGCGGCATGTTCTCGGCCATGGTCCTGTCCAGCATCATGAGCGGGAGGAAAGGCCCCCCGGCCTCCATCGGGCGCATCGGGGCGTTCCTGCCGCTGGAGGTCAGGGAGCACCAGGACAGGCGCAGCAGGTCCGGCCCCACCGCCCGCTCCAGCATGTAGCGGAGCGCCAGCAGGTCACCCGCGAGGCCGCCTGACGGTGGCCGGAGCACCTGGTCCGGGGGATCCCACAGCCCCGGGTCCTCCTGGCTCCAGCTCTCCTGCAGGAAGAAGCGCAGCTCCATCCATCTTCCCTCGTCCATCTCGTCCAGGGTGTGGTGGAGGATGTGCGCGAAGGCGGTGAGCGCCCCCTCCGCGCCCTTCTGCGGCGGTAAGCCTGCCAGGCGCACGAACGCCCTGTAGGCCTTCCTGCCCAGGGCCACGTAGGCCATGAGGTCCTCGGGGTCCTTCACCGCGTTCGCCCACTCCTTCCAGGGCAGCCTGGCCCCCTCCCTGCCGAAGGTGAACCATCTCATGTTCTTCGTTCCAACTTGCCATTCAGCGCACATAAACCTATCGCGATGGCATTTTCGCCGCCCCGGGGAGAAAATAATTATACGCGCGCATCAGATTGAACACGCTTTTCAGGCGGAGGAATGATGCAGAGGGTGAAGAAGAGGGCAAGCAAGCAGGAGGTGCTCTCCCTGCTGGACCCGCTGATCGCGGAATGGTTCGACTCCAGGTTCGAGGGTCTTACGGAACCGCAGTCCTATGCCATCCCCCTCATCCACGAACGCAGGAGCGTGCTGGTCTCCTCCCCCACGGGCTCCGGGAAGACCCTCACGGCGTTCACGTCCATCATCAACGAGCTGTTCAAGTACGCCCAGGACGGAATGCTGGAGGACCGCATCTATGCGGTGTACGTATCGCCGCTCAAGGCCCTGGCCAACGACATCAACAAGAATTTGGAGGAACCCCTGGCCCAGATGCACGAGCTGGCCCAGCGGAAGGGGTACGAGTTCCCCAAGGTCCGCGTGGGCGTGCGCTCCGGCGATACCTCGCCCTCCGAAAGGCAGAGGCAGCTGCGCAAGCCGCCGCACATATTCATCACCACCCCCGAATCGCTGGCGCTGGTGCTGGCCGCCCCCAAGTTCCGGGAGAAGTTCTCCCAGGTGGAGTACATCATCGTGGACGAGATACACGAGATCTGCGACTCCAAGCGGGGGGTGCACCTGTCCATCACCCTGGAGCGGCTGCAGGAGCTGTGCCAGGGACCCATCACCCGCATCGGGCTGTCGGCCACCCTGGCCCCCATCGAGGAGATCGCCTCCTACCTGGTGGGATGCCAGGACGGGAACGTTCGTCCCGTCGAGCTCATCGAGGTGCAGACCAAGCGCGACCTGGACCTGGAGGTGGTCTGCCCCACCGAGGACATGACCGCCCTGCCGTACGAGATCGTCAACGCGCGCATGTACGACGGCCTCCGGGATATGGTGGAGGAGCATCAGACCACCCTCATCTTCACCAACACCCGCTCCGGGACCGAGCAGGTGGTGTACAAGCTGAGGGAGAGGGGCATAGAGAGCATCGAGGCCCACCACGGCTCCCTGGCCAAGGAGACCCGCCTGGACGTGGAGGACCGCCTGAAGCGCGGTAAGCTGCGCTGCGTGGTATCGTCCACGTCACTGGAGCTGGGCATAGACATCGGCTCCGTCGACCTCGTATGCCAGATCGGATCCCCGAAGAGCGTGGCGAAGGGGCTGCAGCGCATCGGGCGCTCCGGGCACTCCGTTGGGAAAACACCAAAGGGCCGGATGATGGTGCTGGACCTGGACGACCTGGTGGAGTGCGCGGTGCTGTGCCGCGCGGCGCACCGCCGCAACATCGACCGGGTGAGCGTGCCGGAGAACGCCCTGGATGTGCTGGCCCAGACCATCGTGGGCATGTCCCTGGAGAAGCGCTGGACGGTGGAGGAGGCCCTGCGCATGGTGCGCGGGTCATATTGCTATCGCAACCTGGAGGAGAGGGACCTCCGGCAGACGCTGCGGTACCTGGGAAGCAAGGACGCCTTCGAGGGCGTGTACTCCAAGATATGGTACGACGAGGAGGAGGGCGTCTTCGGCAGGAAGAAGGGCGCGCGCATGATATACTTCCTCAACCAGGGGACCATACCCGAGGAGGCCTCGTACAAGGTCTTCAACGAGCGCGGGGGCATGGTCGGCGACCTATCCGAAAAGTTCGTGGAGCGCCTGAGCACCAAGGACGTCTTCATCCTGGGCGGACGGCCGTACGAGTTCGTGCGGGCCAAGGGCATGCGCGTTTACGTTCGCTCCTCCCCGGGCCGAAAGCCCACCGTGCCCTCCTGGACCGGGGAGATGCTGCCCCGCTCCTTCGACCTGTCCATGGAGATCGCCCGCTTCCGCGGGGAGATGGAGGGGAAGCTGGACCAGCCTGAGGAGGACGTCGTCCAGTGGCTCATGGACAACTTCTCCATCGACCATGGATCGGCCCTCTCCCTGCTGCACTACTTCAAGGAGCAGCGGGCCGCGGCCTCCGTTCCGAACCAGCGCCGCCTGCTGGTGGAGGGCTACCTGGACCGGCAGGGGAATCACGGCATCATATTCCACTTCCCCTTCGGACGCCGGGTGAACGACGCCCTGTCCCGCACGTACGCATTCCTGCTGACGCAGCGCATGGGCTGCAACATCTCCGTCTCCATATCGGACGACGCCTTCCTGCTGGTGTCCCCCAAGCGCATCGACCTGAACCTGGTCCCCGGGCTCATCCGCTCCGGGGAGATGCGCGGCATACTGCGCCGGGCGGTGAAGGACTCCGAGATATTCAAGCAGCGCTTCCGGCACGTGGCCGCCCGCTCCTTCATGGTCCTGCGCAACTACAAGGGCCGGGAGGTTTCCGTGAACCGGCAGCAGGTGCGCTCCCAGTACCTGCTGGACTACCTGACGGAGCTGGACTCCGTACCGGTGATCGAGGAGACCTACCGCGAGGTGCTGGAGGACGTCATGGACATACAGAACGCCGAATCGGTGGTCCGTTCCATGGAGGCCGGGGAGATGGTCCTGGTCAACGCCCCCTACACCCAGGTGCCCTCGCCCTTCGGGCACAACATCGTGCTCTCCGGCATCTCGGACATAGTGATGATGGAGGACCGCTCCTCCCTGCTGCGCGAGCTGCACCGCAAGGTGCTGTCCAAGGTCCTGGGGAGCGAGCAGAGCTTCCAGTTCGAGGAGGAGCAGGTCTCCGCGCACTTCCGGGCCAAGCGGGGCATCGCCGAGGACAAGGAGGGGCTGCTGGCCCTCATCGCCCGGGCCGGCCCCCTGCACGTGTTCCGGGAGAAGGGCAGGAGCGTGTACCCGTACTGCCGGCCGTCCCGCGAGCAGGTGGACGGGTGGGCCTCGGAGCTGCTGGCCGAGGGGCGCATCGCCTCTGTGCACATCGATGAGGTTTACTACGTGGCCGCGGAGCACCTGCCCATCTACGTCTCCCTGAAGGAGGCCGGGGAGACGGGGCCCAGAGAAACGGCCGCCCTGGAACTGCTCAAGGAACCGCGCTCCTCCGGGGAGCTGGAATCCCTGCTGGGCCTGGAACACGAGCCGGCCGGCCGGCTGCTGCGCTCCCTGGAGTCCAGGAACCTGGTGGGAAGGGCCGCCCATTCCAAGGGCCGCTTCACCTATCGCTCCCGGTCGGTGGAGCGCCTGCCCCGCCAGCAGGCCCTGGACGCGGCCCTGCTCCGGCATCTGGAATGCTGGGCCCCGTCCACCGTGGACGAGGCCGCCTTCGCGCTCAGGCTCCCGGAGGAGGACGTCGGGCACGCCCTGCGCCAGCTCACCGAGGACGGTCTGCTGGAGGAGGGCCGCTTCGTTGTCGGGGAGCGGGAGCAGTACATGCTCAAGCGCGACCACCTGCGCCTGAAGCACGGCGCGGAGGTCTTCGACCACGCCACGGTGGACGGCTACCAGCGCTCCAAGCTGGAGAGGATGTTCGGGGACGCCGAGGGATGCATCCGCAACTTCGGGGAGATGGGGATGCTGTACGACCTCGCCCGCCGGGTGGAGGCCTTCGACCTCCAGGACTGGAGGCGGCTGCGGGAATCGGGCAAGGTGCTCAACGGGCGCTTCATCCGGGGGAAGGTGCGCTACGTGCTGGCCGAGGATGCGCCCATGTACGTCAAGGCCTGGCGCGGCCTCACCCCCAACGATCTGGACGGCCGGGTGCTGCAGAGGATAAGGGACGTGGGGGCGGCCACCATGCGCGAGCTGGCCGAGCACTTCCCGGAGGGCAAGGAGGCGGTCAAGGAATCACTGGACCGCCTGGACCGCAACATGTACCTGGTGCGGCGCTTCGAGGAGGTGGAGGACTGGTCCCGGGAGAACACCTACGAGGCGTACGACGCCCCGGAGTTCGCCGGCGACCCCTGGCCGGAGATCGTCCGCCGCTTCGTGCGGGCCTACGGGCCGGTGCCTCCCATGGCCGTGCGCATGTACACCGGCCTCTCCCCCTACGAGGTGGAGGCGATACTGGACCGCCTGGAGGTGGAGAGGATCACCGTGGGCGAGACCGCCGCGGAGATGGTGCTGATGGCCGACGAGCTGCCCGCATTGCGCTCCTTCGTCCCCGGGGGCGAGGAGTGGTGCGTGGTCAGCCTGTACGACCCCTCCGCCCAGCCGCGCTGGGCCGACACCAACGCCCGCTTCGGGGACTCCTGGGTGTTCCCGATATTGCGGCAAGGGCTGGTGGTGGGGGGCGTGGAGAAGTGGGACATGGGCGGCTGCGTGGAGCTGCGGGCCATTGAACTGGATGAGCCCTGCCGCCTGCCCGATGCCCTGAGGGCCCTGGAGCCCCTGCTGGCCTTCCAGGCCTCCCTGGGTCTGGACATGGTGCGGGTGAAGGAGGTCCTGGGGGCGGCCGCGGACGAGGTGACCGAGGAGGCTGCGGATGCTATGCGCGCCGCCGGCTACGTGCAGCTGGAGGGGATGTGGGCCAAGGGCGGGGTGCCCGTGCAGTTCCCCCGGGAGACCATGCTGCGCTACGCCATGCGACGGCAGGGGCTGCTGCCCAAGGAGGCCTACCCCAACGTGCTGGAAGGCGTCAAGCGCACAGGCGGCTTCCGCGGGGACCCCGCGGCCTTCGCCCGCTGCCGGGTGAAGGTGCCCCTGAAGCGCATGGTGGAGCAGGGCTTCCTGTACAGCATCACCGGGCTGCCGGAGACCATGATGTACACCACCATGGAGATGGCCTCGCTGTACCGGGACGCCAAGGGCCGGGAGCTGAGCGAGGACGCCCAGGCCATGGTCCGCATGCTGGAGAGGAACCTACCAATGCCCCGCCGTGCCTTCTTCGACCGTTCCGTGCTCGGTCCTACGAGAACGCAGGAGGCGCTCCGGGAGCTGAGCAAGGGGACCTTCATAGCCTACGGCCGCAACAACCGCATAACCCTGGTCCCCCCGTCCGGCCTGAGCACCAGGGAGGCCAGGCTGGAGGTCCTGAGGCTCTGCTTCCGCAACTTCGGGCACTTCACCGCCGAGAACCTGTCGCGGTACCTGCGCTTCGAGATGCCGGTGCGCGAGCTGCGCTCCCTGCTAGCCCATCTTACGCACGAAGGCTACCTGGCCAAGGGCTTCCTCGAGAGGGGCTCGGACGCGGTGCGCTGGGTGCTGCGCGAGGACCTGGAGGACATCGGGCGCAGGGTGGCCGACCGGGAGATGGTGATCTACCAGTTCGACAACATGGTGCATTACCTCTACGACGAGGTGAAGGAGAGGTGCGGGGGCATGGGCAGTCTGATAGTGCGCGGCCCGGAGATCATCGGCTGCTTCCGCTCCCGGCACAGCGGCAAGGACCTGACCATCCTGGAGCTGCAGGGCGGCAAGCCGGCCAAAAGGGTGCTCTCAGACTTCGTTTCCGCGATGGGCTGGACCTTCCGCGAGGACCGCAGCAAGGAGATCCCGGACTGGGAGATCCAGGAGTTCCTGGGAAAGGTGATGGGCGAGGAGGACTGAACTACTTCCTCTTCTTCTTACCCTTCTTCTCCCGGGCGATGATCATCTCCGCGACCTTGCGGCCGGAGAGAAGCATGCCCCCGAAGATGGGTCCCATGCGCGGGGCGCCCATGACCGCGTTGGAGGCCATCCCGCAGACGTACAGGTTGTTGTAGACCTCGCAGGTGTTCTCCACGGTCATCTGCTCGCCGATCTCGGCCCACATGCTCTTCTCCCCCTCGATCTGCCCGGAGGGGGTCTTGAGCCGGCCGACCTTGCGCTGCACCACGTGCACGACCTCCGCGGGATGCCCGGTGCCGTCTATGACGTACTTGGCCCTTATGGACAGGGGGTCGACGTGCAGCCCGGCCACCTCCACCGCGGAGGAGTTGATGACCACGCCGCATATGCTGTCCTGGCGTATCATAACGTCCTCCACGGAGACGGTGTTGTAGAGGCGGGCGCCGGCGCTGACCGCGGCGGCGATGAGCTTGGCGGAGGACTCCACGGAATCGGCGGTGTAGTAGCCGTCCTTGGCGTCCCGCAGCCGCACGCCGATCTCCTCCAGCAGCTCCTTGCTCTCCTCCTGCACCACTATGATCGGGAAGGTCATCCCCCCGCCCCACATGCCTCCGCCGGGGGTCAGCTTCCTCTCGAATATGACCACCTTCAGGCCGGCCTTCGCCAGGTAGCGCGCGGCCGTCAGGGAGGACGGGCCGGCGCCGGCGATGACCACGTCGACGTCGATGTTCTCCAGGAACTCCTCGGTGTACCTCTCCACTATCTTGCGGGTGACCAGAACCTCATCGATCTGCATCTGAATACCTCTCGCCCCGAAGGCCGAACGTTTTAGGTAAAGAGCATTTTTTATTTATATCATGCCTGAAACGGTCCCGTCGGGCGGTCCGCGCCGGCAAAAGGTCCCGCCGCCCGGGGGCCAGTCCAACGATAATTTTAAGAATTGTTAAGGCATTGATTGGCCGATGAAGATCCCGTGCGAGCTGATCGTCTGGTACGTGCTGCCCTCCATACGCCGCGAACTGGCCCGTGAGCTGGTCCAGAAGCACCATCTGAGCCAGGCGGAAGTGGCTCGCAAGTTCGGGGTGACCGACGCCGCCATCTCCCAGTACCTCAAGGCCAAGAGGGGGACCAACAAGGAGCTGGAGAACAGCGGCAAGTACGATGATTTCAGGCGGGAGGTGGAGATATCCGCGGTCCGCATCATCAACGGCTCCGACATCGTCATGGAGACATGCCGCATCTGCGAGATGGTCAAGAAGAGCGGCATGCTGGTGGGCATCTACGAAACGCAGACCGGGCTGCGCGCCCCGGCCTGCGTGTGCCCCCAGTGCGACCTCTGATCAGCGCCCGTAGGCGTAATAGATGTACTCCTGGGCGTAGCCGGCCCATCGGCCGAACCTTTCTCGAGCTGCCCTGCTCACCTGCCGGTAGCTGCCCTGCATGCCATAGAGCTCGGCCATGGCCCTGCGTATCCTGACGTCCACCGGGAAGGCCTCCAGGTGCTCCAGGGAGAAGACGCTCACGCAGTCGGCCACCTTGGGCCCCACGCCCGGCAACCTCACCAGCTCCCGAACGCACTCCTCGTAGCCCATGCTCCGGAAGGCATCGAGGTCGAACTCCTCGCGGTAGGCCATGCCGGCCAGCTCGATGAAGCGCTTGGCCCGGTATCCCAGTCCGCAGCCCTCGGCCCGCTGGCAGCGGTCCAGCAGCCTCTCCGGGGTGGGGAAGGCAAAGAATCCGTCCATCTCCTCCCCGAAGGTGCGGCACACCCTCTCGATCATTCCCTGGATTCGCGGGATGTTGGCGTTGGTGGCCAACACATATGACGCCAGGCATTCCCAGGGGTCCTGGCGTATGAGGCGCAGCCCCCGGTACCTTTTAAAATAATCGGCGAGGATGGGATCCCCGCCCAGCTTCGCGTATACGCCCTCCAGGTCGTCTTCCAGGCGGAAGTAGCTCCGGAACCGTTCAGGGTCCATCCCCGAGAGTATGCGAACCCCCGGGCCGTCCTGCCGCAGCACGGCCATCCTTCCGTCCACCACTCCCTTCCAGAGGCCGCGCTCCTTTTTCCAGCGGAAGACCTGCCCGCAGCCCAGGGTGTGGTCCAGATCCAGGATCATGGGGACCGCTTGGCCACGAACACCATCATGTCGCTGCCCTTGGTGAACGGCGAGAAGTGCCAGTCCCCGAAGGTCTCCACCACCTCCAGCCCGCAGGACTCCATAAGCTCCAGCACGTCCTGGTAGGACATGTAGCGGATGGTGAAGCAGGCGGTGACCCGGCGCATCTCCCGGTCCTGCCGGGAGATGTCGATGAAGTAGTGCACGGTGGTGCGGTGCCTCGGCTGGTCGAAGGTCTGGGCCTCGAACCGGGAGACGATCTCCCCGTTGAGCATGGTCCTGGTCCCACGATGCCGCACCAGCTCCTCCGGGCGGTCCAAGCGGGGGTTGAAGACGCTGAGCACGAAGCGGCCACCCTCCTCCAGATGCTCGGCCACATGGCGCAGGGCGGCCTCCTGCCCCTCCCGCTCCAGCAGGTGCAGGAAGGCGTTGAAGGGGACGACTATCAGTTTGTACCTGCGGGGGCACTCGAAGGTGCGCATGTCCGCGTGATGAACGCTTATGCGCGACTGCACATCCTCGTCGCAGAGCTCCATCTTGGCGGTGAGGCGGTCCAGCATGGCGTGGCTGCGGTCGAAGCCCCAGACCTCGTACCCCTCCTCGGCCAGCGGTATCAGGGTGCGCCCGGTTCCGCACATGCACTCCAGCACCGGCCCGCCGAAGCGCTCGGCCAGCTGCAGGTAGAACTGCACATCGTCCACCTGGTCCTCGTACCAGATGTCGTAGTACTTCCCGAGGACCTCGTACAGGTCCGGCTCCTCATAGCTTGTATCCGATCTTGCGGAGGAAACCTCTTCTTTTCTGGACATCCTCATCCTGCTCAACTCCTGCCGGCATCTGGCCGTCTATGACCCCGATTATCCCCCTCCCCAGCGCGCTCTCGGCCACCACCAGCTCTAGGTCGTTGGCGGTGGCGCAGAACACGGAGCAGACCTCCGGCACCTGCTTTATGCGCCCGAGCACGTTTATGGGATAGGCCTCGCGCATGACTATGAAGAAGGTGTGCCCGGCCCCCACCTTCAGGGCGTTACGCTGGGCGCACTCCATGAGCTCCGGGTCGTTGCCCTCCACCCGCACCAGCCGGTCCCCGGAGGCCTCGCAGAAGGCCACCCCGAACCTGGCCTGGGGGACGGAATTGACCATGGCCTCGTAGAGGTCCTCGGCCGTCTTGATGAAATGGGACTGCCCCACGATCACGTTGGCGCCCTCAGGCCGGTCCACAGGGACGTTGAACTGCTTCATTCTCCTCCCAGGCTAACAATCCCCTCGCGAATATTTACATTGTACGCCCCGGTACGCTAATATGCCTCCCAGGCCATCCGAGCGGCATGATCCGCGTGGGGCCGGCGGGGTATCCGGAGGGCTCGCGTTCGCCCGCTGACGGGGTGCGGAAGGTACGCCAGGCAGGACTGGACGCCCTGGAGCTGCAGTTCGTGCGCAACGTGCAGTTCAACCCTCAGAAGGCCCATGAGGCCAGGGAGGAGGCCGAGCGCCTGGACGTGCTGCTCAGCGCCCACGCCCCCTACTACATCAACCTGGCCTCGCCGTCCCCGGAGACCAGGGAGAAGAGCATGGAATGGGTCATCAGGGCCATGCGCGGAGCGGAGGCCTTCGGGGCCTGGCTGGTGGTGGTCCACGCGGCCACCTACGGCAGGCTGGGGAAGGAGGAGGCCACCAGGCAGGTCATCGCAGCCTTCCATGAGGTCTCGGACCGCGCCCGGGGGGAGGGGCTGAACGCCCTCATCGGCCTGGAGACCATGGGAAGGGGGGCGGCCTGGGGCACCCTGGAGGAGATCGCCCGGGTCATGGCCGAGGTGCCAGGCACCGTCCCGGTGGTCGACTTCGCCCACCTGCGGGCCCGGGGAACGGATCTCGACCCCGCCTCCCTGCGGTCCATGCTGGCCTCCGTCCCCGAGGTGCCGAGGCTGCACTGCCATATCAGCGGCATCGAGTTCACCGCCGCCGGGGAGCGCAGGCACCTGCGCCTGGGGGAGGGGCTGGACCACCTCATGGTCCTGGATGCCCTGGTCGACAGGGGCATGGAGGCCACGGTGATCTGCGAGTCCACCGCGCCGATGGAGGATTCCCGGCGTATGCTGGAGCATCTTACCGGAAGCTGCCGGAGCATTTAATAAACACATTGAAATAATCTTAAGTCGATGGTCTTTGGACCCAGGTGCCCCACATGCCAGACTACCAGGGAGATGCCAACCATGAAGAGGTATTCGAGTTCGACTGCCCCGAATGCGGCGCGCATATAGTCGGCGAGGCGGCCAAATGCCCCAAGTGCGGGACGGAGTTCGTCATCGAGGAGGTCCCGGTCATAGAATGCCCCAGCTGCGGCGAGTCCGTGCCCGCCGAGTCCTCCTCCTGCCCGTCCTGCGGCAAGCCCCTGGTAGAGGAGGGGGACGAGGAGCTGCGCAAGGAGTTCCCCATGCTGGTGGCCGAGGTGAAGCCGCTGCTGATCATATCCCAGGACCATGGCGTGGAGGTGGGGGAGGGCCGCAGGCTCATAGACAAGGCCATTCGCGCGGGCAAGCAGAGGGACCTGGCCACCGCGGTGCAGATGGTCAAGGAGGCCCGCTCCTCCATCAGGGCGGCCCTGGAGGCCTCCCTGGATTCCGAGGAGGAGGGGCTGGAGAAGCTGGGCGAGGTGGTGGCCCGTTCGGGAAGCGACCCCGCGGAGGTGTTGGACGCCCTGGCCGACCTCAGGTCCCTGCGCCGGGACGGAGATATGGAAGGGGCGCTGGGCGCGGCGGCCAAGGGCCGCAAGGCCGCGGAAAGGTCCAGCGGGAAGTACATCGAGGCCAACGAGATGTACGAGGCGCTCTCCCGCTTGATCGAGGTGTGCGACCACTTCTACCTTGACATTAGGGAGGCCAGGAGGATGCTGCGCGAGGCCAACGATGCCGGGGACCAGGGCGACTGGGGGATGATGGGCATAGTGGCCCGCAAGGGCCGGGAGCAGCTCATGCAGGGGCTGCCGGAGGCCGCCAGGTCCGAGATGAGGAAGGCCAAGAACCAGCTTCTGGACGCCAAGGCCGACGGCAAGGACGTGCGCACCATGGTCAAGATCCTCAAGGACGCCGGGGTGGCCATGAACCGCGGCAAGCCCGACGAGGCCCTGGACCTGCTGCTGGACTTCAAGGAAGAGCTGAAGAACGTCTAGCGCTCCCGGACCAGGCGCATCTCCCTCTCCAGTATGGAGCGCTCCTGCAGGCTGAGGCTGGCGGGGTCTATGGACAGCAGGAACAGCGCCGGACGCTCGCTGATGCGGTCCACCAGGGAGCGGATGAAGCGCAACGCCCCCTCGAAGGAGTTGCTGCTTATGAGATACTGAAGGTCGTCGATCAGGACGACCGCCTTCTCATGATCCTCCATGAACTCCTCTACCACCACCACGATCTTCTCCAGCGAGGGCGGGATGGTCCGCTCCGTCTCCGACTCGTGGTCCGTCAGCCATACGAGGTCGGCATCTATCTCGTTGTAGGACCTCTTGAGCATGCGGGGATTGGTGCGGCTGATGGCCAGCCCCGCGTATCCCTTGGACAGGTAGGCCACGAATATTCCGTGCGAGAAGTCCCGGCTCTGCTCCTCCACCAGGTAGCTCTCCCCCTCGTCCAGCTCCAGCTCCACGTCCCTCAGCCCCCGCCGGCTGGACATCTCCAGCGACTTCTCGCGGTGGTACTTTATGATGGCCTGCTTGAGCTCAAGTATGCTGGCCCCCTCCTCCGCACCCTCCCCCCCGTCGCCGGAGCGCAGGTTGTCGCGGTAGAAGTGCATCATGAAGTCGTTGAGGTCCGGGGTGCGGTCCTGCCGGTAGCTCTCGATCATGGAGAGCAGGGCGTCGCGGTCGGCCACCTTCATCAGGCTGATGCTGGTGTCCGGGAATATGGAGTCCCCCAGGGTGAACTCGGCGGCGCGCTCCCCGCGGTACATCATCTCCACGCTGTTGTTCCCCGCGGGCTTGAAGCTGTAGAGGGCCACGGTCGGCGAGCCATGGTCGAAAACCAGGATCCCGCTGGAGCTGTCCCCGTCCAGGGTCAGGGCGGTGCGCAGATATCCGGTCAGCTCGGACCTCTTTATGGAATCCAGCAGATCGCGCAGCGAGGCCTGCCCTCCCTTGCGCTCCTCCTCCTTTTCCCCCACCGGGAGACGCAGCTCAGAGATCAACATGTCCTTGATGGCGAAGCGCGATGCCAGATAATATATTTGTCTGAGGCGCCCAAACAACAAATTTTAAATGGCCGTAGCGGTTGATGCTGCCCTAGCGCCACTGTAGCTCAGCGGTAGCCCTTCCACAGGGCCGCTAGAGAGCGGCGGTTTCGTAAACCGCAGGCCGGGGGTTCAAAACCCTCCAGTGGCTCCACTCACTTCTCCAGGTACTCCTTGACCATGCGTATGGCGCACACGTCGCCGCACATGGAGCAGCCCTCGTCCTCCGCGGTGTTCCCGCGCTTACGGTAGCGCCTTGCCTTCTCCTCGTCCAGGGCCTCGCGGTACATGCCCTCCCAGTCCAGCCTCTTCCTGGCCATGGCCATGCGCTCGTCCCTCTCCGCGCCCCGCCCCCGGGCCAGGTCCGCGGCGTGGGCGGCGATCTTGCTGGCGATCACGCCCTCCCTGACGTCGTCCAGGGTGGGCAGACAGAGGTGCTCGGCCGGCGTCACGTAGCACAGGAAGTCCGCGCCGGCATAACCGGCCACCGCGCCGCCGATGGCCCCCACGATGTGGTCGTACCCGGGGGCGATGTCCGTGACCAGCGGTCCCAGGACATAGAAGGGGGCGTTGTCGCACACCCTCTTCTCCAGGAGCACGTTGGCCTCGATCTGCGAGAGCGGAACATGCCCCGGCCCCTCCACCATGCACTGCACCCCGGCCTCCCGGCAGCGCTGCACCAGCTCGCCAAGGATGATGAGCTCCTGGATCTGCGCTCTGTCCGTGGCGTCGGCCACGCAGCCCGGGCGCAGCCCGTCGCCGAGGCTCAGGGCGAACTCGTACTTCTGGGCCATCTCCAGCAGGTAATCGAAGTTCTCGTAGAGGGGGTTCTCCCGCTCGTTGTGCAGGATCCAGGCGGTGAGGAAGGCCCCTCCACGGGAGACCACGTCGGTCAGCCTTCCGGAGCCCCTCAGACGGGATATGGACTCCAGGGTAATGCCGCAATGCACGGTCATGAAGTCCACGCCGTCGCGGGCGTGCTTCTCGATACCCCCGAACATGTCATCCTCGTCCATGTCCACCACGGCACTCCTCCGCGCGGCCTGCAGCCCCTCCTGATAGATGGGCACGGTGCCCACCGGCACGCGGACCTCCCGCAGTATGGTGCGTCGTATCTGGTCCACATCCCCACCGGTGCTCAGGTCCATGATGGCGTCGGCGCCGTATCGCACTGCCACCCTGGCCTTCTCCAGCTCCGGCTCCAGTTCAGGGAGGTCCCTGGACGTTCCGACGTTGGCGTTGATCTTGATGGTCAGCCCCTCGCCGATGGCGCACGGCTCCGGCGAATGAACGGGGTTGCACGGGATGACCGCGCGGCCTGTGGCCACCATGCGCCGTATCCACTCGGGGTCCGCCCCCTCCGCCTTGGCCGCCCTCTTGATCTCCTCGGAGGGTCCGGCCCTCGCCCCGAACATGATGCTCATCTCCGCCACGTACCCCTTTTCTCCATTTATTGCTTCCTTTTCGTACACGCACGGATATGAAGGTTTCCTCCGCCCCCGATACGTCCCGGAATGGTGTAAAAAGCCAGGTAAAAAAGGGGTATTTAGCTTATATAGCCAGATGGTAAAGCCATGATATTTATAGTATGATACCGATGACCTATACATCGGATGGGATGCGGTCGAACTCATAGTATCGACTCATAATGAGTGTTAATTTCATCGATTTCCAGAGGGTATCAACATGGAGGATGCGAGCTACGACGCCAACAGCATACAGGTGCTGGAAGGCTTGGAGGCCGTTCGGAAGCGGCCGGGCATGTACATAGGCAGCACCGATGCCAGGGGTCTGCACCACTTGGTCTACGAGATCGTGGACAACGCCATCGACGAGGTGATGGGCGGCTACTGCAGCAACATCGACATCACCATCAACCAGGACGGGAGCGTGACTGTGGCCGACGACGGGCGCGGCATCCCCACCGGTCTGGTGCCGAAGTACGAGCGTCCGGCGGTGGAGATGGTGCTCACCGTGCTTCATGCGGGAGGCAAGTTCGACCGCAAGAGCTACAAGGTCTCAGGCGGGCTGCACGGCGTTGGAATGTCCGTGGTCAACGCCCTCTCGGAATGGATGGAGGTCCGGGTGCATCGCGAGGGCAAGGAGCACTTTCTGAGGTGCGAGCGCGGGATCATCACCGTTCCCACCAAGGAGGTCGGTCCGGCCCAGGGCAGCGGGACCATCATCACCTTCATGCCCGACCGGAGCATCTTCGAGACGGTACAGTTCGAATACGACACCCTGGCGGAGAAGTTCAAGGACCTTGCCTATCTGAACAGGACGGCGGTCATCTCCTTCAGGGACGAGGCGTCCGGCAGGCAGGACCGCTTCCACTTCGAGGGAGGGATCATCGAGTTCGTGGAGGACCTGAACCACAACAAGACGAAGCTGCACGACAGGCCCATCTACCTCATGGGCGAGAAGGACAACGTGATCGTTGAGCTGGCCATGCAGTACACGGACGGCTACGCCGAGAACATCTATTCCTTCGTCAACAACATCAACACCGCCGAGGGCGGCACGCACATGGTCGGACTGCGCTCAGCGCTGACCCGGGCCATGAACGACTACGCCAAGGAGAACAACATGCTCAAGGGCGGCATCGAGGCCCTCAGCGGGGACGACGTGCGCGAGGGGCTGACCGCCATCCTGAGCATCAAGATCCCCGAGCCCCAGTTCGAGGGGCAGACGAAAACCAAGCTGGGCAACAGCGAGGTCAAGGGGATCGTGGACAGCCTGGTGTTCGAGAAGCTGGCGGAGTTCCTGCTGGAGAACCCCAAGGTGGCCACGGTCTGCATCGAGCGGTCCATACTGGCGGCGCAGGCCCGGGAGGCTGCGCGAAAGGCCAGGGACCTCACCCGCAGGAAGGGGGTGCTGGAGAGCGCCTCCCTGCCCGGAAAGCTGGCCGACTGCAGCGAGAGGGACCCGGCCAAGTCGGAGATATACATCGTGGAGGGGAACAGTGCTGGCGGATGCTTCTCCGGGGACACGAAGGTGGCATTGGTCGACGGGAGGGATCTGACCTTCGAGGAGATGGTCAGGGAGCAGTCGGAAGGAAAGGAGCACTTCTGCTATACGATCAGGAAGAACGGGACCATTGGTGTGGAAAGGGCCATCAACGCTCGTAAGACCAAGGAGGACGTGCCAGTGATCAGGATCACCTTGGACAATGGCGAAGCGATAACCTGTACACCCGATCATTTGTTCATGTGCAGGGACGGATCATACATGCGGGCCGACCACCTACAGGTCGGCCGCTCGCTTATGCCCCTGTACAAGCAGGAGGGAGGAGGCGTCTGGTGTCCAAATTCAAAAATCTGGGTGAAATGCGTTCCTCAATCATTTGAGAACGCACAGGTTCACGATAGATGCGCCGCCGCATACAATCATTTGATCATCAGTATTGAGGACATTGGAGAACGGGTTGACGTTTATGATATCGAAGTGCCGCACAGCCACAACTTCGCTCTGGCTAGCGGTGTGTTCGTGCACAACAGCGCCAAGATGGGCCGCAATCGGGAGTTCCAGGCCATCCTGCCCCTGAGGGGAAAGATCCTCAACGTGGAGAAGGCCCGCATGGACAAGATACTGAAGAACCAGGAGGTGCGCAACCTGATCACCGCCATCGGGGCGAACATCGGTCCGGACTGCGACGCCAGCAAGGCGCGCTATCACCACGTCATAATCATGACCGATGCCGACGTGGATGGGGCGCACATACGCACGCTGCTTCTGACGCTCTTCTACCGCTACATGCGCCCGCTGATCGACGCGGGCTACATCTACATCGCCCAGCCGCCCCTTTACAAGGTCAGCAAGGGCAGCAAGGAGGTGTACGTCTACGACGACACCGAACTGGAGAATGTCATGGAGTCCATGGGCAAGAACGTGGGCCTCCAGAGGTACAAGGGCCTGGGAGAGATGAACCCCAAGCAGCTATGGGAAACGACCATGGACCCCGAGACCAGGACGCTGAAGCAGGTGACCGTTGAGGACGCCATGAAGGCGGACGAGATGTTCAACATACTGATGGGGGACGAGGTCGAACCCCGGAGGGAGTTCATAATGTCGCACGCGGACGAGGTTGAGAACCTGGACATCTGAGGTGATGAAAATGGCTGACGATAATAACAACCAGCAGCCCGCGGAGATTAGCGCGGGGGATGTCAAGGTCCCGGACGCAGGAACGCACAAGGTTGTTCCGCAGACCATCGAGGGGGAGATGAAGAAGGCCTACATCGATTACGCCATGAGCGTGATCGTCTCCCGCGCCCTCCCGGACGTGAGGGACGGGCTGAAGCCGGTCCACCGGCGCATCCTGTACTCGATGTACGACATGTCCCTCAACCACAATAAGGCGCACAAGAAGAGTGCCAGGGTGGTGGGGGAATGCTTCGTGGCCGGGACCAGAGTACTTACCGAAAGAGGGCTCATCCCGATCGAGGAGGTCCAGCTTGGGGAAAGGGTGTACACCCAGAACGGAAGGTCGAAGGTCACCGAACTGTATGAGATGCCGGAAAGGGCGCTCCTACGCGTAGGGATCGAGAACGGCATGGGGCTGACATGCACCCCGTCACAACCATTCAAGGTATTATCTCAGGACCTGAGCTATCAATGGAAGGAGGCCAAGGACCTCCGTCCGGGGGATCATCTGGTCATGCGTCTGGAGCATCCAGACATTCCCAAGGTCATGCTGCCCGACTGGCATGGAAAGGACATGTTCCTGGACGAGGATATGGCCTATCTAATAGGGCAATTCCTATCGGATGGCTGGTTCGAGAATTTCCATGGTCGATTCAGCTTCTTCTCTTCTCAAGAGGAGGTCATGTGGCGGGTCCGTGATTGCCTGAAAAGGGTGTTCGATTATGAGGCGACGGTCGAGATGGACTGCGAGCCTTTCTTCCATCAGGATGGGCACGAATCACTCTCCATTGGATTCCAGGTAAGGGTGAACAGGAAGGAGATCAACCAGTATCTCATGGCCGCCCTGGGCATCGATGGCAGCTGGAAGGCGTTCACCAAGCGTATCCCCGAACCCTTCTTCCGGTCGCCCAGATCGGTGCTCGCCTCATTGATCTCCGGTTTGATCGACGGCGACGGGTCCATACACATCGATAGGAACCTCATACAATATGGAACGATCTCTCCTCAGCTGGCCGAGGATTTCCAGCTGGTCCTTCATCAACTAGGGATTCTATCAAGAAGGTACCTGCAGAAAAAGAACGAAGAATTCCGACTGATCAACGATAGCATACTCAACCCCCATCACCCCCTCCACTCCATCGAGGTAGGGGGCAGGTTCGCCAAGGACCTGGCGAAGGTGTTGGACCTGGGGAACGATGTAAAGCGACAGAGATTGGCCAGGATCGCTGAAGCGCAGGTGGATGCCGCCCCCTATGACCGAATACCGTTCCTGGGGCAGGCCGTGTTCCAGGAGCTCTCTGATCATCACCTGGGCGGGGGGTGGTATGAGGATGCGGCAGGACAGAAGTTCAGGTCCGGCATCTGTTATCCGGATGGCACCAAGATACGATATTCCTCGGACCTGAAGGAGAAGCCCCTAGGGCGTGGCCAGCTGAAGGATTGGGGCATACAAGAAAAACTGGGGCGTATACAGTCCAAGCTCTGTCCGTTCATAGACGAGGTGGTGGACGACCACATTTACTTCGTCCAGATCACCGGCGTTTCCGAGGCTCCCGCCCAAAAGACCTATGACCTGCAGGTGGCAGGAGCACATGAGTTCGTGGCCAATGGGGTATTGGTACACAATTGTTTAGGTAAATATCACCCGCACGGCGACACCGCCGTCTACGACTCCCTGGTGCGATTGGCCCAGGACTTCTCCCTGAGATACACCCTGGTGGAGGGCCAGGGCAACTTCGGTTCCGTGGACGGGGACGAGGCCGCGGCCATGAGGTACACCGAATGCCGCATGCAGGAGCGGGCCGAGGACATGCTGGCCGACCTGGAGAAGGACACCGTGAACTGGGGCGACAACTTCGATGCCTCGCTGAAGGAGCCCCTGGTCCTGCCGTCCAAGCTCCCGAACCTGCTGATAAACGGGTCCGCAGGCATCGCCGTGGGCATGGCCACCAACATGCCGCCGCACAACCTCCGCGAGGTCGCGGACGCCATCATCCACATGGTGGACAACCCGGAAGCGGAGGTCATGGACCTCATGCAGTTCGTGAAGGGGCCTGATTTCCCTACCGGGGGCACCATCTACGGCCTCAACGGCATCATCGAGGCCTACCAGACCGGACGCGGCAAGCTGAAGGTGCGGGCCAAGGCGCACTTCGAGGAGCTGGAGCACCGCAAGCGCATCATCGTGGACGAGATCCCCTACCAGGTCAACAAGGCCAACCTCATCGAGAGCATCGCCGAGCTGGTCAAGGACAAGAAGATCGAGGGCATCACCGACCTGCGGGACGAGTCGGACCGCGACGGCATGCGCATCGTCATCGACCTGCGCAAGGACGTGATGGAGGAGATAATCCTAAACCAGCTCTACCAGCACACCCAGATGGAGGTCACCTTCGGGGTCATCAACCTGGCGCTCGTGGACAACCAGCCCCGGGTCCTGACGCTGAAGGAGGAGATACAGTACTTCATCGCCCACCGCCGGGAGGTGGTGGTCCGCCGCACCGAATACGATCTGGCCCAGGCCAGGAAGCGCGACCACATCCTGCAGGGGCTGGTCAAGGCCATCGGGGCCCTGGACGAGACGCTGCACATCATCCGTTCCGCGAAATCCCCGGAGGAGGCCCGCGCCGGCCTGATGGCCCGCTTCGAGCTGGACGAGGACCAGGCCAAGGCCATCCTGGACATGCGATTGCAGAAGCTTACCGGCCTGGAGCTGGAGGCCATCCAGGCCGAGTTCCAGGAGATCGAGAGGCTGATCCGCGACCTGGAGGATATACTAGCGAACGAGCAGCGCATACTGGGCATCATCAAGGCCGAGACCACGGAGATGAGGGAGAAGTACGGCGACGATCGCCGCACGGAGATCGTGGCGCACGCCCTGGACATGGACATCGAGGACCTCATCCCCAACGAGGAGATGGTGCTCATGATCACCCAGGACGGCTACATCAAGCGTATGCCCCTGGACACCTACAAGCAGCAGCGCCGCGGAGGGCTGGGGCTAATGGGAATGGAGACCAAGGAGGAGGACGTGGTCACGGACCTCTTTGTCAGCATGACCCACGATCAGGTCCTGTTCTTCACCAACTTCGGCAAGATGTACTCCCTGAAGGCGTGGCAGGTGCCCGTCGGGTCCCGTCAGTCCAAGGGCAAGCCGATAGTGAACCTGCTGCCCAAGCTGGAGGACGGGGAGAGGATAATGGCCACCCGCCCCATCACCAAGGCGGCCGGGGAGCACTTCCTGGTCTTCTCCACCCGGGCCGGGATAATCAAGAAGACGCCGTTGTCCGCATACGCTAATGTGCGCTCCCGCGGGCTCATCGCCGTCGGCCTGGAGGAGGGCGACCAGCTGGTGGACGTCAAGCTCACCGATGGGAAGAAGGAGATCATCCTGGCCACCCGCAAGGGGCTGGCGGGACGCTTCGACGAGGGTCAGGTGCGCCCCATGGGCCGTCCGGCCCACGGGGTCATCGGCATCAGGCCGGAGGAGGGTGACGAGGTGGTCAGCATGGCCATAGTCACTTCCGATTCTCTATTGCTCACGGTGACCGAGAACGGCTACGGGAAGATCTCCGTGGTGGGCAAGAAGGACGCCGAGGACGAGAGGGACACCTACCGCAAGACCAACCGCGGCAGCAAGGGCGTCATAACCATCCGCACCGAGGGCCGCAACGGCGACGTGGTCTCGGTCATGGAGGTGGAGAGGGACGACGAGCTGATCTTGGCCACGGTCAACGGCATGGTGCAGCGCATCCGGGTCGCGGACATCCGGGTGATGGGCAGGGCCACCCAGGGCGTGACGGTCATGGACCTGCGCGAGGGCGACAAGGTGATCGCCGTGGCCAGGCTGGCCGGCCGCAAGGAGGAGCAGGCCGTGCAGGACGCCGAATCGCACGGCGACTCCGGCTTCCCGGCCCTGAAGGAGGATGAACCGGAGGAGGGGAGATGCGAGGAGCCGGAGGAATGACCCGGGCGAACAGCTTTATCCCCGTAACGGAATATCATCCAATCCTGGCGAGCCCCGGGCCTGGGGCCTGGATTCGCCGGCAGGGCGGTGTGGACTGATGTTGCGCGATTCGATACCGGGATTGGAAAAGGTTTTCCGCACGGACATAGAGGCGCCCAAGGTGGTGCTGGTCACCGGGCCTCCGGGCTCCATGAAGACCTCCTTCTGCTACTCCGTGGTCTCCAACTACCTGGAGCGCTCCGGCGAGTTCGGACTGTACGTCACCCTGGAGGAGACGGCGGAAAGCCATATGCGCAACATGCGCAGCCTGAACATCCCCATCAACGATAAGATGGAGATATCCGATTTCACCGACCTCAGGGAGCTGGACGAGATAGTGGAGGTGGACGCGCCCACCGATTACATGGACTTCATCATCCAGATGATCAGCTATCACAAGAAGAAGCACGGCGACCAGTTCACCGTCTTCGCCCTTGACTCCCTGGGTGCGCTGTACTCCCTGATGGAGGATGTCAAGGGCATCCGCAAGAAGATGTTCTACTTCTTCAAGACCCTGAGGGATTACAACCTGGTATGTTTCATTGTCATGGAGAGGGGACCCAACACCCCCTCCGAGCTCCTGGGCGACGAGGGTTTCCTCGCCGACGGGATCATCGAGCTGGGCCTGGACCGCACCCGCGGGAAGCTGGTCCGGTACATGCGCGTGGAGAAGATGAGGGCGTGCGAGCACAGCATGGAGAGGCACACCCTTGAGGTGGGAGAGAAGGGATTGACGGTGCTGGGGCCCACCCTGGCCTGATCCCACGAGGTGAATTCATGTCCGATGAGCAGGTTCCGATCTGGCAGGTTATCGAGGAGTTCAAGGAGAAGATCAAGGTCCAGGAGGCCGACATAAAGCGCCGCCGCGAGGACCTGGAGAAATGGGAGGTCAAACTCCGGGAGCGGGAGGACCACCTGGACCAGGTGCAGCAGAGGCAGGCGGCCAAGGAGGAGGAGCTGGAGGGCCGCGAGGCCAAGCTGGTCCCCCGCGAGGAGGCCGCGGACCGCATGGAGAAGGAGCTGAACGCCCTCAGCGGGGAGCTGCGCACCCGGGAGGAGGAGATGCACCGCCTGCGCGTGGACCTGGAGCGGAGGGACCGCGAGCTGCTGCAGCAGGAGGAGCAGGTCCGCACGCTCTTCCAGCAGGCCGGCGAGCATGAGTCCAACCTCCGGGAGATGACCACCAAGATCGCGGCCATGGAGGAAGGCATCCATGACGAGGTCAATCAGGTCAAGCAATCCATGGAGGCGGTCAACGCCAGGCGCGAGGAGATGCTGGCCAAGATCAAGGTCATGGAGGAGCAGGCCAATGCCCTGGCCACCGGGAAGCGGGTGACCATGGAGGAGCAGAAGCGCCTGGTGGACTGGGAGCGCTCACTCACCGAGAGGGAGGAGGCCCTGACCGCCCGCGAGGCCGTGCTGATGAGACGCGAGGGGACTCCAGTTCCCACGGTGTCCGCCCCCGAGCACGAGGGCTTCGAGGGTGGGGAGGCCGAGGAGAAGATGGCCCAGGCCCTGGTGACCAAGGTGGAGGACGTCCCCGAGCCGATGATCCCGGCCAAGGAGGTCGAGGAGCCCGAGGCGGTCGACACGCCCCCTGAGGTGGTCGAGAAGGAGGAGGCTCCTGAACCAAAGACCGAGGAGAAGGCGGCCGACACGCCCCCTGAGGTGGTCGAGAAGGAGGCCAAGGTCGAGGAGTTGCCGGAAACCCCGCCCGAGGCAACAGCTCCCAACGAACCTCCGAAGCCCGATATCAAGTGCCCGAACTGCGGCACGATAAACGACGGCTCCGCCCGCAAGTGCTATGCCTGCGGCCAGGCGCTGGACGAGGACTCGCTGAAGGCATTCCAGGACCGGAAGGACGCCGAGCGCAGGGCCGAGGAGGAGCGCAAGGAGGCCGAGCGTCGGGAAGAGGAGGAGAAGAAGGACGCCGAGCGCAGGGCCGAGGAGGAGCGCAAGGCCAAGGAGGCCAAGAAGGTCGAGGAGAGCGAGGCTGAAGCGAAACCAGCGCCCGAGGAGAAGAAGCCGGTCTCCATAAGAAAGATAATCAAGCGGAAGTGAACCTTCCGCCTTTCTTCGCCTCCAAGGCCAGCATCACCATCCAGTTAGCATTCAGTTAAACATATTTATTTATAATCAGAACATTCTATTTTACCTGGCGTTATCAGAGGGTCGATTCGCAAGGTGGGAGAATGAAATCGGGTATTGGGGCTTCAAAGGCATTGAGCTTGCTTATTGTATGGTGCATGGTCTGTTCATCTTTCGCGGGACTTCTGGTATTGATGGTCCCAGGGGCGGGCCAGGCTCTGTCACCTTCCGAGGTGGACGGTGACATCTTCATTGGTGAGGACTTCACCAACAGCACATGGGACGTCAAAGGAACGGTTCACATCACCGGCGACCTGATCATCAGGGCCGGAGGTGTGGTGAACGTCACCGACGGGGTATTGAACTTCCGATCGTATGACGGGCATATCGGCCGCCTGATCATAGAGGACGGCGGCAGCCTGAATCTCTTGAACGCCACATTGCAGGCGCAGCATGAGCTCTATAACGTACAATACTCCCTCGGCGTCCTGGTGCGGAACGGAGGTATGTTCCACGCCCAGGATTCGAACGTGAACTTCAACGGTCATTTAGTCGTTGACGATGCCAGCTTCATAGCTATGGAGACCGTGATATCCGGCCCCCTGTTCACCTCCGTCTCCAGCCAGGTGGAGCTCTATGATTCGGAGATGATCGACATTCCCGGACGCCCGATGCGGGAGGAATCGGTCTATTCCTATGACTTCGCCCATGCCACCAACGATTCCTTCGATGTCAGCTATGTGCTCGAGAGGAACCCCTCTGTCGTGTCCAGCGGACAGGACGTTGCCCTGATCCAAATGAATGACTCGAAGAACGTGACCCTTGGCAACGGCCAGGAGCTCACTATAACCGGGTTCGACATCGGCGGACTGATCTTCAACGAGGGCGAGGCGGCCAGTGTCGTCCTGAAGGCCGAATACAGGACCGCGGATGACTTTGTCAGCGGTGGAACGCCCGACACCTTCGCCTACTCCGAGTATCTGGCCCCGGCTCTGACGGACGCGACCAACATGGAGGTGGTCGAGACCTACGAGGCCTCCAACCCCTCCGCGACGAACCGGGAGATGGTGCTCTCAGAGGACCTGACCGGCCTATCCCTTTCATCCATCGACCTGTCAGTTCTGACCGTCTCCCTCACCAACACCAAGACCCAGGACGTAATCATCGACAGGGTCTGGGTGGAGGTTCTCCTGGTGATGCCGGCGTATCAGAACATCAACATTGCCGGAACCAGCGAGTTCACGGCTGTGAACTCGTATCTGGCGGTCAATCACTTCAACTACACCGAAGGCGAGGCCGACGAGTATGACAACCTGGCCTACAAGTATCGGAAACTTGTGGCATACGGGGCCGCACAGGCCAATCTGTACGGCGTCACCGTGGATGGCGATTATCTGGAAACTGGGGTTGGGCCATACGTCGTTGTTCAAGACAGTCTCATGTTTAAACCCATGGGATTGGGTTCGTCAGACACTTCTGGCGAATCCTCTGTTTATGATTTAATAAACGATAATACGGACACCTACTTCGTTGTACCTGGAGGAACAACACTAAACACACAATCCTTCATAATTGGTGGTATTCCAAGCGAATTATCAACCGCAACCATTGTGATGCGGTATTCAAGTGTAGTAGGTTACAACAGTAATGAATACTTACAATGGAACACATCTACTACACTATTAACTGATTCTGGATTACTGGTGAGTCCCTCGCTATCTGAAATTACAATCTCATGGGAAATGCTTGAGGGAACAATTAATAATGCAGCTCAGCTGGCGGATGTAAATTTGGTATTTGATAACCCCGATAATGACCCAATCTCCATCAATTGGTTGGGTATTGTTGGGGTATTCAACCCCTCCATCAACATCTACAGGTGGTTGAACGCCTCAGTGGTCGATAGCAACAACCTTCCAGTAACGGGAGCGTACGTAAAC
>MVPZ01000221.1 GCA_002067045.1 Methanomassiliicoccales archaeon PtaB.Bin134 | reverse complement strand
CGGATTCATGCGCCTAGGCCTGAAACCCAACAAGAACGAGAAGATGCTGTTCTGCTTCTTCATGATGCCCGACGGCTCCCTGGTGGGAACCAAGGAGAGCCTGGAGTTCGACGGGGCGACCCTGAACGCCAAGGGGGTCGCCTTCACCAAGGTGGAGGACGAGAAGGTCTGGAACCTGACCTTCGACGGCGAGCTCCCGATGCACCGGAAGGGCGAGGACAGCTCCGTGAAGGTCAAGTTCGACCTGCGCTTCGAGGGCGCCAACCCTATGTTCAACTACCGGGATTGCGTGACCGCGGACAAGGAGGCCCTTGCCGCGTCCGTCGCCTCCGAGCACCTGGAGCAGATGGGCAAGGTCCTGGGCCAGCTCGTGGTGGGCGACCGGGAGTACTACGTCAAGGGACTGGGCGAGAGGGACCACTCCTGGGGGGAGCGCGATTGGACCGCCCCCAGGGCTTGGGTCTGGCTCACCTGCCAGTTCAACGAGGGCTGCGGCTTCAACGTCACCAAGCTGTACATGGACAAGGGTGAGATCGACGCCGGCTTCCTGTACATGGACGGGGAGAACCTGCCCTTGGTCAAGGTGGACATGGTCACCGAGTACGACGCCGACGGCAGCCCGAACACCCTGTTCATGGCCATGTACGACAAGGACGGCGTGGTCTACGGCGTGAAGGGCGAGGTGAAGAAGAAGACCATCATGGAGTTCAAGGGCGAGAACGACCGCGGCTCCATAATGTTCGAGACCCTGGCCCGTTACCGCATGGACGACGGGGAAGACGTCGGCTACGGCATAGCCGAGTACCTGTTCAGGAAGTGAACAGGCGCATCTCCCTGATCATCTGGGTCAGGGAGATGCTCGAGGAGTACAGGTCCGCGAGCTCCTTGGCCTGTTCCCGGGGCACCCCGTCCCGCAGCAGGGCCGAGTAGAACAGTCTGCCCTCCTTCTTCGCCCTGCGCCGCATGCGCAGGTAGGCGAGGGACAAACGCCATAGCAAGAGGGGCACCGCGGCGGCGATGTAGATGACCGCCTCCCTCCCCTCCCTATCCTTTTCAGACATCCGTTCACTCAGTCCTCGTGCTTGCTCGCTCCGCTCACTACGTTCTTCAGCATGCCCCCCAGGCTCAGGTTGGACATGTAGTCCTTGGTCAGCTCGAAGGCCTGCTCGTTGCTCATCCCCGCGTCCTTCAGGGCCTTGTAGAAGGCGGCCACCGACTCCCCGAACTTGGTGCCCTCCTGAGCCCCGTAGAGCACCTTGGTCACGCTGTCCAGCAGTTTCGGCACGCTTTCGGTCAGCACCCCGAATATATCCCGGAGCTGTTCCGCGTCTGGCATATCGTCGTTGCTCATTTCTTCACCTCATCATCGTTGCGATCTTGATCTGCGTTAGCATCACTGCGCCCTTGGTCTCCCAAGCTCTGCATTTTCTCATGCACCTTCCTATGCGTGGTCACCCTACTTGGTAAGGCCGAGCACCTGTGACCACCTCTTGACCACCTCTTCCGACAGGCGGTAGGTCCTCTCGTTCCTTCCAGCCTCCTCCGCCACCACCAGCTTCTGGTCGGCCAGCTCCTTCAGCTTGTCCCGGACGATGCGCCGGGAGGAGCTGCCCCGGCGGGCCTTCAGCTCGTCCGCGAGCTGAGATATGTTCAGATTGGGGCGGTCCAGGAGTATGCGCAGGATGTCCTTGGAGATGGGGTCCTTGACCCCGGGCAGTATGGTGTCCACCGAGACCACCCCGTACCTCTGGTACAGGTCCATGAGCCGGAAGTACTTGCCCACGGTCTCCTGGAAGGTGGCGAGCTGGGCGGCCAGCTCGGCGTAGGGAACGGACACCTGGCGGATGACCTGCTCGAGCTGGGCTATGCGCTCGGTGAGCTCCTCGATGCGCTTGGCCTCCTCCGTTCCCGCCACGGTCTGTCATTATCGGTGAAACCCTTAATATATTATCATGCATGGACAGGGCATGGGCGAGGCCAAGCTGAGGATCGAGCCGACCGACTTCCAGGGAGTGTTCCGTTCCGGGGACATGCTGCTCACCCGCAATCTGGCCCCCGGACAGAGGGTCTACGGGGAGCGCCTTTTCTCCCAGGACGGCGTGGAATACCGGGAATGGGTGCCGGACCGCAGCAAGCTGGCGGCCTACCTGCGCCGGGGAGGCAGGATGTTCCCATTCCGCCCGGACTCCCATGTCCTGTACCTGGGGGCCTCGTTCGGGACCACCCCCAGCCACGTGGCGGACGTGGTCCCGGAGGGCCGGGTGTACTGCGTGGAGATATCGCCCCGCTCCTTCCGGGAGCTGGTGGGGGTGTGCGAGGGCCGCCCGAACATGATGCCCATCCTTGGCGACGCCACCAAGCCCGACGACCTGGCCTTCCTGGTGGAGAAGGTGGACGTGGTGTACCAGGACGTGGCCCAGAAGAACCAGGCGGGGATATTCTCCAGGGCCATGAGGCGGTTCTCCGCCCCGTTCGGTATGCTGGCCCTGAAGGCCAGATCGGAGGATGTCACCAGAGAACCTTCCGACGTGTTCAGGGACGCGGCCATGCTGCTCGGCAGGGAGGGGTTCGAGGTGGCCGACCTTCTGGACCTGGAACCCTACGAGAAGGACCACGCCCTGCTGGTGGTCAAGCGCTGATTCACAGGACCTTTTCGAAGCAGACGCCCCAGTCCTTGACGTCGTTCCTTCCGGTGCAGGAGGCCCGCCGATATCCCAGCGAGGGGTAGAGCGCCAGGGCCCCTTCCTGCTTGAACCCGGTGTCCAGGACCATCCTTTCGTATCCGAACGTGCGGGCCTGCTGCTCGAGCTCATGCATGAGCATGCGGGCGACCCCCTTCCTCCGCTGCTCGGGGACCACGAACAGCCTTTTTAAGATGGCGGTGCGAGAGTCCCAGGGCTTGATGCCCCCGCAGCCGATCATGGTCCCTTGAACGAATGCGGCCATGAAGGCGGCCCTCGGCACCTGGAACTCGTGCTGGGGAGGGGGAGAGGTGGTCACCTCCCCGTACAGCCCGTCGATCTCCCTGCGCATGCGCCAGAGCAGTTCGATGACCTCCGGTTGGAAGGGATCGATGGTCCGAACCTCCGGATGCCCCGCGCACGCTCCGTCCGTTCCCCTCATCGGGGTTCCAACGGGAATCGGATAAATAGAGATTAGCAGCATTAGGGCCCGTTCGTTATGAAGCGGTGATAGAACTGCCCAATGTATACGCCATAGGTTTCAAGGGGGACCGCTTCCTCATGGTCTACAATCCCAAGAGGGGCGGCTGGGAGATGCCCGGGGGCAAGCTGGAGGAGTTCGAGACCCCCGTGGAGGGGATCGTGCGGGAGTACCGCGAGGAGTGCGGGTTCGACCTGGAGGTCCTGGACTGCCGTCCCATGGGCGCGGTGGTGGTGTTCGCCGGGGTGCTGGGGGAGGAGAGGCAGGACGCGGAGATGGGCTGGGAGCTCATGGACGAGCTGCCGGACAACCTGGCATTCCCGGAGTGCGAGTACCGGGAGCAGATCGCCTGGGCCAGACAGGCGGTGCGCTCCAAGCTGGGAAGATGTCGAACTCTTAAATAGTAGGAGTGAAATAGACGGTCACTTCGCCGCCACCAACGAAGTAAATGATTTCCAATATCAACATAGGATGATGTTCACATGGCAAGAATGCACGCCAGGAGAAGGGGGTCGTCCCGTTCCAGGAGGCCCCTGTTGACCGAGAACCCGGAGTGGGTTCCGTTGTCTAGCGACGAGGTAGTGGAAATGGTGGTCAAGCTCGGAAAGGATGGATTGACCACCTCCAAGATCGGTGTGGTCCTCAGGGACCAGCATGCCGTGCCCAGCGTCAAGCTGGCCACCGGCAAGACCGTGTTGGAGATCCTGAACGAGAACGGCCTGTCCCCCAAGCTGCCCGAGGACCTTATGGCCCTGATGAGGAAGGCCATCAACCTGAACCTTCACATACAGAACGGCAACCGCGGGGACATTTCCAACCGCCGCGGGCTGCAGCTGGTGGAGTCCAAGATCAGGCGCCTGGTGAAGTACTACAAGCGCCAGGACGTCCTCCCCGCTGAATGGAACTACTCCTTGAAGAACGCAGAGCTGCTCATCGAGTGAGGCGGAAATGGACGTCAACGTCCAGTTGCCGGAAAACCTCTTAAACCGTTTCATTATCGCGGCCGCCGCGGTGCGGGAGTGCGCCGAGGCCCGCGTGTTTTCTCACAATGACGCCGACGGCATCGGGGCAGCCTCGGTGCTGGTGTCCATGCTCACACGCCTAGGAAAGGGCGTCCAGGCCACCATGCTGAAGAGCTTCGACCTGGAGGCGGTCACCGCCGGGGCGGGGCCGGGCGTGGACCTGGTTATCATCGCGGACATGGGATCCAGCAACCTCAGCGCGCTGGAGGCCCTGGACCGCAGGATGGTGGTCCTGGACCATCACCGCCCCGAGAAGGACTCGGACAAGGTCGTGCACCTCAACCCCTCGGTGCTGAAGGTGGACGGGGCCAGGTACGCCTGCGCCAGCACCTTGTCCATGCTCCTGGCGGTGACCGTGGACGAGAACAACTGGGACCTGCTGCCCATGGCCTTCGCCGGGATGGTGGGGGACCGCCAGCACCTTCAGGGGCTGACCGGGGTGAACGCCCACCTGTTCTCCGAGGCCGGCAAGCGCGGTCTGGTGCAGGAGCGCAAGGGCTCCCTGCTGCCCCCCGGACCGGTGGGGGATGTGTTCATGCGTTCCTCTCACCCATTCATCAGGGGGGTGAGCGGGGATGAGCACGGCATCTCGGTCCTTCTGAGAGAGGCGAACGTACGCCCGGAATCCACCTGGGACGGCCTGGACGAGAGCGGGAGGAGGAGGCTGTCATCCCTGATATCCCTGCGACTGCTGGAGCAGGGATGCACCCTGGGAGGCCTGGAGGACGAGCTGGCCCCGGACTACTTCTTCCCTGCGGACAACTCCCGGGCCGCCACCCTGACCCGGCTGGTCAACGCCTGCGGGCGGGTGGACGAGACCGCGCTGGGATTGGCAATGCTGCTCGGCGAGGAGGAGGCCAGAAAGAGGGCCGAGTCCCTGGTCAAGGAGTACGACGACATGCTGCTCGACGCCGCCAAGCGCACTGCCGAGCGGGGGTTGTCCAAGGGCCTGGGCATACAATACTTCGAGTCGCCGCACAAGGAGGTCTCCAGCGAGCTGTGCGGGATCATCATGCAGTGGCTGGGGGACCAGGACAAGGCCACCATATGCCTGACCCGCATGGACCATAACTTCAAGGTGTCCTCGCGGGGCACCCGCAGGCTGGTGGACAGGGACGGTCTGGACCTTTCCGTGGCCATGCGCGACGCCGCCGCTTCCGTGGGAGGCGTGGGCGGGGGTCACAACATAGCCAGCGGGGCGACGGTCCCCCTGGGGAAGGAAATAGACTTCATTCAGGCCTTGGACGAGATCGTGGCCGGGCAGATGAACCGGATTAGCGCCAAGTGACCTCCACCTGGTCGGTGCGGAAGCGCTGGTCCACGGTGGTGGACTCCAGGGGATGCCTTATCCCGGCGTTATGCATGACCAGGCCGGTCCAGGCGATCATCGCGCCGTTGTCCATGCACAGCGTCCGGTCGGGAACGAACATCTTTGCGCCTCGAGCCCTGGCCATCTCCGAGGCCATGCCCTGCAGGCGCTTGTTCTGGACCACGCCGCCGCCCAGCAGCACCTCCTCCTTCTCCACGTGGGCCATGGCCCTCTCCGTCACCTCGGTGAGCATGGCGAAGCAGGTCTCCTGCACGCTGTAGCAGATGTCCTCGATGCTCTCGCCCTTGTTGCGGTGCGCCACCGCGGCCGTGAGGATCCCTGAGAAGGCCATGTCCATGCCCTTGACGGAGTACGGAAGGTCCAGCAGCTTGCTGCCCTGGGCCGCGGCCTTCTCGATCTTCGGGCCGGCGTAGTAGCCCAGGCCGATCTCCCGGCCGAGCTTGTCCAGCATGTTGCCGATCCCGATGTCCAGAGTTTCTCCGAAGATCCGGTAGCGCCCGTTGGCGAAGGCGATCACCTGGGTGTTACCGCCGCTGGCGTAAAGGAGCACGGGGTCCCTGGCCTCGGTCTTGATCCGGCCGATCTCCAGGTGGGATATGCAGTGGTTCACCCCGACAATGGGGACGCCGAGGCTGAGGGACAGCGCGCGGGCGCCGGTGGCCACGGTGCGAAGGCATGGCCCCAGCCCTGGGCCCTTGGAGAAGCACACCAGGCCGAGGTCCTTGAAATTGAGCCCGGACCTCTCCATGGCCTGACGGACCAGCGGCACCAGGCGCTCGGCGTGATGGTTCGCGGCCTCGCGG
>MVPZ01000220.1 GCA_002067045.1 Methanomassiliicoccales archaeon PtaB.Bin134 | reverse complement strand
CCCAGGCTCTGGATGTCGTAGGACACGCTGGCCTCCCAGGCCGCCACGTTGGCGGTGGAGACCTTCATGACCTGCCCGGGCATGAGGTTGTACTCGATGAAGTCCCCGGCCCCGGCGATGAACACCGTTCCCTCCCCGGAGACCTTCTGCAGGATCAGCCCCTCCCCTCCGAACAGGGCGGCGCCGAACTTGCGCTGCATGGCAATGTCCATGTTGACATCGTCCTCCGCGGCCAGGAATGCGGTCTTCTGCAGAAGCCACTGCTTCCCGCCCCTCAGGTCAATGGGCATGATCTTGCCGGGGACGTTGCCCACGAAGCCCACCAGGCCCGGGCCGCCATCGGCGTGGAAGTTGGTCACGAAGAAGGACTCGCCGGACAACGAGCGCTTCAGGCCGGACATCAGCCCGCCCTTGGCCTTGGCCTCCATGCGCACGTTCCCGCTCATGTACATCATGCTCCCGGCCTCGGAGTAGATCACTTCGCCGGGATTGAACTCCACGTTCACGATCTGAAGGTTATCCCCAGTTATGTTGAACTTCATGTCTATCCACCTTGGTGGGGTTAGGTCCTTAGTGATATATTCAATTATTTGGCCGTCCTCGAGGGCGTAGACTGACCGTATTGGAAAGGGGCTTTTGCAGTGCCATCGATGGCAGATCATGCGCGCACCGCACCTAGACCTGTTCCCGTTCCCGGCCCCCCGGCCGGGGCAGAGGGAGTTCCTCAGGGACGCCAGGGAGTGCACCGCTTCCGGAAGGACCCTGGTGGCGCACGCGCCCACCGGCCTGGGGAAGACCGCGGTGGCCCTGGCCGCTTCCCTAGAGGCGTCCCTTGCCGAGGACGGGCGGACGGTGTTCCTGACCCCCAGGCAATCCCAGCACCGGGCGGTGGTGGAGACGGTCAGGTCCATCCCCGCCAGGGTCCGGATGGTGGACCTCCTGTCCAGGGAGAGCATGTGCCCCCATGGATCCAGCCCTCCATGCCTGGAGGGAGGGCGCTGCCATCTGGAGGCAGACGGAAGGATCGTCCAGTGTGCCAGGGAGGTGCTTGTGAGACCGCTGCACGCCCAGGACCTCATATCCTTGTGCCTGAGGAAGGGGGCCTGCCCGTACCTCACGGCCAGGATGGCCCTGGGAGCCGCGGACCTGGTGATCGGCGACGTATCCAGGGTGTTCGGGGACCTCCCCGACGTGCTTCGCTTCCAGAGCTCGTCCCGTCCCCAGCGTTTGGTGGTGGACGAGGCCCACAACCTGCCGGCGCGGATCATGGACATGTTCAGCAGGGAGATAGTGCCCGACGGTGGCGATATGGACGCGGTATGGAGGGATCTGCTCTCCAGGGGCCATAGGACCATCCCTCTGGGAGAGCTGCGCTCCCGTGTGGAGGCCCGCGGGCTCCCCGACCCCGAGGATTCCGGGGACCCCCAGGTCCAGGAGTGGTTCCGTCTCGGGGACTCCGCCATGCGGGTGGCCTATCCGGAGGAGGGGCGCATCGCCATACGGTTCATGGAACCGGAGCTGGTGGTCAGGAACGTGATGGAGCGGTGCGCCGGGGCCATATTCATGAGCGGCACCCTGCATCCCACCGAGGTCTTCGCCTCGCGCCTGGGATTGGAGGGCTGCCTGTGCCGTTCCTACCCCTCGCCATTCGACCCGCAAAGAAGGCTTGCCCTGGCCATTCCCGACGTGGGAACTCGGTACCGGGAGAGGTCCCGGGAGAGCGTGGAGGACATGGCCTTCCGCCTGGCGGAGCTGAGCGAGGCCGTGCCCGGCAACGTGATGGCCTTCCTGCCCTCGTATTCGTACCTGTCATCGGTCCGCCGGGCCCTGCGTCGAAGCGGTCAGCGCAAGGACCTGTTGGCCGAAAGGCCGGGAATGGGCAAGTGCGAGAAGGACGGCATGGCCCAGCGCCTTCTCTCCCGCGGGGAGGTCCTTATGCTCTGCAACATTCACGGCTCCTTCGCCGAGGGGGTGGACTTCCCCGCGGGCTGCGTGTCCGCGGTGATGGTGGCCGGGCTTCCCCTGCCCCCGCCCAGCCTGGAGAGGAGGGAGATGGTCAGGAGGGCATCGTCGCGCATCGGAGGGAGTTCCAACCTGGACCTGTACGAGGCCCTGTGCAAGGTCCTGCAGGCCTGCGGCCGGGCCATACGCCGCGAGGAGGACCGCGCGGCCATAGTGCTCATGGACCCGCGGTACCTGGAACGCAGGGTGATGAACATGATGCCCCCGGACCTGCGCCTGGCCGGGGGCGACCCCGTGGAGTTGCTGCAGGCCTTCTTCGGCCAGGGATCCGGCATCGCCTGGCGTTCGTTCCCGGACGGTGAAAGGATAATAACCGGGCAGTGACTTTACTCAGACCGTGCAGGTCATCAGGAGAGGGGCGGAGGCGGAGATCCGCCGCAGCGAGTTCATGGGAAGGAAGGTTCTGGTTAAGAGCAGGGTGCCCAAGTCGTACCGGCACCCCGAGCTCGACCGGACGCTGCGTGCCCACCGCACGCGCGTCGAAGCCCGCCTGCTTCAGGAGGCCAGGTCCTGCGGGGTCCCCACCCCGATCATCTACGACATAGACCTGGTCAACGCCGAGCTGTGGATGCAGGAGATAGAGGGGCCCCGGGCCAAGGATGCGTTGGCATCTGCGGACGAGGCCGATGTGAGCAGGATATGCCGGGAGATCGGGAGGATGGTGGCCAGGCTGCACGCCAACGGGATGACCCACGGCGATCTCACCACCTCCAACATGATACTGCAGGACGGCAGGGTGTGGTTCATCGATCTCTCCCTAGGGGTAAAGGCCGCCAGCCTGGAGGAGATGGGCGTGGACCTGCATCTGCTGAGGGAGGCCTTCCAGTCCGCCCACTCGGACATGATGTACGCCTACGACATAATCGCCGAGACTTACGCCAGAGAGTTCCAGGGGGGGCGGGAGGTCCTGGCCAAGGTCAAGGACATCGAGGAGAGGGGGAGGTACGCATGAGGCTAAGGCTGGTCACCTCCAACCGCCACAAGCTGGAGGAGTACCGGCAGGGCCTGGCCCCGCTGGGCGTCGCCGTGGAGCACCTGCAGGCCGACTGCGACGAGATACAGGCCGACACCCTGGAGGAGGTGGTCCTGGCCTGCATGCGCCAATTGAGGGCGGGGGGGCACCGGGACTTCATGGTGGATGACTCCGGGCTGTTCGTGCCCTCGCTGAACGGGTTCCCGGGGGTGTACTCCGCGTATGTCATGCACACCCTGGGCTGCCAGGGCATGCTCCGGCTCATCGACGGGCTGGACCGGAAGGCCCGCTTCGAATGCTGCATAGGGGTTTGCTCCGATGAGCTGGGAGAGTTCACGGTCACCGGGGCGTCCCCCGGGAGGATCATCCACGAGGAGAGGGGCAGGGAGGGCTTCGGCTACGACCCCATATTCGTGCCCGATGGCCAGGAGCTCACCTTCGCCCAGATGGACATGGGGACCAAGAACGCCTATTCGCACCGGGGGCGGGCCATGCAGGCGCTGGTCCCGGAGATGAGGAGAAGGATGGAGGGAAGGAGATGAAGGTAAGGGGAAGCAGGATAGTGGTCACCGGATGCGCGGGTTTCATCGGCAGCCACCTCACGGACGCGCTTTTGGCCATGGGCAACCAGGTGGTAGGAGTGGACAATCTGAGCGCAGGAAAGAGGCAGTTCCTTGAGGACGCAGAGGGCTACAAGGAGTTCAGCTTCGTCCAGGCCGACCTGCTCAGGGACGACCTACGGCCCCTGTTCAAGGGCGCGGGTTCGGTGATGCACATCGCCGCCAACCCGGACGTGAGGTCCGGAGCCCATGACACCCTGTCCCATTACCGGCAGAACATAGAGGTCACCTACCGGGTGCTGGAGGCCATGAAGGAGACCGGGGTCAAGGACATCGCCTTCCCGTCCACCTCCACGGTGTACGGGGAGGCCACGGTCATCCCCACCCCGGAGGACTACGGCCCCCTGGTCCCCATCTCCGTGTACGGGGCCACCAAGCTGGCCTGCGAGGCGCTGATATCCGCCTACGCGCATTCCTTCGACATGAACGCGGTCATCTTCCGCTTCGCCAACGTGGTGGGCTCGCGAAGCACCCACAACGTCCTGCACGACTTCGTGGCCAAACTCCGAGCCGACCCGAAGCGCCTGGAGATACTGGGCGCGGAGCCGGGCACCGTGAAATCATACGTGCACGTGTCCGATTGCGTGCGGGGCATCATCATGGGCGCGGAGTACGCCCGGAGCAAAGTGGAGATCTTCAACCTGGGCTCGAACGACAAGATGACGGTGAAGGAGATCGCGGACATAGTCACCACCTCCATGGACCTCAAGGGAGTGATGTACGATTGGACAGGAGGGGTGCAGGGAGGCCGGGGCTGGATCGGGGATGTCAAGGCCATGCTGCTGTCCTCGGAACGCCTGCGCTCCTACGGATGGGAGCCCACCATGAACAGCCAGCAGTCCATAAGGATGGCCGTGCGCGAGATACTGGCCGGACGGGCCTAGAAGAAGAGTGAGAACTCGGTCTCCCCGGTCACATCCATGGTCCGTATCCAGTCGCCATCTTCGAAGTGCCAGTTAACCCCGCCGACCCCTCCAGCGGGCAAAGCCGATGCCGGGTATCCGCCCACATAGGGCACTCCGTTGGTGTCGATGACCAGCCAGTGACCGGAGCCGTCAGCGGTCCAGTGCACCGGCACAGCGTTCCCGTAGTAGGCTTGGATGGCCTCCACGGCCAGGTCCGCCGTCGATGCGTTCCCCAGGTACACGGAGGCGAAGGCGTGACCGGGGATCACGTTAACCCGGGCGCTTCCCCCCAGGGCGGTGATGAGCGAGGCCAGCAGCAGACTGTGGTCCTCACAGTCGCCTGTCCCCAGCTCCAGGGTCTCGGCGGGGGATTGCCAATGGTTGTCCTCATCGGTGAGGTATTCTATCTCTGAGAGCACCAACTCGTAGGCTTTGATCACCTGGAGCAGGCTGTAGTTACCCGGGGCCTCCTGGAGGACCTGATGGGCCATCCCCTGGACCACCTCGAAGTCCACCAGCCTGTTGACCTTGTTGTAGTAGTTCAGGGGGTTCGTCTGCACCTCCCATTCCCGCAGCGCGTCCTCCTGCACCACATCGAAATCTATGCTGGTGACGAGGAGCTCGCCCCTGTCCCACCAATTCTCGCCGTTGGCCGAGGAGGACCAAAGACCCATGGTCACCCTAAGGGTGGCCGGACCTGGACCGCCCGGTCCTGGGAAGTGCAGCACACCCAACTCCTGGGCCTCGCCCGAGGCCACCGTCCTCGAGCAGTTGAGGGTGTATGTGACGCTGGAGCCTTCCCAGCCCACGGAGTACTGGGGGACGTACAGGTCGTTGTGGCCCTTATTTTCCACCAGCAGTTCGACGATCCCTCCGTAATCCGCGTACACTGTGGGGACGTAACGAACCCCCGACCTTAGGTCCGCAGGAAAGAGCAGCAGCCCCAGCGGTCCAGGCGGTTCCCCCTGGCGTTCCACGACCTCGATCCAGGGCGTTTTTAGATCTTCCTCCTCAAAGCCAGCTGCCGGTATGAACATCCCCATGAGCAGGTGGGATACGAGCAATATCGCCGCGATCAGCAACGCGGCCACCACCACGCCCCAGGCCCTGGTCATGAGGGTGGTTTGCGATTAGCGCCTATTTATTTCCTTGCCAGTTCAGGCAACTATTTATTACCGGACGTTCAATCCCGCCGCCGAGGGGCCGTGGGGTAGCTTGGTCCATCCTTCGGGCTTTGGGAGCCTGAGACTCCGATTC
>MVPZ01000219.1 GCA_002067045.1 Methanomassiliicoccales archaeon PtaB.Bin134 | reverse complement strand
GATGAGCCTGCGCGTGGCCGTGGTGTCGATGGAGTAATCCTTGGCCAGGGTCAGCAGGGGGCCGACCTCGTTGACGAGGTCGGAGAACTCCTCCTTCATCTCCTTTTCCTTAGCTGCCTTAATCTTGTCCGGGGACTCGACCTCAGGGACCTCCGGCGGTTTCGGCGGTGTGGGAGGGGGCGCGCTCACAGGAGGAGCGCTCACAGGAGGAGCGGGCGCTGGTGGCAGCGGGGCCGGTTCCGGCGCGGGCTCAGGGGCCGGCTCTGTCAGGTCAATGTCGCGGCCGCACTCCGGGCAGGTCGCGCTCTCCCCCGATATCACTGCATGACAATGGGGGCACTCAATGTCCGCGACCTCTTCTATCACGAACTCCACGCCGCACTTGGGGCAGTGGTCCACCTCTCCTCGGATGTGCGTCCCGCACTCCGGGCAATCGAACTCGAAATCGTCCTCGACTTGATCGTTAGTGGCGGTACCTGACAGACCATCACCTCTGGCCAATAAGCTAACGTACGAGACCCTGTTGGGTTAAATAATTGTCGAACTGCCAACGCAAAGTGAGAATCACTCACCCATCCAGCATGGATTTCATGCGCACTGCGTCGCCCGAGGGATCGGGGGTCTCGGAGATTATGGTGACGTCCCTCCCACACTCCCGCAGCAGGCCGCACAACAGGGAGAAGTCGGGGTCCTTGGCCTCCAGAAGAAGGTGGCGCTTCTCTCCCTTAGCCGTGTACTCGATGCAACTGAAGTGGCAGTGCAGCCGCCCCGGGATGAGGTCGAGACCCCCGTACAGGGCTGCCTTGAAGTCTTCCCTGGTGCGCAGGCACCCCTGCCCCCGGGCGTGGATATGGGCGAAGTCGGGGACCGGCTCCACCCCCTCGATCTCGGCCATCACCTGCGCGATCTCCTCGTAGGTCCCCCAGCTGCCCACCTTGCCCATGGTCTCCAGGCCGATGATGGGGCTCAGGCCCTCGTCCACCGCCACCTTCCGCACCCGCCTGAGGCTGTCCACCACGGCGGAGGTAGCGGCCTCCGGCTTGCGGCCCATGTAGGATGCCGCGTGCACCACCACGATGCGGCCACCGAAGGCATCGGCGGAGCGCAGCGACCTGATGAGCCAATCCTCGCTCTTGGCCTTGCCCTCCTTGTCGGAGTTAAAGTTGATGTAGTACGGGGCATGGGCGCTGAGCGATATCCCCAGCTCTCTCGCCCGCGGCGCCAGCTCCTGGGCCTTCTCTACGCTGAGGTTCACGCCCCGGCCGAACTGGACCTCCAGGGCGTCGAGCCCCAGGGCCTTGACGTTCTCCACGGCCTTGACCGCACCCTTGCTGCCTGGAGGGTACCCCGCGGGACCGAAGTATATCATGCGCAGGCCATCGCACCGCCCGCCTAATAACATTCTCCCTGAGCCCAGATAGCAAGGATATTTATCACGGGAGGGGCACTCCGGTATGGGAGAGCATGAGGACGGACACAGTGGAGCTGAGGAAGCCCGTCGATGCCAACATCATCGTGGGGCAGTCCCATTTCATAAAGACGGCCGAGGACATCTACGAGGCCCTGGTCAACTCGGTGCCCGGTATCAAGTTCGGGATCGCGTTCTGCGAGGCCTCGGCGGACAGGCTCATCAGGGTCGAGGGGAACGACGAGGAGCTGCGCGCGGCCGCCGTGGACAATGCCCAACGCATAGCGGCGGGCCACACCTTCGTCGTAGTGCTCTCGCAGGCCTATCCCATCAACGTTCTGGGGGCCATCAAGGCGGTGCCCGAGGTGTGCGGCATCTTCTGCGCCACGGCGAACGAGGCCGAGGTGCTGGTGGCCCAGACCGAGAGGGGGAGAGGCATCATCGGAGTGGTCGACGGACAGACGCCACTGGGGGTTGAGAAAGATGAGGACGCCAAGAAAAGGAGAGAGTTCCTTCGACGCATCGGATACAAGCGCTGATGTAGAGAACCTGGACCTGTACGAGGCCTCGGCCAAGTACTACGATATCTGGCACGAGGACTATCAGGAGGACGTGAGGTTCTATCTGAAGCTGGCCGAAAGGACCGGGGGACCTATCCTGGAGGGCATGAGCGGCACCGGCCGCATACTCCTTCCCTTCGCCCGCGCGGGATATGAGATAACAGGCGTGGACCGCAGCACCGCCATGATGGACAACTGCGCCACCAAGCTCTACCTCGAGGACCCCGACGTGCAGCAGCGGGTCGACATGATCCAGGGCGACATAAGGGACGTCAAGCTGGACCGCAAGTTCAAGCTCGCCATCATACCGTACAACTCTTTCCTCCACCTCCTGGAGGTTAAGGACCAGGAGATGGCGCTGAGCAACATACGCGAACACCTCGAGGACGGGGGCCTGTTCGCGTTCGTGGTGTTCTCCCCGCGTCTGGACCGGCCCGAGCACCTGCTGCGGCACCGCGGGACCAGGCTCACGAAGCAGGGAGAGATCATCTCCTGGTTCGAGTCCCAGATCTTCGACCAGCCCAGCCAGAAGACG
>MVPZ01000218.1 GCA_002067045.1 Methanomassiliicoccales archaeon PtaB.Bin134 | reverse complement strand
TCCAAGGCCTTCCCCGGGGAGCTCAGCGGGGGGATGCAGCAGCGCACCGCGCTTGCCCGTGCGCTGGCGTCCGGTGCGGACCTGCTGCTGCTGGACGAGCCGCTGAGGGCCCTGGATGCCCGTCTCAGGATATCCCTGCGCACAGAGCTGCGCTCCCTGGTGAAGTCCCTGAGGATGACCACCATACACGTCACCCACGATCAGGACGAGGCGCTGGTCATGGCCGACCGGGTGGCCGTGATCCGGGAGGGGCGCATACTGCAGGTGGGCACTCCCAAGGAGGTCTGGGACCAGCCGGCCACCCCCTTCGTGGCCAACTTCGTGGGCCAGTCCAACTTCTTCACCGGCAAGGTCATACAGTCCAGTCCCTACACCCTGCTGCGCACCCCGGAGGGGGCGGTGCTCAAGGGCCGCCCCTCGGACCTGCAAGCGGGCGAGGAGGCGGTGCTGGGGGTCAAGATCGGCAACACCGAGATATCCAAGGAGAGGGCCGGCTACCTGCAGGCCGCGGTGGAGCGCGTCATATTCGAGGGGCGCAACCTGCACGTGGACCTGATGATGGACAACGGCCAGCGCATCTCCGCCAAGATACCCTCCTGGAGGAAGGGCAAGGTGGTGGTGGGCGACCGCACGAACGTCTACTGGGAGGAGTCCAAGGGGACGGTGTTCCCCCTGCCCCCCGGCGGACTGGAGAACGAACTGAAGGTGGAATGATGCCCGAGGTCAAGCTGGTAGGCATAGGGAAGCGCTACGGCAGCGTGGTGGCCGTGAACAGCGTGGACCTCACCGTGCACGACAAGGAGTACGTGACCATTCTGGGCCCGTCAGGCTGCGGCAAGACCACCCTCATACGCATGATCGCCGGGATAATCGAACCGAGCCAGGGAAAGGTGCTCATCGACGGCAGGGACATGACCGGGGTGCCCATCGAGGACCGGGACATCGGATACGTGTTCCAGAACATCGCCCTGTTCCCGCATCTCACCGTGGAGAACAACGTCTCCTACGGCCCGCGGGCCAAGGACCGGCCCCCGGAGGAACAGGCGAGCGTATCGCGCCGCTTCCTGGACATGGTCAAGCTTCTGGACAAGATGCAGATGTTCCCCGGGGAGCTGTGCGGAGGGGAGCAGCAGAAGGCCTCCCTGGCCCGGGCCCTGGCATCGGGGTCCAGGCTCCTGCTCCTGGACGAGCCGCTCTCCGCCCTGGACTCCCGGGTCCGGGTGGACCTGCGCTACGAGCTCCGGCGCCTGGCCAAGGAGCTGGGACTGACCACCATACACGTCACGCACGACCAGGAGGAGGCCCAGTCGGTCTCCGACCGCATCGTGCTCATGAGGGCCGGGGCGGTGGTGGAGACCGGCAGCCCCGAGGAGCTGTACACCAGGCCGAAGAACATCTTCACCGCCAACTTCATCGGGGAGACCAACCTACTGGAGGGCTGGGTGGAGGAGATCAGGGACGGGTTGTCCGTCATTGAGCTGAGGAACGGCGGCAAGGTGCAGGTCAATCAGACCGACCAGCCGCTGGGGGACGCGGTGGTGATATCCGTGCGCCCGGAGTTCGTCTTCCCCACGGACGAGGGAATGAAGGCCAGGGTGACCCACGTAACTTACATGGGCACTTACTGGCGGGTGACGGCCACCACCGAGGACGAGGAGGATGTGGGGTTCGACGTGGCCACCTTCGACAGCAATCTTTTAACTATCGGTAAGGAACTATATTTAGCGGTGAACCCCAAGGCCGCGGTTCTTTACCCCCGACCGGAAAATGGAGTGGAAGAGGCGATCAAGCTTGAGTGAGAGGACGTCGTTACTGGAATGGTTCTATTCGCGCCGGGAGTCAGTGGTCTCCAGGGACATGAGGGGGCACGCCCAGGATGTCGGGGACACCATAATCGAGTTCAACCGGGCCATGGTATCCCTGACCAAGGGGGAGAAGGAGATGGCCCTGGACGCCCTCAAGCGCTCCTTCCTGGCCGAGAAGGCCGCGGACGCCCGCGAACAGTCCCTCAGCGAGGAGCTCTCCCGCGGCGACCTGGAGGAGAAGAACCGGGAGGACCTGCTGCACCTGGTGCGCAGGATGGACTACGCCGCCGACTGGTGCAAGGAGGCGGGGATGAACCTGCAGCTGGTGCTGGAGATCGGCATCCCGGTCCCCGAGCAGGTCTGGGTCAAGTTCAGCACCATGACCAAGGAGCTGGAGCGCATGGCCAGGGGGCTGAAGGTATGCGTGGACAACCTGGGGGTGAACAACGACCTGGTGCTCAAGACCCGCCGGGGCATCGAGGAGTCCGAGCACGTCATGGACGAGCTGTACTTCATGATGAAGAAGGAGTTCTTCCTCTCCAACCTGGACGCCCGGGCCATCTACCTCATGCGCGACCTGCTGCACGGCATAGAGAACTCCGCCGACAACTTCAAGGACTCCGCGGACATCATCCACATCCTCATAGTGGCCCAGCGTGACCGGCCCAGGTGATATCATGGCTCGTTTGTTCGGCACCAACGGGGTGCGTGGAGTTGTCAACAGGGATATGACCGTAGAGCTGGCGCTGGACGTCGGCAGGGCCATCGGGACCTTCATGATGGGCCGGGTGGCCATAGCCACCGATTCCCGCACCTCCGGGGACCTCATGCGGTCCGCCGTGTCCGCAGGAATGGTCTCCGCGGGCAGCAGCGTGGTGGACCTGGGAATGCTTCCCACTCCCGCCCTCCAGTACTACGTGAAGAACTCCGGGGTCAAGGGAGGGGTGATGATCACCGCCTCGCACAACCCCCCTCAGTTCAACGGGATCAAGTGCGTGGACCACGACGGCACGGAGATGCCCCGGGTCAAGGAGGAGGTCATCGAGCGCATCTACGGCGAGAGGAGCTTCGGACTTCCGGAATGGAGGAACGTGGGCACCATCTCCCACCTGGAGGGCGTGGGGGCCTCCTACGTGAACGCCATACGCCGCTCGGTGGACCGCCTCAAGATCGAGGAGGCCAAGCTGAACGTGGTGCTGGACTGCGCCAACGGGGCCGGCTCCCTCACCTCCCCCTCCCTCCTGGACTCCCTGGGGGTACGGGCGATCACCCTCAACGGGAACCCGCAGGGCACCTTCCCCGGTCATCCCAGCGAGCCCACCCCGGAGAACCTCAGGGACCTGTCCGCGGTGGTCAGGGCCACCGGCGCGGACCTGGGGATCGCCCACGACGGCGACGCCGACCGCACCATCTTCGTGGACGATCAGGGCAACTACGTCTACGGCGACCAATCGCTCACCGTGGTCGCATCACACATGGTGCAGGAGAACGGCGGGGGCATCGTGGTCACCCCGGTGAGCACCTCCTCCTGCCTGGAGGAGGTGGTGAAGAGGCACAACGGCCAGGTGATCTACACCAAGGTCGGCGCGCCCATAGTCGCCAGGCGCATGATGGAGGTCAAGGCGCTTTTCGGCGGGGAGGAGAACGGCGGCCTGATCTTCCCGGAGCACCAGCACTGCCGGGATGCGGCCATGACCATGGCCAAGATGCTGGAGATAATCGCCAGCAAGGGTCCGCTGTCCGAACTTCTGAAGGAGGTCCCCCGCTACTGCCTGGACAAGCGCAAGCTGGAATGTCCGGAGGAGAAGAAGGAGTGGGCCCTGGAGCAGGTGGAGGTGTACTTCGCCGACCAGCGCACCGACCTCACCGACGGGATCAAGATATTCTTCGACGGCGGATGGACCCTGGTCCGGCCCTCGGGGACCGAGCCCATCGTCCGCATCTATTCCGAGGGCCGGGACGAGGCCACCGCGAAGCGCTGCGGCGACGAGTGCGAGAGGGTGCTCCGCGAGCTGCTGGAAGAGGACTGATCACAGCAGCCTGATCAGGAACACGATCCCGAAGGC
>MVPZ01000217.1 GCA_002067045.1 Methanomassiliicoccales archaeon PtaB.Bin134 | reverse complement strand
GAACACCGCCCCCAGCGATGCGGAGAACAGTATCGCCCTCCACCTGCCCAGCAGCGGCAGGGAGGAGCGCAGCGCAATACCTCGGAACAGCACCTCCTCCAGGTACGCCCATGCCGCCATAATGGGGATCATCAGGATAGTGGACCTCCCGATGTGGAAGTTCTCGAAGAAGCGGTAGCCCAGGAACAAGGCCTCGGCCACGGCCAAGCCCAGGGGCAGGAGGAGCACCACCATCACCGAGCGCAGAAGCAGGGGTCGGGGCCTCAGGACGGGGAGCTGGACAGAGCGGTAGTGGATGACTGTGGCGCCGGCCACCACCGCCAGGAGGGGCAGGTGCTCCAGGGGCATCCAGCTTAGGCTGGGAAGGAGCATGACCACCAACGCCAGGGCCTGCACTAGGACCACCGAGGATGCGGCCAGGGCCACCTCCCTCTGCTCAACGAACAGCACCATGACCATGGACGACAGCAGCCCGAATACCAGGAACATTAACCCGACCAGCACCGCCTGGTCCATGGCCAGGAGGCGGTAGATGTAGATGGAGGCGCACCCGCAGACGAAGGGCAGGCTCAGCAGTGTCAGCACTGGCCAGCGCACCTCCTCGTGGACATGCGCGGAGGAGAAGGAGGTGGTCAGGCGATCAGGCCTCCGATCAACAGCACCAGGACCATTACCGCTATCGCCCATAGTCCGAAGGTGGAGGAGGTCACCAGGTTCCACCTCCGCCTGGAGGCCAGGGCCCCCAGGGTGAGCATGCCCACCAGGCACAGTATGCATATGAGCAGCGCGAGCACGGGGGAGGTCGAGCCGATATCCAGCGTGGGGACTATGACCGCCGCTAGGTTATCTGCAAAATGAGCCAGTTGCTCTTCACCTCCATACCGTCATCAAGGATCAGGTACAGGGTCTGGCTTCCGGCGGCATTGATCACGAAGGCAATGTCCTGCTGCCACGTTGCTCCCGGCTGCAGCTCGAACTGGTAGGACCTCCCCGTTCCGGGGGAGATGTCCACGGTCTGCGCGGGTTCGAAGGGCGAAGTGCTGTTGGGCGCCTTGTCCAGAGAGAGCACGAGGTGGAACATCTCGGAGGTGCTCAGGTGCGAGGTCACGGTGACCTTCATCAGGCCCGCCTGGCCCGGGGCCAGGACGCTGGGGAGGCTTTCCATGTCGCCATCGACCCCTACGATGTGCAGTTCCGAGTACTCCTCAGCGACGGGCTTTGCGCCCAGTCCCTGGACCGCCAGCACGGCCATCGCCAGCACGGCCACGGCGAGGATGGCGGATACGACCCGCTCCCCCGACGATAGCCTCGGCCTGCTCAGCCTCGGGGTGCTGTAGAGCACGAACTGGTCCTCCGGGGGGGTGCGTGCCCGGCGCGTCACCGCGATCCAGGAGGCGACGTACGTTATCCCGATCGCCTCCGCCGCCACCACCCAGACATCGAAGTTCAGGATACCTCTAGTTATGACGGTGCCCGCCAATGCCATGACCGCGGAGCCCAGGAGCGAACCGATGATCACCCTCTCCAGGAGGGAGATGGTCAAGGTGTGCTCGTCACGCCGCGCCGTGAAGGACGGGGCGATCACGGCCTTGCGTCCGGGGAAGAGCGCGGACACAATGGCATACCCCGGGGCGAAGAACACCGCCAGGAACCCCAATGTCCATCTTGCTGCACCCTGCACGTCGATGAGGGCCAGGAGGACCGAGGCGGTCACGATCGCACAGACCGCAACCAGGTCATATGGCTTGCCCGGTCCAACGTATAACCTAACCGCCTTGTTTGCCATATGACGACCCTTGATCTGCTGCACATCTTTGCAACTTAACGTTCATGAACTTATCGGTCCCCCGTCAAGCCCGAGATCAGGTCCCTGAGCCGGGGCCCCACCTCCTCCCAGGAGTACCTCTCCGAGACAAGCTGCAGCCCCCTGGCACCCAGGGCGTCGGCTCCCGACGGGTCCCTCAGAAGGGCGATGACCTGAGCCGCAAAGTCGTCCCGGTCCCTGCCCACCATGCAGTTCACCCCGTGCTCCAGCTCCGGTATGCCCTCCAGGGCCAGGGGGCTCACCACCGTGGCCCTCCCCGCCGACAGCATGTCGATGACCTTGGTGAGTATGCCCACACCCTTCCACATGGGGGCCACGCACACGTCCGCCGCCGACAGCCACAGGTACAGGTCCGGAACGAAGCCCAGCATCCTCACCCCCGGCGGCGCTTCCTCACCCAATGATCCCGAGCCGGCGATGAACAGCTCGGTGCCCGGGACCTCGCCGGCCACGCGGGGGTGGAGCTCCTTGGCGAGGTACTGCGCGGCATCGCGGTTAGGCATGTACTTCAGCGTCCCGAAGAACAGCAGCACCCTCGTCCCCTCACCGATACCCAGCTCCTTCCTCGCCTCCTCCCTCGTCCTCGTCAGGGAGCGTACCAGGGCCATGTCCGCGCACGTCGGGACCACCTCGAACCTGGATGTGTCGAAGCCCAGGGAGCGGTAGGCCTCGACCTCCCTCTGAGACACCACCAGGACCCTCGTGGCCAACCTCGCGAGGACCCTCTCCAGGAGCAGGTTCCCATGCAGGAAGAAACCTGACTTGCCGAGGGCGGCGGAGAAATCCCTGATGTTGCCGTGGTTGTCCCACACCATGGGCACCCCCAGCACGCGCGCGGCCACCCCTCCGGC
>MVPZ01000216.1 GCA_002067045.1 Methanomassiliicoccales archaeon PtaB.Bin134 | reverse complement strand
TGGGAAGATCCGCAAGGCCTTCGAGGAAGGAGAGATGCCCAAAGACCTTGAGTCCTCGGTGATCGAGGAGTACAAGAAGCTGGGGAAGGGCAAGTTTCCGCTGGTGGCGGTCCGTTCCAGCGCCACGGCCGAGGACCTTCCGACAGCATCCTTCGCTGGCCAGCAGGACACCTACCTCAACGTGTCGGGGCCTGAGTCGCTGCTGAAGAGTGTCAAGAAGTGCTGGGCGTCCTTGTTCACCCCACGTGCACTGGCGTACCGGGTGTCCAAGAACTTCGAGCACGACAAGGTTAAGCTTGCCGTGGTGGTACAGCGCATGGTCAACTCCGACATATCCGGCATCATGTTCACCATAGACCCCAACTCCGAGCTTCCGCACATCATCATCGAGGCCGGCTACGGGCTGGGGGAGGCTTTGGTGGGTGGAAAGGTCACCCCTGACACCTATGTGGTGGACAAGTTCCACCGCAAGATACTCAACCGCCGCGTGTCCAACCAGACTTGGAAACTGGTACGGGGAGAGAGCGGGGAATGCATGAAGGAGGACATACCCCGGGACCTGGCATCAAAGCAGAAGATGACCGACGAGCAGATCCTGGACCTTGCAGAGGTCGGGAACCAGATAGAGATGCACTACGATCGCCCCATGGATATCGAATGGGCCATGGAGGGAGGGACCGTGTACATAGTTCAGGCCCGCCCGGTCACCACCCTGTCCAAGGACAAGAATAATCAGGCTGACAAAGCTGATGACAAGGTGGAGTCGTCAAGGACGATCCTTGTCAGGGGACTTGGGGCCAGTCCCGGGAAGGCCAGTGGTCCGGTCCGCATCTATCAGGAGGACATGAGCCTGGACGTTGTCAAGCAGGGAGATATCATGGTCACCCAGATGACCACCCCGGACATGGTGCCAGCGATGACCCGAACTGCGGCCATCATCACCGACGAGGGCGGCATGACCTGTCACGCGGCCATCGTGGCCAGGGAGCTGGGCATCCCCTGCATCGTGGGAGCCAACAACGCCACCGAGGTCCTCAAGAACGGCATGGAGGTGACCGTCCACGGTCAGACGGGAGTGGTCTACGAGGGGCTGGATAAGGAGGACAAGCCTGCTTCGACCCCCGTCGCTGCAATGGCCCCTACCGCGCCCGTTACCGGCACCAAGATCATGGTCAACGTGGGAGTACCGCAGAAGGCCGAGGAGTACGCCCAGCTGCCCGTCCAGGGCGTGGGCCTCATGCGCATCGAGTTCCTGTTCACCTCCTACATCCAGGAGCACCCGTGTGCGCTCATCGAGCAGGGGCGCGAGAAGGAGCTCGTCGAGAAGCTCAGCCAGGGCATTGCTACCGTTGCCAAGGCCTTCTACCCCAGGCCCGTCATCCTCCGCACCAGCGACTTCAAGACCAATGAGTACCGCGACATGAAGGGCGGCGCCAGATATGAGCCCAAGGAGCAGAACCCCATGATCGGCTGGCGCGGCTGCTCCCGCTACGTCTCCGAGTCGTACCGCGACGCTTTCCTCGCTGAACTGAAAGCGATCAAGAGGGCGCGGGACGAGATGGGGCTCACCAACGTGTGGATGATGCTGCCCTTCGTGCGCACGGTGGAGGAGGTGGTGAAGATCGAGAGGATGATGAACGAGGTCGGCCTGTACCGCGGCAACGACTTCAAGCTGTACCTCATGGCCGAGGTCCCGGTCATCGTGTTCATGGCCGAGGAGTTCGCGGAGCACTGCGACGGCTTCTCCATCGGCTCCAACGACCTCACGCAGCTCACCATGGGCGCCGACCGGGACTCAGACATGCTGGGCCGCATGGGCTACTTCGACGAGCGTAACACGGCCATCAAGAGGGCCATCGCCCACCTGATAAAGCACGCCCACAACAAGGGCGTTCCCGTGGGCATTTGCGGTCAGGCCCCGTCGGTGTACCCGGAGTTCTGCGAGTTCCTGGTGCGAGCCGGCATAGACTCCATCTCGCTGAACGCCGACACCGTGCTGAAGACCATCAGTTACGTGGCGGCGGCGGAGCAGCGGATGGTCCTGGAGTCCATACGTAAGCAGAAATAAGGGCCAAGGGCACTACTGGCGAGTGGTGCTCATCGGCACCTCGTCCTTCAGCAGCCTGGTGTAGACCTGGACCAAGGGGTGGTGGGAGGCCTGGATGATCTTCACGTCGTCCAAGGTGGTGACACCCATCTCCTTGGCCGACCTTTCCAGGCCTAGGTCGATATCCCGGTCAGGCTCCAGCACGAACGCCTGGAACTGGCGGACCCCCATGTCCCTGGCCGCCAGGACGCGGTGGTGCCCGTCCACCAGAACGTAGTAGCCCTTCTTCTGAACCACTATCAATGGCTCTACCAGACCTCTTTTGATTTCATACTGCCTCCCCCTCAGCTCGTCGGCGAAGACCTCGTGCTGGGTTGGCCTGATGGACTCGATGGGGATTATCCTTCTCCGGATGTTGATGCTTATGCCATGCTTCTTCTCCAGGAAGGTCTTGAGCATGTTGATCTTGTTAGGGGTCGCCTTCTCGATGTGGGACCTGATAATATCGATGTTGGAGAGAACGCCTACGGCTATCCCGTTCTCGTCCACCACGGGCACGTTGCGGAGACCGTAACGGAAAAGGACCCTGGAGGCATCGTCAATGTCCATGTCCGGGGAGACGGTGATGGTCCCCACCTTGATTATGTCCCGGACCTTTTCCTGGGGACGATCGATGGCCCTCAGCAGTTCCTTGGCAGTGACGAAACCTATGATGCGCCCATCCTCCGCCACCGGAAGTCCGTGGAACTCTGTGGCTATGAGCTTCTGCCTGGCCTGCTCGACAGTGTAGTCAGGATCGATGTATACGACCTCCCTGACCATGTAATCGCTGACCCTCAACTTGCCGTCCATAGTCATCGACGTGAGCGATAA
>MVPZ01000215.1 GCA_002067045.1 Methanomassiliicoccales archaeon PtaB.Bin134 | reverse complement strand
CGAAGTCAGAGACATTGGCATTGATGTCAAGGCCCCCTCGGCCACCTGCGAGGACAAGCACTGTCCATTCCACGGGCAGCTCCCGGTTCGGGGGCAGATCATAAGCGGCGTCGTCGTCTCCGTGAAGATGAACGGCAGCGCCGTGGTCGAGAGGAACTACTTGAAGTATGACAAGAAGTACGAAAGGTTCGAGAAGAGGACGAGCCGCTACACCGCCCACAACCCCCCATGCCTGCAGATCGCGGTCGGGGATCAGGTGCGCATCATGGAATGCCGCCCCCTGAGCAAGACGGTGTCGTTCGTCGTCGTGGAGAAGAGGTGAGGGCATGAAGGGATTGGCAGGAAACCAGACCAGGGGCATCATTACCGGCTCCGTGCTGGACGTGGTGGACAACACCGGCGCCAAGACCATCAGCGTCATCGCTGTCCCCAACTACCATGGTGTGCACGGGCGCTGCCCGGCCGCCGCGGTGGGGGACATCGTGATCGCCTCGGTGAAGAAGGGGACTCCGGAGATGAGGAGGCAGGTAGTCTACGCCATCATCGTCCGCCAGAGGAGGCCTTTCCGCCGCGCCGACGGGACCATGGTCCACTTCGAGGACAACGCCGCGGTCATCACCACCGATACCGGTGAGACCAAGGGAAGCGACATAAAGGGACCGGTGGCCAGGGAGGCCGCCGAGCGCTGGCCGCGCGTAGCCGCCACCGCATCGACCATCGTGTGAGGTGTGAAGACATGACGAGCAAGTACGCAAGCAAGCAGAGGAAGGCGCTGTACAACGCCCCCAACCATGTGCGCAACAAGAGCGTCGGCTCCCACCTCAGCGATGAGCTGCAGGGCAAGCTGGGCCGCCGCACCGTTCGCGTGGTCCGGGGAGACACCGTGAGGGTGGTCCGCGGGGACGAGGACATACTCGGCCTCGAGGGCAAGGTCACCAGCGTTGACACTCAGAACGGACGCCTGGTAATAGAGGGCGTCACCATAGCCAAGGCCGACGGCACCATGACCGAGAGGCCCGTCCACGCGTCCAACGTGGTCATCACCAAGCTGGACATGAAGGACAACTACCGCAAGCAGAAGCTGCAATACGAGGAGGGTTCCCAGTGACCCAGGATCTGAAGAGATTGAACGCACCGAAGAGCTGGCCGGTGCCCAGGAAGAGCAACGTATGGGTGACCAGCCCCAACCCCGGGCCGCACTCGCTGGACGGATGCATGCCACTGAGCGTGGTGCTCAGGGACATGCTCAAGGTCGTCGACACTGCGGCCGAGGCCAAGAAGGTCCTCTCCGCCAAGAAGGTCCTGGTGGATGGAAGGATCGTCACCGAGGAGAAGTTCCCGGTGGGCTTGATGGACGTGATCAGCATCCCGGCCAACGGCAAGCACTACCGCATGCTGCTGGACAGCCGCGGGAAGTTCATACTGGTGGAGGTCACCGAGGACCGCGCCAAGTGGAAGCTGTGCCGCATCGAGAACAAGACCTACGTCTCCGGCGGACGCCTGCAGCTGAACCTGCACGACGGCCGCAACATGCTGGTCGAGGATGACAAGTTCAAGACCGGCGACGTGCTGAAGATCGAGCTGCCCACCCAGAAGGTCATAGAGGCCTTCAAGCTGGTGCAGGGCAACGTGGCCATGATCGTCAGCGGCGAGAACGCCGGCCAGATCAACGTTGTTGAGGAACAGGTCGAGGAGCGTTCATCCGCCCCCAACCTGGTGCGCTTCAAGAACGGCAAGCTGACCATCAAGGACAACGTGTTCGTGATCGGAAACAAGACCCCCGAGGTCGTGCTGCCTGAGGTGAGAGCGGCATGAGCGGGACCGAGAACGTCATGCGCAAGCCGCGCATCGAGAAGGTGGTAGTGAACATCGGGGTCGGGGAGGCCGGAGAGCGCCTAACCAAGGCCCAGAAGGTCATCGAGATGGTGACCGGACAGGCGTCCAAGCAGACCTTCTCCAAGGTCACCAACCGTGACTTCGGCATCCGCGAGGGCATGCCCATCGGCTGCGTGGTCACGCTCAGGGGAGAGAAGGCCGAGGACTTCCTGAAGCGCGCGTTCAACATACGCGAGAACCGCATCGCCTCCTACTCCTTCGACCGCGAGGGCAACCTGTCCTTCGGCATCCCGGACTACACCGACTTCGCCGGGATGAAGTACGACCCGGAGATCGGGATATTCGGCATGGACATCAGCGTGTCCATCCAGAGGCCGGGAAAGAGGGTGGCCAGGCGCCGCATAATGCGCCGGTCCATACCCCATACCCACCGCATGACCAGGGTGGAGGCCATGAACTTCATGAAAGAGAGATTCAACGTCGAGGTGATCGATTGAAGCCCAAGAAGAAATTCGGACGGAGCGTGGGCTGCACCAGGTGTGGCCGCAGGAGGGGCATCATCCGCCGCTACGGTATGCACCTTTGCCGGCAATGCTTCAGGGAGATCGCGCCGCAGATAGGGTTCAAGAAGTACTCGTGAGGTGAAAAAAATGCAGAGCGATCCATTGAATGACGCGATGTCCACCATCAAGAACGCCGCCGCCGTGGGCAAGAGCGAGTGCCTCATCCGGCCCTCTTCCAAGCTCATAGGCCGCGTGCTGAAGGTGATGCAGGACAACGGCTACATCAACCAGTTCGAGTTCATAGAGGACGGCAAGGCCGGTTTGTTCAAGGTCATGCTGGACGGGAAGATCAACAACTGCGGCGTTATCAAGCCGCGCTACGCGGTGAAGAAAGTTGACATGGAGCAGTTCGAGGCCCGCTATCTGCCGGCCCAGGACTTCGGCGTGCTCATACTGACCACCACCGACGGCGTGATAACCCACATGGAAGCCAAGGAGAAGGGCGTGGGCGGCAAGCTGCTCGCGTTCGTGTACTGAGGGATGGAAATGACTGTAACCGGACATATTGACGACAAGGTGCACGTGCCCAAGGAGGTCAAGGTCACCATGAAGGGGGCCGAGGTCACCGTGAAGGGCCCCAAGGGCACCGTCACCCGCGACTTCAGCCACCCCAAGGTGAAGGTCTCCTTCAAAGATGACAACTTCCACATCGAGTGCGAGTACCCCCGCACCAAGGAGAAGGCTTTGGTCGGTACGTACGCCGCCCACTTGAGGAACATGATCGAGGGGGCCAACCATGGCTTCGAGTACGCCATGAAGATGGTCTACTCCCACTTCCCCATGAAGATAGCGGTGAAGGGCGACAGGTTCGTCATCGAGAACTTCCTGGGAGAGAAGGCCCCGCGCTCCGCGCCTGTACTGGCTGGAGCCAAGGTCACCATCAAGGGCGCCGAGGTCTTCGTGACCGGCTCCGACCTGGAGAAGGTCTCCCAGACCGCCGCGAACATCGAACGCGCCACCAAGATCAGGGGCTTCGACCCCAGGGTCTTCCAGGATGGCATATACATAGTAGAGAAGGCAAGGAGGCCCCAGTGATGTCGGCCAAGAAGGAGATCAAGACCATACAGGACCTGCCCTACTACAGGGAGGAGTACACCCAGCAGCTGGCCGATATGGGTATAAACGAGCTGGACGAGCTCCTGGAGGCGCTTCAGGACAAGGGGCGCAAGAAGGAGATCGTCGACGCCCTGGACGGTGTCGGCAACAAGATAGCCGACCACTGGATAGAGCTGCTCTCCGAGCTGGAGGAGAAGGAGACGGAGATCGTGGAGGACGAGGATAAGGCCGTCCCCAAGGTCAAGCCCGTACTGGACGACGAGGTCAAGGCCGCCCTGGAGCTCAGGAAGGCCAAGAGCGAGGCCCGTCCGGCCTTCAAGAGGCAGGAGTGGTTCCGCTACCAGAGGCTGGGCGAGAAGTGGAGGAAGCCCAAGGGCATACACTCCAAGATGCGCCGCCACCTCTCCTACCGCCCGCCGGTCGTCTCGATCGGCTTCCGCGGCCCGAAGAGCGTGCGCGACTATCACCCCTCCGGATTCCAGGAGGTCCTGGTGCACAACGCCAGCCAAGTGGAGAAGGTGGACCCCAAGGTGCAGGCCATACGCATCGGCGGCACCGTGGGCGAGAGGAAGAGAATGGCAATAACCGAAAAGGCGGATGAACTAGGCATCCGCGTACTCAACAGGACGTGAACCAGATGGATCTGAAGAACCAGAAGCGCATGGCGGCCGAAGTTCTGAAGTGCGGCGAGAACAGGGTCTGGATAGACCCCAACCGCATAGAGGACGTCGCAGACGCCATAACCCGGGCGGACATAAGGACCGCCATCCAGTCCGGGTCCATCCGCGCCTTGCCCGTACGGGGGATCTCCCGCGGACGGGCCCGTCACCGGCTGGCCCAGAAGGCCAAGGGACGCAGGCGTGGACAGGGCAGCAGGAAGGGTACCTCCAGGGCCAGGAGGCCCAAGAAGGAGGCATGGATCCAGACGATCAGGCCCCTGCGCGCCACGCTGCGCGAGCTGCGTGACGAGGGCAAGATCACCAGATCCGTGTACCGCGAATTCTACATGAAGGCCAAGGGCGGCATGTTCAGGAGCAGGAACAACCTGCTCATGCACCTGAAGACCGAAGGCTACCTCAAGGGGGA
>MVPZ01000214.1 GCA_002067045.1 Methanomassiliicoccales archaeon PtaB.Bin134 | reverse complement strand
CCCCACCTTGAACTCCTCGTCCCACAGGTGGTAGCGGGCGGCCAGGGCCTCCGCGGTGTCCCTGGTGTTCACGAATAGCAGGGTGGAACTGTGAGATTCTATCAGCTCCTTGGCCCGGCGCATGCAGGCGATGAGCTGCGGGTCGCTCTGCAGGGTGCCGGCCAGGTCCCGGTCCTGTTCCGCAGTCTCGGGGCACTGCACCCCTATCTTCATCTCCTTGGCCACCCGGGCCCGGATGATGCGCACCTTCCTCCCCATGCCGCCCAGGTAATTGGCAACCTCCTGATGGGAACCCACGGTGGCCGACAGGCCGACCCTCTGGAACTCCCCTGAGAGCTCGGTTACGCGCTCCAATGCCACGGACAGCTGCGCCCCCCGCTCGTCATTGGCCAGCTCGTGTATCTCGTCCACCACCACGTAGCGTACGTTGGAGAGGTGCGCCCTGAGGTTCTTGCCGGTGAACATGACCTGCAGGGTCTCCGGGGTGGTGATAAGGATGTCCGGAGCGTACTTGGACTGCCGCTGCCTCTCGGTCTGCGAAGTGTCGCCGTGCCTTACCGAAACCCGCAGGTCCAGGGCCTCCCCGAACTCCTCCAGGCGCTTGAGCATGTCCCGGTTCAGCGCCCGCAGCGGGGTTATGTACAGCAGCCGGATGCCCTTTCCCGGAGTGGTGATGAGCTGGTGCAGGAGGGGAAGCATGGCCGCCTCGGTCTTGCCGATGCCCGTGGGCGCCACCAGCAGCACGTGCTCCCCGGCCAGCACCGGGGGTATGGCCTCGCGCTGCGCCCCGGTGGGCTCCTTGATGTCCTTGTCCTCCAGCACCTTGCGGATCCGGGGGTCCAACAGTTCGAATACCATGTTCCTACCGCTCAATACAGCCTATGCTCCTCATCACTGTGCTCCAGGTATTCCATCATGTCGATGCGGGTGAGCACTCCCAGCAGCACGTCATCGTGGCCGACCACCAGCATGCGGGAGATCTGCTTGGCGTTCATGTCCTCGAAGGCCCGGTAGGCGGAGGTGCCCGCGGCCACCTTCTCGAAGTGAAGCATCATGACGGAGGAGACCGTGGAATCCGGGTCCTCCGCCGAACGCAGGCCGTCGTTCAGCGCCACGCCCAGCACCTTCCCTCCGGCGTCCACCACCGGATAGAGGTAGTGCGGTTCGGCGGCGGTGCCCCGCAAGGCCTCGGCCACGCTCATCCCGGAGGTCAGGGTTATCGGGTCCGCCCTCATGACCTTTTCCACCGGCACCTCGTCCAGGGCCGCAGGGTCGTACACGAACGGACGCCGGGCCACCTGGTTGCGGAACAGGGTCTGGTCCCCGGTGACGATGTACGCGGCGGCGGAGGCCAGCATGACCGGGATGAGCACGGTGTACCCACCGACCACCTCGGCCATGAGCACGGTGGCGGCGATGGGGGTCTTGGAGACCCCGGCCATCATGGCCCCCATCCCGGCGATCACGAACAGCGGCATGGGGGCGAGGCCGGTCAGGGAGGCGAAGGCCGCCCCCAGGGCCCCTCCCATCATCAGCGAGGGGAAGAACACCCCGCCGCTGCCCCCGCTGCCCACGGTGAAGCTGGTGGCCAGCATCTTGGCCGCGAATAGGACCAGCAGGAATCCCACCGAGGTTATGGAGCCCTCTATGAGCATGGCGATCTCCCTCTCCGCCAGCCCCAGCACCTCGGGCACGAAGAGGCCCATGCATCCCACCAGCAGGCCTCCGTACATCACCTTGGCGGCCAGGGGCTGGGCGCTGCGCTTGGCCACGCGTTCGGAGAGGTGCATGGTGGCGATGAAGAGCCTGCCGGCCAGGCCTATCAACGCTCCCAGTACGACTATGGCCGCCACGACCAGCATGCTGAGCTCCAGGTCCACGTCCGGGGCCTGGAACAGGGGCTCGTAGCCGCTCAGGGAGACGAACAGCAGGTAGGAAACCACGCTGGAGATCATGGAAGGGATGGCCGCCCCTGGCTCCAGGTCGTTCTTGTAGGGGACCTCGATGGCATAGATGGCCGCGCCCAGGGGGGCCCTGAAGACCGCCGAGAGCCCGGCGGCCGCCCCGGCGATGGCGAAGGTGCGCATGTCCCCCTTGCGCAGCTTCAGCCGCCCTCCGAAGAAGGAGGCCACCGCGGCTCCGATATGCATGATCGGTCCCTCGCGCCCCCCGCTGCCCCCGCTCCCGATGGTCAGGGCGGAGACGATTATCTTATAGATGCCGGAGCGGGGAGGGACCCTCCCTCCCCGGTGGTGGATGGCCTCGATGACGTAGCCGGTGCCCCCGCCGGCCGATTCCGGGGACAGGCGGGAGATGATCACCCCGGCAATAAGACCTCCCAGGGCCGGGATGAACAGCCGGAGGAACCAGGGGACCTCCGACACCTCGTAGGAGGCGTGCCATATGCCCAGCAGCAGCCACTGGAAGGCCAGGGCTCCCAGTCCGGCGAACACCCCGATGAATATGGACAGGGGCACCCATTTCTTCAGGTATTCCCTGAAGTCCTCTGTGACCAGCCCCTGATACCCCCGGCGCAGGTAATGCGCGGCGCGCAGCGCCGCCGACTCATCATTTCCCATAACGGCACCTAGCCCGTCGGCTGGCGGTCAAAATGAAAAACGAAAGGGATTTGGAGTTGGGGTTTCACTGCGCGGCCGGGACCGGAGCCTCGGGCTCGGTGGCCATGGCCAGCATCTCGGAGACGTCCATGACCTTGATCTTGGCCCCTATCTTCTTGGCCGCCTGCTGCAGGTTGAGCACGCAGAAGGGGCAGGTGGTGGCCAGGATATCCGCTCCGGTCTCCACGGCCTCCTTGACCCTCTCCACAGCCACGGCGATGGCCATCTCATTGTACTGGCTCTTGTAGCCGCCGCCGGCGCCGCAGCACCTGGAGTTCTCCTTCACGTTCTTCATCTCCACGAACTCCACGCCCGGGATGGCCTTTATGACCTCGCGCGGCTCCTCGTACACCTTGGCGTGCCTTCCGAGGTGGCAGGGGTCGTGGTAGGTGACCTTGGACTTGATCTCCTTGGTGAACTTGACCTTCTTGTCCTTGATCAGCCTGTTGGCGTACTGGGCGAAGTGGAACACCTCGAAGGTGGGGTGGGAGTAGAACTTGCCGTAGTCGTGCAGGGTGGTCTTGTAGCACCCGGCGCAGGCGGTGACCATGGCCCTGGCCCCCATGTGCTCTACGGTGTTGATGGTGTGCTCGGAGAAGCGGTAGGTGAGCCCGGTCTGGCCGGTCCTGAGGGCCGGGGAGGTGCAGCACCACTCGTCGCCCTCCATGATGTTGGTGGAGACCCCGCAGCGGTTGAGGAACAGCACGCTGGCCTTGGCCAGGTTCTGCATGCGGTAGGAGGCGGTGCATCCGGCGAAGAACACCACGTCCGGGGTCTCGGCCTTTGGCACGTTGGGGTACCAGGCGCCCCTCTTGTCCATGGGCTCCCCGTAGGGGTTGCGCACCTCTTCCAATCTCTCCTTTATCTTCACATGGGCGGGCATGGGTCCGTGGCCGTTCTCGATGCACCATTCCCTGACCTTCTCCCAGAACTCAGCGAAGTCGATCCCCACATGGCACACCGTGGCGCACGCGGCGCAGGTGGTGCACATGTACAGGGCGTCGACGAACTCGTCATCAATCTCGACCTTGCGGCCCAGCAACTTGTCGATGGCGGTCCGCTTGCCCAGCTGGGAGATGTAGAAGATCTTTCCTCTGGGGGTGACAGACTCCCAAGGCGTCTGCTTCCACGTCTCGCAGGTGCGAATGCAGTAACCGCATTGAAGACAAGCTTTGATCTCTCTGTCTATGTTAGGTAATTTGACCATTGCGATACCTCTGAGCCCAAGTGAGGAGGATCGGTCGGAACCAACCCTGTTTAGATTGTGCAGTATGCATGTCCAACGGGTATTAAAGTTTTTTCAGCTCATCAATCGTAATGGCCAATACCCCCGATCATAAAAATATATTTCCATTTATTTTTTGTGGGTCGCCGTCTGGAACGCCTCACCCCTCCAGTATGGGGCTGTATCCATACCAGGCGCCCTCGTTGCGCAGCATGTACATGTTCTCCTCCAGGAGCCGCCGGTGCCCGTCCTCGATCGATGCTAAGCGCTCCAGCAGGGCCTTGACCTGGGGGTCGTCCACCAGCTGGCTGGCCCTGCGATACATCTGCGTGGAGCGGACCTCCACCTGAATGCCGATCTCCAGCGCCCTGATCTCATCCTCCAGGCGCAGGCAGCGGTCCGGAGGGAACGGGAAGGCCTCCTCGGGAACGACGCCCACCAGGGTGCGGGCCGGTTCCACGTCCGCCGGGTCGATGTCCGGGGAGATGCGCCGCATCTCCCTCTCCACATGCTCCTTGTGCTGCTCCTCGTCCCTGCCCAGGCCCCGCAGCAGGGCCGCGCCCTTCTCCTCCCTCGCGCACTCGCTGAACCGGCGATAGAACTCTATGCCGAACACCTCGATGCCCCGGGCCGCGGCCAATATCCCCATGACATCCACGCCTCGCTCCATCTGGTCCCTCTGGCTAGCTATTGACGGCCGGCCCACATAATCCTTTTCCCACGGTTCGTCGCCCCTCGTTAACTTTCTTGGTGAAATGGAAATATTTAAGGTATGCACTAGAGTGCCGCGCCTGTCGAGAGAATACGGTGGCGATATCGACGTCCCTGGTCATCAGCTCTGCAGACATTTGAGGCCGTTCTCATGTTTCCAGCCATACTGCCCTACCTGATGCTCGCCCTGCCCTTGTCGGCGGCGGTCGCGTCCCTCCTGCTCAGGGACCGCAGGGTGGGGGCGATGGCCTATGTCTGCGCGGCGGCTTCCGCGGTGAGCGCGGCGATGTGGTCCGTGGTCGTGCTGCTGCACGGGACCCAAACGTATTCCTGGGACACCTCTTCCGTCTGGAGCAGCTACGCCATAACGCTGGACCCCCTTGGCGCCCTGGTGCTGCTCATCTCCTCCCTGACCTTCGCCTGCGTGGCGCTCTATTCCCTGTTCTCCCGGGAGGGGGTGACCGTGCGCGGGGCCGTGCTGTTCAACCTCTTCATGCTCTCGGTCATGCTGGCCATGGTGGCCGATCACGTGCTCCTGCTCCTGGTGGCCTGGGAGTCCATGTCACTCACCTCCTTCCTGGGGGCCTGGGGGGACAGGGAGGACCAGGACACCTCGGCGGGCTGGAGGTATCTGGCGGTGACCCACTTCGGAGCCGCCCTGCTGATTGCGGCCTTCTCCTTCCTGGCCATCACCTCAGGGGAGGTTCGGCTCAGCGCCATGCTGGGCCTCTCCGGCTCCCTGGGGCCGGCGGTCTCCGCCCTGGTCATCCTGATGGTGTTCCTGGGCTTCGGCAGCAAGCTCGGCCTCCTGCCCTTCCACATCTGGATGCCCGACCTGTATGGCCGGGCCCATTCCACCATCACCTCCCTGCTCTCCACCGCGGCCTCCAACGTGGCCGTGCTGGTGCTGGTGCGCACGGTCTTCGGTTACGTGGGCGTGGGGCAGCAGCAGGTGCTGGCCCTGACCATCATGGGCCTGGCCGCCCTGACCGCCCTGTGGGGGGCCTGGCAGGCATTGATGCAGGCCGAGGGCTCACGCGTGCTGGCCTATTCCAGCATGGAGAATATGGGCCTGATACTGCTCACCATCGGCGCGGCCATGCTCTTCCAGTCCTACGGCGCCGGGGAACCGGCCGCCTTTGCCCTGATGGCCGCCATGTTCCACCTGGTCAACCACACCGTGTTCAAGGCCCTCCTGCTCATGGGCGCCGGCACGGTGCGCCGGGCCACCGGGGAGGGCAGCATGGAGCGGCTGGGAGGACTGGCCCGAACCATGCCCGGACTTTCGGCCGTCTTCCTGGTGGGCGTGCTCTCCGTGGCCGCCCTCCCCCCGTTCAACGGTTTCGTCAGCGAGTGGGCCATGTTCAAGTCCCTGATGCACGCCGAACTGATATCCGATCCGCTGGTGCAGCTGGCCCTTCCCCTGGCCATCGCGGTCATGGCCCTGTGCACGGCCATAGCCGCCGCGGCGTACCTGAGGCTGTACGGCTTCACCTTCCTGGGCCGGCCGAGATCGGCCGGGGCATGCCGGCCTAGGCCGATGGCCTTCAGCGAGCTATTCCCCTTCATCCCCCTGGCCCTGCTCTGCCTGCTGCTGGGCGTGGCCTCGTTCCCCCTGCTCAGGGAGCTGGCGGCATCCGTATCGCAACTGGTGGGCATTCCCGGCGTGCAGGTGGTGGAGGGATCGAGCATAAGCCTCCTGCACCAGGGCGGCCTCGACCCGCTGGGCCTCAGCGCCTTGCTGGCCGGCGGGGTGCTGCTGTGCTATCTGGCCATGAGGGCCCTCGGCCCACGACGGCTGGTCCGCGGGGACACCTGGGACTGCGGGACGCCCCTGGACCGCCGCACCCAGTACACCCCCACAGGCTTCTCCCAGCCCCTGCTGAAGGTCTTCACCAAGGTGTACGCCCCGGTCACCGAGGTCCGGGAGGACCCCCGTCCATCCCCGTACATCCGGGGGGTGCGCTTCGAGCAGCGCCTGCCTGAGGTGTTCCTGGAGCGGTTCTACCTCCCCCTTTCCGCAGCGGCCATCGCCCTGGCCATGCGGGTCAAGCGCATGCAGAGCGGAAGCATACAGGCCTATCTGGCCTACATCATGATCACCCTGATCGTGCTGCTGGTGGTGCTGAGGTGACCGCATGGACCTGATCAAGCTGCTGATCGTGCTCCTGGAGGTCCTGTTCCTCCTGATGGTCTCCCCGCTGCTCACCGGGGTGGTGCGCAGGGTCAAGTCCTGGATGCAGTGCCGCAGCGGACCCAGCGTCCTCCAGCCCTACCGGGACCTCTGGAAGCTGTTCCGCAAGTCCACAGTGGCCTCCAGGGAGGCCTCCTGGCTGTTCCTGCTGATCCCCTACGTCTGCCTGGGGGCGATGCTCTGCCTCTCGGTCATCGTCCCGGTGTTCAGCGCCGGCCCCGCCGGGAAGACCGGGGACATGCTGGCCGCGGTGTACGTCCTGGGGCTTTTCCGCTTCATGATGGTCCTGGGCGGCCTGGAGGGCGGGAGCTCCTTCGGAGGCATGGGCAGCAGCCGGGAGATGATGATATCGGCGATCGTGGAGCCCACCCTTCTGCTGTCCATATTCTCCGTGGCGGCCATATCCGGGTCCACCGACCTGTCCTTCATCTCCGGCTTCTTCGCCTCCTCCGGCGCCGAGGCCCTCTCCCCCTCCCTGTTCCTGGCCGCCGCGGCCATATCCATCTCCCTGCTGGCCGAGAACTCCCGGGTGCCCTTCGACAACCCGGCCACCCACCTGGAGCTGACCATGGTGCACGAGGGCATGCTGCTGGAGTACTCCGGGAGGGAGCTGGGCATCATGGAGCTGGCCTCCCAGCTCCGCCTCACCCTGTTCATGGTCATCCTGAGCAACGTCTTCTTCCCGTGGGGCATAGCGCTGGGCACCGGGGTCGGCGAACTGGCCCTTGGCGCGGGCTCCATCGCCCTGAAGCTGCTGCTTATCTCCGCAGGCCTGGCCATGGTGGAATCGGTCATGGCCAAGATGCGCCTCTTCCGGCTGCCCAACCTGCTGACCATATCGTTCACGTTGTCCCTGCTGGCGGTGATGTCCTATTACATCCTGTGAGGTGAGCGCGTGACCGATATGCTCAGCATAGACACCATAAACTTCCTGGCCGCGGCCATACTGCTGGTGTCCCTGCTGGTCATGGCCAGCACCCGCATGGGGCAGCTGGTGCGCTCCTTCGCCCTGCAGTCGATCATGCTGGCGGCGGTGGCCGCGGTCCTGGCGCATCAGACCGGCTCGGACCACATCTACCTGGTGGCCGCCCTGACCCTGGTCGTCAAGGGCGTGGCCATACCCCGCTTCCTGACCTACTCGGTGGACCGCCTCAAGGTCCGCCGGGAGATCGAGCCGCTGGTGGGCATACCCGCCTCCCTGCTCATCTCCGGAGGGCTGGTCATCGTGGCCTATTACGTCACCGAGCCTCTCATATCCTCAGCGGAGGCGGTCACCCGCAACTGCCTGGCCATATCCCTTTCCGTGGTCTTCATAGGCATGTTCATGATGATCAGCCGGCGCAAGGCCATCACCCAGATGGTGGGGCTGCTGATGATGGAGAACGGCCTGTTCCTGGGGATAATCTCCACCACCTACGGCATGCCCCTGATAGTGGAGATCGGAATATTCTTCGACGTGTTCATGGCCGTGCTGATCATGGGCATCTTCGCCTACCGCATCAACCGCAGCTTCGAGACCCTGGACACCACGTTCATGAGGAGGTTGAGGGGTTAGATGGTCGAACTGCTGCTGCTGGTCCCGCTGGTCACCGCCCTGCTCTGCGGCATGTCCCGAAGCGAGAGGAGCATATTCACCCTCAGCGTGGCCGGCTCACTGATAACTGCTCTAGTGGCCATCCCCTACTGCCACGCGGCCTTCTTCCAGGGGCCGCTGGACTGCGGGCTGTGGTACCTGGACCCCCTGTCCGCCCTGTTCGTGTGCATAATCGTGGCCGTCACCGCCCTGGTGAGCGTGTACTCGGTGGAGTACCTGAAGCACGACCGGCAGGAGGGCGAGGTCAACATCCGGGACCTGCGCTACTACCATTTCCTTCTGCACCTCTTCGCCCTCAGCATGCTCCTGGTGGTCGTGGTGGACTCCCTGGGCCTGATGTGGATCGCCATCGAGGCCACCACCCTGGTCTCCGCCTTCCTGGTGGGGTTCTACAAGAAGAGCGAGGCCATGGAGGCCTCCTGGAAGTACCTGATCATCTGCTCGGTGGGCATCACCCTGGCCCTGCTGGGTATAATCCTGCTCTATGCCTCCTCCTCCGGAGCCCTTCCGGAGGGGGCCGACTCCCTGGACTGGTCGGTGCTGCGCTCCGTCGCCGAGCGGCTGGACCCCGCCCTGCTCAAGGTGTCCTTCATCCTGATGCTGGTCGGCCTGGGCACCAAGGCCGGGCTGGCCCCCATGCACACCTGGCTGCCGGACGCGCACAGCCAGGCGCCCACCCCCATCAGCGCCCTGCTCTCCGCCGTTCTGCTCAACTGCGCCATGTACGGGATACTCCGGGTCCACCTGCTGGTGGAGGCGGCCGTCCCCGGCTTCTCCTCCTCGCTGCTGGTGGCCTTCGGCATTTTCTCGCTGCTCATAGCCACCGCCTTCATCCTGACCTCCCGGGACCTGAAGCGCTTCCTGGCCTTCTCCAGCGTGGAGCACATGGGCATAATCGCCCTGGGCTTCGGGATCGGCGGACCGCTGGGGATCTTCGGGGCGCTGATGCACCTGATCGCGCACTCCCTGACCAAGACCCTGATGTTCTTCAGCGCCGGGAACGTCATCCAGAAGTACGGGACCAGGGAGATGAGGGAGATCAAGGGGCTGGGCAGGACCATGCCCGTCACCGCCGGCCTGCTCATCGCGGGCATGGCGGCCATCGCCGGCACCCCCCCGTTCGCCATATTCATCGGCGAGTTCTTCATCCTGTCCGGGGCCCTGGCCTCCGGGGCGTACGTTCCCGCGGGCCTGTTCCTGCTGCTCATTGTCGCGGTCTTCGCCGGGATGACCTACCGGGTGCTGGGCATGTGCTCCGGGGAACCCCAGGAGGGGGTGTCCGAGGGCGAGATCGGCCGATGGAGGCTGCTGCCCATGGCCGTCCTGGCCATGACCGTCCTCGTCCTCGGCATATACCAGCCCGGGCCGTTCATGGATGCCATATCGGCGATCGGCCGGCTGTTCGGGGTGAGCATATGAGGCATTATTACCTGGAACTGCTGGATTCCCTTCCGTTCCCGGCCCTCCCGGCCGAGGAGAGGGAGGGGAGGCTGCACATCAACGTGCCGGACGAGCTGCTGCGCCCCATGGTCAGCCACCTGATCAAGAGGGAGGGGGGAGAGCTGTCCTCCCTCTACTACCATCATCAGGAGGGCAGGGTCATGGCCCTGGTCCTGGTCCCCCGGCACGGGGTCCTTGTCCTGGAATGCCCTCTGGATGGCGAGGGGTATCCATCCCTCACCAGGGACGTTCCCTCGGCCAGCTGGTACGAGAGGGAGATGCTGGAGATGAGCGGGGTGGTCCCCCTGGACCACCCTGACCCGAGGCCGCTGCACCTCCACAGCTGGCCCAGGAACGAGCACCCCCTTTCCCCCGACTTCCCGGGAGGGAATGTGCCCCGTACAGAGGAGCTGTACCGCCATCGCAGGGTGGAGGGCGAGGGCGTGCTGGAGATCCCGGTCGGTCCGGTGCACGCCGGGGTGATCGAGCCCGGCCACTTCCGCTTCAGCACCGCCGGGGAGCCCATACTGAACCTGGAGGTCCGCCTCGGTTACGTGCACCGGGGCGTGGAGAGGGCCCTGCAGGGCTGCCCGCTGGGAAGGGCGCTGCGCCTGACGGAGCGAATATCCGGGGACAACGGGGTGGCCCATTCCCTGGCCTTCTGCCTGGCGGCGGAGATGTCCGCGGAGGTCCCGGAACGGGCCATGCTGCTGCGCTGCATCTACTCGGAGATGGAGCGCATATACAACCACCTGGGGGACATCGGGGGAATGGCCACGGATGTGGCCTTCGCCGTGCCGGCGGCGGAGGCGGCCATCCTGAGGGAGGGCATGCTGCGCCTGAACCAGGAGCTGACCGGGCACCGGCTGCTTTGGGGGACCATGGCCCTGGGCGGAGTGGCCAGGGACCTGGGTCCGGGGCAGCAGGACCGCCTGGAGAGGGCCATGGTGGACCTGGGGCTGCAGATGGAGCCGCTGGTCCGCTCCCTGGAGTCCTCCCCCTCCTTCATGGACCGGGCGGAGACCACCGGCGTCCTCACCCTTACCGAGGCCAAGGACCTGCGGGCGACCGGCCCGGTGGCCCGGGCCTCGGGCTGGGACCGGGACACCCGCCGGGACTTCCCGTACGCCGCGTACCCCCGCCTCAGCTTCCTGGTCCCGGTGCGCCGGGAGGGGGACGTGCTGGCCCGCCTCCGGGTCAAGGTGGACGAGGTCCGGGAGTCCATCAGCCTGATCAAGCAGGCCCTGGACCATCTGGCGGAGGGCGAACTGCTGGCGGAGGTCCCGGCCCCTCACGGCTTCGGCCTGGGGCTGGTGGAGTCCCCCCGGGGGGAACTTGCGCACTGCGTGCATTTCCAGGATGGAAGGGCGGTCCGCTACAAGGTGCGGGACCCCTCCTTCTGCAACTGGCCGAGCATGGAGAGGGCGGTGCTGGGCAACATCGTCCCGGACTTCCCGCTCATCAACAAGAGCTACAACCTGTCCTATGCGGGGAACGACCTGTGAGGTGAAGAGATGCTGGACATCATAGAGAGGAGGCTCAGGGAGAAGAGGACGGCCACCGTGCCGCTGGTCCAGCTGCAGCAAGGAGGGCATGTCCTGGCTCCCATGGCCGGCGGGGACTGCGACCTCTGCGGGAGATGCGCCCATGCCTGCCCCACCGCGGCGATCGAGGTGGATGGGGGATGGAGCGTGGACGCGGGAAGGTGCCTGTGGTGCGGGGACTGCATGTCCGCCTGCGATAGGAAGGCCATAACCTATTCGGCCGAGTGCCCGGCGGTGTCCGACCGCCAGGACCTGGTCCTGCGCCGCGGGTCCCCTCCTCCCGTCCCGGGCCGGCTGGACGACCGCGTGGTAAAGGTGCTGGGCCGCTCCCTCTCCATCCGGGAGGTGGACGCCGGGTCCTGCAACGGCTGCGAGGTGGAGGTGAACAGCCTGTCCAATCCCGTATACGATATGGAACGGTTCGGGATGAGGATCGTGGCCTCGCCGCGCCACGCCGACCTGCTGCTGGTCACCGGGCCGGTGACCAGGAACATGGAGGAGGCGCTCATCAGGACCCGCGACGCCGCGCCTGAGCCCCGCCTGGTGGCGGCCATGGGCACCTGCGCCATATCCGGATGCCCCTTCGGGGGAAGCTACGCATGCGGGGAGGGCGTGGATGGCGTGCTCAAGGCGGACCTCTACATCCCGGGATGCCCGCCCCACCCCCGGGCGGTCATACTGTCCCTGCTTCAGGCCCTGCGCCGGTTATGATCACTTGACCACGATCACCGTGCAGGGCGCGTTGCGCACTACGTGCTCGGAGACGCTGCCGATGAGCACCCGGTCGAGAACGGTCTTGCCGGAGGTGCCCACGATCACGGCTGAGGCGCCCACCCTCTCGGCCACGGCGATGGCCGATTCCGCGGGCGATCCGGTCTCCAGCAGGGTGGTGGTCTCCACGCCCTGCTCCGCGGCCCGGCCCCTTATCTCCTCCATGTGCCGCTTGGCCTCACCGAGGGTCCCCTCCCGGTTCTCCTCGTGCCTTGGGCTGATGACGTACACCACATAAAGCGCCTCGCGGTGCAGCCTCGCGTACTCCAGGGCGTAATCCACCGCCTTGGAGGTGTGCGGCTTCCCATCAGTGGCCAGTACAACGCTCATTGTCTCACCCGTGGATTGAATGGGCATAGCCCGGATATAAAATTGTCAATGCCACCAGTCCTCACTCCTCCCCTCCGGGGCGTTTGGAGCAGTATACAATGTCCTCGTGCTCCTGATATCCCAGCCTGGCGAAGAGCTCCCGGGACCTCCGGTTGTGGCGGTGTATGTGGGCCGCGTATATGCGCACGCCCGCGGCCTCCAGCTCCTTCTCCGCGGCCTCGACCAGCGCTCGGCCCACGCCCTCCCCCTGCCGCTCGGGGTCCACCGCCAGCCGGTTCAGCCACCCCTTCCGGAGATCGTGGGTAGCCAGAAGCGAGCCGACGATCCGCCCCTCCTCCTCGGCCACCAGGAAGATGCAGCACTCCCTGCCCATCTGCTCGATCAGCCGCTCGCGCGAATCCCGGCCGCGGGGCTGGTAGGGCAGGCCCGCCCGGTCCCAGATGGCGGCCACCTCCTCCAGGTCCCCCGGGGTCATCCGCCGCACCTGGGCGGTCACAGCTCCAGCTCCAGTCCGATGGGGCAGTGGTCCGAGCCCTGGACCTCGGGCATGATGAAGGCGTTCCGGCAGTGGGTGCGTAGCCCCTGGTCCACGAAGAAGTAGTCGATGCGCCAGCCCACGTTCCTCTCCCTGGCCCGGGTCTTCATGTCCCACCAGGTGTACCGTTCGGGCGAGGGGTCGAACATGCGGAAGGTGTCCACGAACCCCGCCTCCAGGAACCGGTCTATCCAGGCCCTCTCCTGGGGCAGGAAGCCGGACACCTTGGCGTTCTCCTTGGGCCGGGCCAGGTCTATCTCCCGGTGCGCGGTGTTGACATCGCCGCAGATCACCACGCGGCGTCCGGACTCCACGGTGCGCGCGGCCACCTCCAGGAACTCCTCGTAGAACTCCATCTTGTAACGCAGGCGCTCCGGAGAGGCCTTGCCGTTGGGGAAGTAAACGTTGAAGAGCACCATGTCATCGAAGTGGGCCACCAGGGTCCTTCCCTCGGCATCGAATCGTTTCTGCCCCAGGCCTGGTACCACCTTGGACGGCTTGACCTTGCTGTACAGGCACACCCCGCTGTACCCCTTCTTCTCCTCGGGGGAAACGAAGTACGAATGGTACCCGGGCGGGTCCCGCAGTCCCTCGGGCAGCTGCTCAGGGGTGGCCTTGGTCTCCTGCAGGCAGATGATGTCCGCCCCGTCCTCCGCCAGCAGTGCGGAGAGCCCCTTCTTGTACGCCGCCCTGATCCCGTTCACGTTCCAGCACAGAAGCCTCATCCGCGATCCCTCTGGCAGATTGTCCTTGCTCGGTAATAAAGGGTGCTGAGGAAGGCTTAAGCCCCCGGACGCCCTAGTTCATGACGGTGATGGGAACGGTCTCGTTCAAGAAGATACTGGTAGGTGTCGATGGTTCCGAGAACGCCCTACGGGCGGTGGAGCTCGCCAGCGCATTGGCCAAGGGCATGGGTGCGGAGATCACCCTGGCGCACGTGATCACGCCTAGCGACCACGACCTGCTCATCGGAAAGGCCACCTATATGGACAAGGATGCCAAGCTGGGAGGGGAGAGGCTGCGGGCGGCGGAGGAGCTGCTCGCCCGGCTGGGGGTCAAGCACCGCTCGGTGGTGGAGCTGGGGCATCCCGCGGAGCAGCTCATGTCCCTGGCCAAGGATTTCGACATGGTGGTGGTGGGCACCCGCGGCCTCAGCCCCTTCAAGGAGGTCCTCATAGGCAGCACCTCGCACAGGCTGGCCCAGAGCGGCAGGGTTCCGGTGCTGATCGTCCCCTGATCATACCGTGGGGCCATCGCATCCCTCCCGGACAAAGGATTTATCGGCCCAAGGGGATTACCGCGCGGTGGGGGAAGGGGACATCGGTCACTTGTGGCCACACCGTTTATGCCCGGTGCCCACCGATGAGGATGTATGAACCGCAGGGCCGCAGGAGAGCGCTCATGGAAGAGGGACTTCTTCACCATATGGGGAGGCCAGGCCTTCTCCCTGGTGGGGAGCAGCCTGGTGCAGTTCGCCCTGGTGTGGTGGCTGACGGTGGAGACCGGTTCGGCCACCATCCTAGCCTTGGGCACCCTGATGGGGGTGCTGCCGCAGATAATCATCGCGCCCTGGGCCGGAGCCTACGTGGACCGCTGGAACCGCCGAAGGACCATGATCGCCGCGGACACCGGGGTGGCCCTCATGGCCATGGTCCTGATGATGGCCTTCGCCGCGGGTATCGCGGAGGTGTGGATGGTGCTCCTGGCCATGTTCGGCCGGGCCGCCGTCTCCGGGTTCCACTGGCCGGCCATGCAGGCGGCCACCTCCATGATGGTGCCCGAGCGCCACCTGGGGAGGGTGGGGGGCATCAACCAGGCCATGATGGGCCTGTCCAGCGTGGTGGCCGCTCCCGCCGGGGCGGTGCTCATCGCCCTGTTCCCCATGTGGGCGGTGCTCTCCGTGGATATCATCACCGCGCTCATGGCCATAGTGCCCCTGCTGTTCATCCCCGTCCCCGAACCGCGGAGGAGGGCCGAGGTGAAGCCCTCCCTGTCCTCGGAGATGAGGGAGGGGCTGGCCTTCATCAGGGGATGGCAGGGGGCGCTTTCGGTGATCGTGCTGTTCATGATCGCCAACCTGCTGCTCAGCCCGGCCTTCTCGCTGCTTCCCCTGCTGGTCATCGACCACTTCCAGGGCGGCGCTGGTGAGTACGCGGCCATGGAGGCCCTGGCCGGGATCGGGATGCTGGCCGGGGGCCTGTTCCTGGGGGTGTGGGGCGGGTCCCGGCGCAAGATGTCCACCATGCTCGCCTCCTGCCTGGCCCTGAGCATAGGGGTCACCGCCCTGGGGCTGGTGCCCATGGATCTGATACTTGCGGCCTACGCCATCGCCGCGGCCATCGGCATAACCCTGGCCCTGTTGAACGGGTCCTTCATGGCCATGCTCCAGGCCAAGGTGCCCTTCGACAAGCAGGGCCGGGTGTTCGCCCTGATCAGCGCGGGGGTGACGGCCATGATGCCGGCCGGGCTGCTGCTGGCGGGTCCGCTGGCGGACCTGCTGGGCGTGCGCGCCTGGTACCTCATCGCCGGGGTGCCCATGGCCCTGCTGACCGTGGTCTTCATGGCCATGCCCTCGGTGACGAGGATAGAGGAGCGGGTGGTAGCGGAACGGCAGATCGCCGCAGAGGAATGAACCTGCGCATGGTTGATTAGGCTCCAGGGGCTTGGATGCATCATGGAGCATGACCGCCCCCTGGAACGCTACATGGCCATACTGCGGGGGGAGCTGCTGCCCTCCTTCCTCCGGACCAGGGTCCAGGACGTCGACGGGCGCTCCCCTCTGGACCTGAAGATCGACGCGGCGGACCGGCTGTGCAATGAATGCCAGCTTTGCGAGCACCGCTGTCGGACCCGGCGCGGCGGTGGCCAGGCGGGAAAGTGCGGCGTCCAGGAGAGCAGGGTGGCCTCCCACTTTCCCCACTACGGGGAGGAGAGGCCGCTGGTGCCATCCTACACCGTTTTCCTCAGCGGATGCAACCTGGACTGCGTCTATTGCCAGAACTGGGACATCAGCACCCGGCCGGACCAGGGTGACATCATCCCCCCGGAGAGGATGGCCCGGCTGATCGAGGGCCGGACCATATGCCCGCCGGGCTCCCCGGCCTGCCGCGGCATACGCAATGTCAACTGGGTGGGGGGAGACCCCATCCCCCACCTGCCCTACGTCCTGCGGGTGCTCAGGGAGCTGAGGTCCCCCGTCCCCCAGGTCTGGAACTCCAACATGTACATGACCGTGGAGGCCCTGGAAATTCTGGATGGCACCATGGACGTGTTCCTGACCGACCTGAAGTACGGGAACGACCGCTGCGCCCTGGAGATTTCATCGGCGCCCCGCTACTGGGAGGTGGTCACCCGCAACCACGAACTGGCCGCCAGGCAGGGGGAGCTCATCGTCCGCCACCTGCTTCTCCCCGGCCACCTGGAATGCTGCACCTTCCCCGTCCTCGAATGGCTGGCCATGGAGCTGCCGCAGGCTCCGGTGAACATAATGGACCAGTACCGGCCCGAACATATGGCCCGTTCCATGCATGGCCTGGGCAGGGGGATACGACCGGAGGAGCACGAGGCCGCCCTGCGCAGGGCCAGGGAGCTCGGCCTCACCCTCATCTGATCGTTCTCAATTTCCGCAACCATGGCGTGAGCTTAATGTAGGTAACGCGCACTGACCTGACCCGGTCACCCCATATGAACCAATACTGGTTGTTGGCCGTCCTTCCGAACCTGGTGGGATTCCTGGTGGCGGCATGGATAGCCTATCGTGTCCACGATGGTCCGGAGAGTTCCTACAGAAGATCCCTCCTAGCCCTGTTCGCCTTCCTGGCCCTGAACTCCCTGGTGCTGGGCGTCCAGCGTGTGACCACCGACCTGAACGCATATCTGGCGTTGGTGGTGCTGGAATACATCTGCGAGGTCGGCCTGGTGGTCAGCATGCTGAACTTCGTGATCAACTACACCGGTCACGGTGATTGGCTCACCAGGCCCCGTCGGCTGCTGGTCACCGCTCCGGGTGTCGCGGTGGTGGTCCTCAATGCCACCAACGCATGGCACGGGCTGTTCTATGAGCGGGTCGACATGGTCGTCGAGGGCGGGATCTCCCTGGTGAACAGCCATTATGGTCCGCTGTTCATGCTGTGGGCTGGCTACTTCGCCACGGCGGTGATCGTGGGGATCGTGCTGCTGTACACCAGCCTGCCGCTGTCATCGAGGCGCCGGAAGGCCACCACCTGCTCCTTCATCCTGGCCCTGGCGATAATGACCATCGGCAGCATAGCCTTCATCCTGTACTCGAACAAGAGCCCCTACCTGGACCTGCTCTCCATAACCATGACCATGGCCGCGCTGGCCATATTCTTCGGGGAAAGGAACTTCAATACCGCCGAGGCGGAACTGGTCAACGTCAGGGAGGTGGTGAGGGCCATCGAGGACCCCATCATGCTGGTGAACCAGAACATGAAGGTGGTGTTCACCAACGATCAGGGCCACAGGCTCCTGGAGGCCAACCGCGAGGTCCTGGTCCAGAAGGTGGAGAGCAAGGGGCTGCGGCTTCCCCTGGGCAACAACCGGTGGGAGACCGCCCTGGACCTGGGCGGAGAGCCCCGGCATTTCAGCATAACCTCCTCGGACATAGTCAGGGACGGAAAGGCCATAGCCGCCGTGCTGCTGTACCACGACATAACCGACCGGAAGAGGATGGAGGACGACATCCGCCGGTCCAATCAGAGCCTGGGAACGCTCAACCAGATCGTGCGCCACGACATCCGGAACGACCTCACCGCCATCTGGGGCTACCTCGAGCTTCTGGAGGCCACCGAGCTCAACGAGCGCCAGCAGTACCTGGTCGAAAAGCTGCTGGACAAGGCCCGGAGGGCGGAGGGGCACCTGACCTTCGCCAAGGGGCGGCAGGCCATAGGATGCCACGAGCCCGTTTGGCACGATCTGGAGACCACCATCGTGCAGGCCCTGGACCTGGTGGACACCGAGGGGGTCGAGCTGGACATACGCGTGGGGGAGGTCAAGGTCCTGGCGGACCCCATGCTTCCCAATGTCTTCCATGCCCTGGCCGACAACTCCGTCAGGCATGGAAAGGCCGTCAGCCGGATATCTGTGACGGCTGGGCTGGACCGCGACGGGCTTCTAATAATATGGGAGGACGACGGGGTGGGGGTCAGGGACGAGGACAAGTCCCGCATATTCGACCAGGGCTTCGGGGCCAACACCGGAGAGGGCCTCTACATCGCCCGGGAGGTGCTGATGATGGCGGATGCCACCATGGTCGAGGACGGGACCCCTGGAAGGGGCGCGAGGTTCGTCATGCACTTCCCCTCCAGCAGGTACTGGGGCAGCATAGGCGGATGAGCCCCTCCCCACGTTGAGGGTCTTCCGCGGCTACCATCGAGGGCCGGTCGCAGGGATCTATGGGATGCGCTGTAAAAGGGATATAGGCCGATGAGGTTATGCCCGGGCATGGCCGCGAAGGGCGAAAAGGTCGACATCGTAAGGGTGGACGAAAGCAACGCAAGTGAGCTCATCTCCCTCATCTGCGAGCTCGCCGACTTCGAGAAGCTGGACCCCCCTGGCCCCGAGGCCCGGGAGCGGCTTAGGCTGCATGCCACCTCCTCTCCGGCGCTGTTCCACGCGTTCCTGGGATATGTGAACGGGGAGGCGGTCGGCTACATCACCTACTACTTCACCTACTCCACCTTCCTGGCCGCGCCCACCCTCTTCCTGGAGGACATTTTCGTCCGGGAGTCCGTGCGCCGTTCCGGCATCGGCCGCGAGCTGTTCCGCCACTGCGTCCGGGAGGCCCTGTCCCTGGGGTGCGGGAGGATGGAATGGTGCGCCCTGGACTGGAACGTGAAGGCCATGGCCTTCTACGAGAGGCAGGGCGGGCGCAAGCTGGAATGGACCTTCTTCCGCATGGACCGCCAGGACATGGAGAGGTCCCTGGGCTGAAGAGTTATCATCATGCTCGCCCATCATCAGCACATGAGCGGGGACAAGGTCCTGACCCTGCACCCCCAGGGCAGGATGGGCCGCCGGATCGACGCCGTCAAGTACCAGGCCACCAGGGAGGCGGTGATCGGGGCCCTTTCCTCAGGGGACCTGACCCAGAACGAACTGGTGCAGAATGCATCAACTGCCCTGGAGGGCAGGTTCGAAGGATCCAAGGGCTGGTACGTGGAATCGGTGAAGTTGGACCTGGAGGCCCGGGGGCTGGTGGAACGCTACCGATCCAAGCCCCACGACCGTTACCGTCTGGTGCGCTAGCTCAAACCCATCATCTTGGTCACCGTCTCCTGGGGCACCCCGCTGAACTTCTTCAGGGTGAGGTCGATGATGCGCTGCAGGTAGACGTCGTCCAGTTTTTCCATCGAGGGCAGGTCCCCCTTGAGCACCTGGGGCATGGTGTAGATGTTCCCGGTGTACTTCACGTTGGCGAACTTGAACATGCGCCCCTCGGCCATGGTGCGCAGGAAGCGCTTCAGGGTGGCCTTGGGCACCTTCTTGTCGAACAGGGACCACAGGTCGTCGATCATCTGGTTTATGGTGGTCTCCCCGTCCGCGTGGAACAGGCTGATGATCTCCTTGTAGAGGGCCTTGCGCAGGGCGCGGTCCTTGATGTAGCGCATGTCCTTCTCTATGAACTCGCGCACCTGCCCCTCGTTGATGGCCGAGGTCAGCTCGGAGTATGATTTGAAGTAGACCAGGTGGTGCCCGGCCTTGTCGTCCATCTTGATGCTGGTGAACAGGTCCCCCTTGAAGGAGTCCAGGAACTCCTTGAAGTGCTTGTACCCGTACTTCTTCTCCGAGAAGGAGGGGTCCAGGCGCATAAGGTCGTTCTTGATCTGAGAGAGTATGGCCGGCTCCTCGGTGGAGCGGTTCTTGATGTAGCGGATGAAGAGCTCGCGGGGGTCGTCCTCCAGCTCCTCCTCTTCCTTCTTCTCCTTCACCGCCGGGGCCGGGGCCTTCCCCAGCAGGTCCTCCAGGGATTCGAAGCGGTCGCAGTTGTAGCGGATGGTGCGGCCGATGGAGTGCTCGAAGCCCAGCACCACCACCTCCTTCCCCCGCTCCTTTATCTTGCGGATGAGGTGGATGAAATCGGTGTCCCCGGTGCCCAGGAAGAACACGTCCAGCAGGCTCTTGTCATACATGTCCTCCAGGGCGTCGATGGTCATGCGCAGGTCCGCGCCGTTCTTCCCCGACAGGGAGGTCTGCGGCAAGAACACCAGGTCAAAGGCCCTCAGCCGCAGGTCCTCCACGTACTGGTTGCAGGGGGGCTTGTTCCAGTCGGCGAAGGCCTTCTTGATCAGCACCTCCCCGTAGCCCTTGGCGAAATCAAGGATGTCGTCTATCCTCAGGGGGCGGGGGGTGGAAGGGTAAACCTCCTTGGCGGATATGGCCAGGTTCTCGAAGTCCAGGTATATGGCGATCTTGGGGACCTTCTCGGTCATACGCCACTCCATCAACGGTTTGATGACTTAATGCTTTCCAGGGCCCCCTACTCGAAGGTCTCCGGGTCCGTGGTGGTCCGCAGCCCGCTGTGCAGCATGTCCAGTCGGTGCATCTCCTCCCGGTCCAAACAAAAGTCGAACACCAGGGAGTTCTCCCGGATGCGCCCGGGGTCCGAGGACCTGGGGATGACCGCCATGCCCTTCTGCAGGCCCCAGCGCACGATCACCTGCGCCGCGCTCTTCCCATGGGCCGCGCCTATCTCGCGCAGGGTCGGGTCCTGCAGCACCCTGCCCCGGGCGAAGGGGGAGAAGGCGGTGACCAGCACGTCCCTGGCCTGGCAATGCTCCAGCAGATCCTTCTGGTACAGGAAGGGGGACATCTCCACCTGGTCCACCGCCGGCATCACCTGGCAAGCGTTGTACAGCTCCTGGAGATGCCTCTGGTGGAAATTGCTGACCCCGATGGCCCTCACCAGTCCCTCCTGGTAGAGTGTCTCCAGCGCCCGGTACGTTTCCAGGCGCTTCCCGGTGACAGGCCAGTGCACCAGGTAGAGGTCCAGGTGCTCCGTCCCCAGCCTCTTCCTCGTCCGATCGAAGGCCCGCAGGGCCTCCTGGTAGCCCTGCTCGGTGTTCCAGACCTTGCTGGTTATGAAGACCTCCTCGCGGGGGACGCCGGAATCCCTGATCGCCCGTCCAACCTCCTCCTCGTTCTCGTAGAAGGAGGCGGTGTCGATGTGCCGGTACCCGCACTCCAGCGCCGCCCGCACCGGGGCGTATGCCATGCGGCCCGGCAGCTTGTAGGTGCCCAGACCCAGGGCCGGGACGCTCAGACCGTTGTTCAGCCGGTAGCGGTGACCGGTCACGCCGAGGTCCGGGGTCATGTCCTGAACCAATCCCTTAGGCGTAGATAACCGTATCCCCGCAGAAGCAAGGGGTTAGGCTTCGGTCCTTGGCCGTCACAAAGGAGGATAGAATGGCAGAGCGTCAACCTAAATCGCAGGGGGACCGAAGCCGTAACACTTATTCATGTAATAGTAATACGCAGTATTAAAAACTATTCTATTAGTAATACCAAAGGCCGGTGCGCATAGATAATCCCATCGGAACCGACCCGGGTCATCGGTAAGGTTCATCTAATCAGGGCACCGATGGCCCTTGGTAATGCGGATCATGGAATGGAACCTGCAGTACGGGGGCTCCCAGGAACGCTTTCCGGGCATCCTGGAGGCGGTGCGCCGCCATAACCCGGACCTGCTGGTGCTGCTCGAGTTCAGGCCGGAGAAGGTGATAGAGGTGTCCCTGTCGCTGGCCGCGCTCGGCTATCCGTACATACTAAATTCCCAGCCCCCGCCCCGTACCAACGGGATACTCACGGCCTCCAAGACCGCCCTGCGGCAGCTGCAGGACCACCGGGTCAGCACCTCCCCCCATCGCTGGATGGAGGTCTCCCCCGAGGGTTCGGACCTCCGGGTGCTGGCCGTGCACATCCCCGGCGCGTCGGACCTCTCCGGGAAGCTGGAGCACTGGAGGGCGCTGATGGACTACGCCCAGGAGGCCGTGGACGCCCAGTCCCGGGCGGTCATCATCGGCGATCTGAACACCGGCCTGGCGCAGGACACCGAGGGGACCCCGTTCCTGGGACAGGAGCATCTCTCCTCCCTGCTTGACATGGGGTGGCGGGACGTGTGGAGGGAGTATCACCGCGTGGGAAGGGAATATTCCTGGTACTCCTCCTCCGGCAAGGGCATGAGGACCGACCACGCCCTAGCCTCCCCCCACATCCACCATCCCATGTGGGCCAAGTACTCGCATCACGAGAGGGAGACCGGTCTCTCCGACCATTCCGTCCTGATCATGGACATCATGCCCCGCATGAACGAGTCGGGTTCCAGATCCTCGCCCCTGTTCCGCATCGGGGAGGGGCCGGGCTGCTCTAGCAGCTGAACCATTTAAATACTGTTGTGAAGGGCCAGGTCGCCAATCAATAAATTACAGTTAAATTTATACTATTACCGACAGAATATTCTTCCGAGGTGCAACTCACGGATAAAACCATCAGAAAGCTGTTCGCAGAGGTAATAGGGACCTTCGTGCTGGTGTTCGGCGGTGTGGGCACCGCCGTGCTGGCCGGTGCATGGGTGAATGCATTGGGAGTTTCGCTGGCCTTCGGCTTCACCTTGCTGGTCATGGCGTACGCAATCGGACCGATCTCCGGATGCCACATCAACCCGGCGGTGACGCTGGGAATGTGGATGTCGAAAAAGGTCTCCGGAAGGGAGGCCCTGCTGTACATGGTGGCCCAGGTCATCGGGGCCATTCTGGCCGCGGGGGTCCTGTATGTGATCGCCAGCGGAGCTCCCGGCTTCGACGCGGCGGCCAGCGGGTTCGGGTCCAACGGCTACGGGGACCATTCCCCCGGCGGTTACGAGCTGGGGGCGGTCATGGTGGCCGAGGTGGTGCTGACCGCGCTGCTGATGCTCACCGTCCTGTTCACCACCGACAAGAAGGCCGCCCCTGGTTTCGCTGGAATACCGATAGGCATCGTCCTGGCATTGATCCACCTGATATCCATCCCGGTGGACAACACCTCGGTCAACCCGGCTCGTAGCATCGGACCGGCCATATTCCAGGGCGGATGGGCGCTGGATCAGCTATGGATATTCATTGCCGCACCAATGGTCGGAGCGGCACTGGCGGCCATCATCTACGACCTCATGAAGGACGATGGCTGAGCCGCAACCTAAAATCGGTTTGAAGGGGCGGAGGCCCCCCATCTTTTTTACTTCCTCACAAGCCAGGCCACACGGTCTCCGTCCGACCAGATCCGCTCCACGGTGCGGAAACCGGCGCTGTTGAGCAGCGATTCCCATTCCATGGGGGACCACCTGCGCCTCCTGGGCCGGTCGACGCTTGATGGATGACGGATCGCAACATCGTCCGCGTCTGGCTCCACCTCCTCGACGACGACCCCGGCCCCGCACCTCTCCAAGCGTCGACGCATGGCCTCGGCCACCTCGGTCCGCCTGGCCACCGTCAGCGCTCCCAGGGCATCGACCGCCAGGAACATCCTGGCGGAGATCTCCGGGAACCCCTCCTTCAGGTCCAGGATCGCAGCGTCCACGAAACCCAGGCGGACCCTGGTGCGCATGCGGTCGAAGCAGTTCCAGGCGTCCTCCCCGCGGGGGGAGAGCAGGGTGAAGCGGCAGAGGTCCTCGTTCTCCTCCACCAGGGGCATGAGCAGTCCCAGGTCGCAGCGCAGGTCCACCACCCGCGATCCGGGGGTCAGCACGGACCTCCCCACCTCGCTTATGGCCTGGCGTAGCCCGTAGTAATCCGCCCCACCCATCTTCCAGGCGGCGCCGTTGGGCGCAGCCATAGCGTTGGTGTGCAGGGCGTCTGCCGCGCAGGGCAGCGTTTCGGACTTCGCTTCGGCCATCTCCTTTCCTCCTTTATTCCTTAAGCACTGTTACCGTGCTATGACATGACATAGCATGGAACTATTTATGGGTTGCGCCCGTTTTTCAGAGACGGGTGATGACTAGTTTTGATAAGACAGGCGCCGATATGCACACGATCATCATGAGCAAGATCGCGTTAGGAAGGAGGGTGCCCACCATGGGCCTCCCGGTGGTGCTGGTCGGGTCAAAGGTCCAGGGCAGACCGAACTTCTGCCCGGTGGCCTGGGTCACCATGCTGGACGATGAACCTCCCAAGATGGCCGTGGTGATGGGCAAGGACCGCAGGACCAAGGAGGGCATCGTGGAGAACGGCACCTTCAGCATCAACATGCCCGGGGCCTCGTCAGCAGCCGCCGTGGACTACTGCGGGCTGAACTCCGGGAGCAAAGTGGACAAGTCCGCCGTGTTCGACGTGTTCTTCGGAAAGACCCTCACCGCCCCCATGGCCAGGGAGTGCCCGGTGAACGTGGAGCTAATCCTGGACGACATCATCGAGTTCGAGGGGGTGGACATGGTGGTGGGGGATATCGAGGAGGTCTACGTGGACGAAGCATGCATGACCTCCGGCCGCCCGGACATCGACAAGCTGCAGCTGCTGATGTACCTGAGCCCCGGTGGCCCCTACTTTGTGAAGGGGTCCACCATCGCCGAGGCCTTCAAGGCCGGCAGGGATTACCGACCGTGATGTTCAGCGCCCCCGGTCGAAGAAGATGTTCTTCCCGGTGGCCGAGAGCGGTATCCCGTGGCAGATGTTCGATTGGGACAGCCCCAGCCGTATCGCCGAGACCCCGATGCGGTACATGATGCGGTTGTCCACGCTGTGATCGGAGGCCACCTTGGCCGCCGAGCCCAGGGCGATGCCCAGGTCCAGCAGCCTCAGGGCGCAGTTCGGCCCCCGGAAGTCCTTGTTCTCGGAAAGGGTGTTGAACTCCGCGCACCCGGGCATGCCGCAGGCCCCGCAGTCCAGTCCCACGCCCAGGTGCGGCAGCAATCCGATAAGCACCACCGCGTCCGCGTCCAGGACGTTCTGCCCGTCCCGCTCGAATCCCGGGTTGCGCCTCTCCTTGCCCAAGGAGACCATGTCCTCCCCCAGCGCGACCCTCTGCTCGTCGGTGAGCAGAACGGTCTCTATGAAGTCTTTGCCCATGGCCTTGGGTGCGGTGCGGGCGGCCAGCTCCATCAGCCTGCCCACCATCATCACGGCGTCCTTGTTGCTCATGCGCCCATGATGGCGCTTTCAGCGATATGACCTTTTCACAAACACCGTTCGGAGATCTGATCGGGCTTAACTTTAATACCCCAACAAATCTTTCTATCCATGGTGATAAAAATGGTCAAGATGCCGCCGGAGGTAAAAGAGGCGCTAGCCAAGCAGAAGCCCATTCCCATCGCCACCGCCACCAGGGATGGCACACCGAACGTGATCTTCATCGGGCTGCTGAAGATACTGGACGATGAAACTCTGATGCTGGCCGACAACTTCTTCCTGAAGACCGCGGCCAATCTTTCAGAGAACCCGCGCATCTCCGTGCTCTGCTACGACGGGGACACCAAGAAGTCCTACCAGATCAAGGGGTCCGCCAAGGTCTTCAAGGCCGGGCCGCAGTTCGAGGAGATGCGCAAGTGGGTGCACGGGGTCAACCCCAAGCTCCCGGCCAAGGCCGCGGTGGTGGTCAAGGTGGAGGCGGTCTACGACGCCATGTGGGGTCCTTCCGCCGGAAAGCTGATAGTCTGAAGCGCCCTCCAATGGCCGCAGGGGAGCGGAAATAATGCAGAGAGCAGAGGCGCTGGAGCTGGTGAAGGGAAGGATATCCAAGGAGAGCAACCTGAAGCACATGATCGCCGTGGGCGCGGTCATGCGCAGCACCGCCCGGAGGCTCGGCGAGGACGCCACGGCCTGGGAGGTGACCGGGATCCTGCACGACATCGACTTCGAGGAGTGCCACGGCATGGAGGACCACGCCAAGATGGCCTGCGAGATGCTCAGGGGAAAGGTGGGCGAGGAGGTGCTCCAGGCCATCCTGGCCCACAATCACGAGGCCACCGGGGTCCCGGTGGACAACCCCCTCAAGCGGGGGCTGCTGGCCGCGGACGCGGTCTCCGGGCTGGTCATCGCCTGCGCCCTGGTGCTTCCGAGCAAGAGGCTGGCCGATGTCAAGGTCAGCTCCATCGCCAAGAAGTTCGGCAACAAGGACTTCGCCAGGGGTGTGGACCGCGGGCGCATCATGGTCTGCGAGGAGCTGGGCATACCCAGGGACGAGTTCCTGCAGGTGGCCCTGGAGGGGATGCGGGAATCCGCCGAGGAGCTCGGTCTCTAGAATCGTTACCTTTTAATCGGATTGGCGCCTCTGCTGGCCCGGAAGGATAGGAATGAGGGTCGGCTTCATCGGTCTGGGGAACATGGGCGCGGCGATGGCCGCCGGAATTCTCGAAAGCGGAGCGGTATCCCCCTCCGATGTGCTGCTCGCCAACCGCAGCCGGGGCAAGGCCGAGGCCCTGGCAGAAAGGTTCAGGGGCACCACGGTGGTCGAGGACAACCGTGATGCGGCCGAGCGTTCCGACGTGCTGTTCGTCACCGTGCGCACGGATCAGCTGCTGGGCGTTCTGAAGGACATCTCTCCGGTCCGCGCGGGGGTCCATGTCGTGGTGGTGAACGGGGCCGTACCTCTGGTCCGGCTGGAGGAGGTCTGCGGGGCCGCGGTTAGCAAGCTGGTCCCCTCGGTGACCATGGAGCGGGGCAGAGGGGTGTCGCTGATCTCCCACGGGCCCTCGGTGACCGGTCCGCAGATGGGTGCGCTGGGGTCACTGCTCTCCCCCTCCTCCCTGGTCAAGGAGTTGCCGGAGGGAAGCATGGACGCGGCCGCCGACCTCACCAGCTGCGGTCCCGCGCTCATCGCGGAGATGATGCAGCAGTTCGCGGAGTCCGGGGCCAGGCACGGGATAGGGCGCCAGGACGCCTGGGAGATGGTGCTGGAGACCCTGCAGGGGACCGCCCTGACCCTGGGGTCCGGGGAGGCCGCCGATTCCTTGAAGGATAGGGTGGCCACCAAGGGAGGGATCACCGAGCAGGGGCTGAAGGTACTCCGCTCGAACCTCCCTCAGGTGTTCGACCAGGTGATGGAGGAAACTCTGGCCAAGCATGCCGAGGCCCGTTCGCGCCTGTCAGAGAGGTCCTGAGGCAACCCTCACGGCGCGGCGCTCTTCAGCCTTCCCAGCAGCTGCTTGACGTAATCCAGGTTCTGAGGGGCTTGGGCCACCAGGGACATGGGGTCCGCCTCCAGGAGGTTGTTGAACACCTTGCGCTGAAGGCGCCCCCTGGTCACGTCCACCTGCAGCGCTCTGGTGCGCACGACCTGGCTGAGCTTCCAGTTGCCGATCTCCCGGTAATCGATGCTCTCCAGCTGCTTGTAGCTCTTGTCGAACAGCCCCTTCTCCTGCACGAATATCAGGCGCTGGTCGGTGGCCAGCAGCAGTCCGTTGATGTTGAACTTCCCGGATTCGCCCTCCTCCATGCCCACGTAATCCTGCTCCAGCCCGGCCCTCCACACCTGCGCCACCATCTCGTTGGGTCGCAGCACTGCCGCGGAGGCCAGCTTGGGCATGATGTTCAATGACATAGGGGGCTGGGGCCCCATGGGGGGCGGACCATAAGGCTGCTGCGGAGGGATGGGCTGATAGGGCTGCTGTGCCGGGGGCTGTTGATACTGCGGACCGGGATACGGGGGCTGTTGCGGAGGGACGGGCTGATAGGGCTGCTGCATGGGCGGCACCGGAGGCGCCTCATGCGGGGCGGGCCGGTACTGATGCTGTGCCGGAGGCTGGTACTGGTTCGCAGGCTGGGCCGAAGGGCCTTGCACCGGCGGAACAGCTGGGACCATAGGGGTCTGCGGCGCCGGCCGTTGATACGATGGCGGGGCCTGGTGCTGCTGCTGTGCCGGAGGCTGGTAGCCCGGGGCCCCGTTCGGCCCAGGGGCTGGAGGGACCACCGGAGCCGGCGGCGCGGGTTGATAGGGCTGCTGGACCGGGGGAGCGTTCGGTACGGCGTCAACCGGCCGGGGCGCTGGCGGCGCGGTCTGTCCGGATCGTTCGGCGCCCTTGGGGGGCACATAGGCCTGATAGGGCCCCATCTGCACATTGCCGCTGACCTGGTCCGAGGACCTCTGGTAAGGCACCATCTGGGGCAGCGGCTGCGGTCCCTGGGGCTGATATGGCGGAGGCTGCGGCGGCCGTTGATACGATGGCGGGGCCTGATTCTGCTGGACAGCCGGCCCCGGCTGATACTGCTGGTACTGCATCGGCGGCTGGTTGGCCGGCTGATACGGCTGCTGGGCCGGTGGCTGGTAAGGCGGACCCATCGGTCTGGTGGGCTGCTGCGCGGGAGGGACCGGCTGATACGGCTGCTGGGGCACGGGAGCTGTTTGCATCGGCCTCTCGGCCGGGGCCATGGGCGGGGCCTGAGGTGCTGGCTGGTATGGCTGCGTGGGAGGCGTTGCCGGGCGCTCCTGAACGGCCGGAGGCGCCTGGGCGGCGGCCTCGTCTATGAACTGGGCCACGGGGGCGCCGCATTCCATGCAGAACTTGTCGGTGGCGGAGGGGTGGTTGCCGCACTTGGGACAGAGCATCAGGAACTGATGGAATGGGGATGATTAATCGTTTGCGCCCTCGCGAGGCCGTCCGACCACGCTCATGTACAGGACGCTCTCCTCCTCCCCGTCCACTCCGAGCAGCTCGTTCACCTCGTCATCGAAGGTCGCGGCTATCTGGCAGCTGCCCAGTCCCAGGGAGACCGCGGCCAGGGACAGGTTCTGGGCCAGGTGTCCGGCGTCCAGATACACGTAGCGGTAGGCCCTCTCGCCATACTTCCAGCGGCAGCGCTCGAACACCGCCGTCCATATGAGCACCGCCGGAGCCCTGGCGCACATCCCCTGGTCCAAGGCCGCCCTGGCCAGTTCCTCGCCGAGCGCTCCCTTGCGCACCAGCTCCAGGCGGTGGTCCGCGATGGAGTAGTGGTAGATGCCCGGCGGCACTTCCTTCACCTCGTTGACGGCCACGTAGGTCTCCACCGGATAGAGGGCGCCGGCCGAGGGGGCGGTCCGGAACTCGTGACCCCTCTCCCTCCTGGTGATACCGGTGCAGGCCCAGAGCATGTAGGATAGGTCCGCCAGGTCCAACGGGCCTTCGGAGAACTTACGGACGCTGCGCCGATCCCTCAGCACCCGGTCCAGGGGTGCCTGGGGCGATCCAGGCGGGGGCAGCGGAACGGACGGCCTTCCGGAATAGCGTTTGTACGTCTCCGGCTTCCGGCTCCAGTCCATATCCCTGCCTACCAGGCGATCCCGGCGATGCTTGGTCTCCCTCTGGAACACCTCTCCCGGCCCCTCCTCGCTCATGTACCGATGATGGCAGGCCGCGGGACTTAAGGGTTGCCCTCACAGGTGCTCAAAGGCGTCCTTTGCGGCCCCGCACACCGGACATACCCAATCGTCCGGAAGGTCGGCGAAGGCGGTCCCCGGTGGTATACCAGCCTCCTTGTCGCCGACCTCGGGGTCATAGACGTAACCGCACACCCGGCACCTCCAGCGGTCCTGGTCCTCGATGGCGATGCGGGCCCCCTCCTCGCCCCCCAGGCGCTCCACGGCCCGGGCGTAGCGCTCATGGATCATGCGGGAGTCGAAGTCCCTGAACCGCTCCAGCATGGCCGCCCTCTCCTCCGCGGAGAGGTAGTCCATCACCGGAACGAAGAACCCCTGGTCCTCCAGTTCGATATGGTCATGATAGAACGAAACCAGGTCCTTCATCAGCATGGAGGCCTGGAACGCGGCCCCGGGATGTCCCATGGCGTGCTCCTCCCCCAGGGAGGCCAGCCTGCCGACCATCTCCCTGGCCTGGATATGGTCCCTCTCCAGCCTATCGAGGGTCTGGCGGTGCTCGGCGCTCATCCCCTTCCCCTTGAGCGCCGCGAAGAGTATGTCCTCCTCCTTGCCATGATGGGTGCGGTCGGCGTAGGTCCTCATGAAGTCCACCACCTCGGGTATGAACCTGGGATCGAGCTCCTGTCCCGCCTCCATCCTCTCGGCCTGGTCCTTGATCACCGCGGCCATCCTCTCGATGGTTCGGTGCTCTATCATCAACGGGGCTACGGGCATCATGTTCGTCGCCCTGATTATCCCTCTCCGAATAATATCAGTTTCTCTCGGAAAAATTAGTTTTGACCGTAACTATCTGATACTTGAACCCCTTACGGCCTCCTGAACGATCATTTGGGACAGCCAAGGGTGTTACAATCTTCAAAGCTGAAAGGTTAAAAGATATCTCCCCGGGGGTCAAGGTGCCCTCCCAGGTCAAATGGCTCATTCTGCTGACCTCCTTCAGTTCCATCGGTTACGGATACCTGACCACGGCCATAGCCGCCTACCTTCCGGAGCAGGGCGTGGATTCGGCCAAGGTCGGGCTCATAATCGGCCTCTCCGGACTGGCCATGATAATCAGCGCCATTCCCTTCGGCTTCATGTCCGACCGCCTGGGCCGAAAAAGGCTGCTGCTGTTCGGGCTGGCCATCCTGCCCTTCTCCATGTTCATCTGCGCACTGTCGGCGGACCCGGACCTTTACATGGCCGCGGCCATAATCTCCGGGGTGGCCGAAGGGGCCATCCTCTCCACCTGGAACGCCATGATCGCTGACCAGACCACCGTGGACAACCGCGAGATGGCCTTCTCACTCTCCTTCATCATGAACGGTGCCCTGGGCGGCCTGGGGCTGGCGCTGCCCTTCGCCTTCCCCCTCCTCATGGACGTCGGGGGATGGACCTCCGAGGAGGTGCATTCATGGGCCTTCGTCCTGCTGGGCTTCGTGACCCTGCTGTCCCCCATCACCGTCCACCGCCTCCTGAGGGGCTACCAGGACCAGACGCCCTCTGCCAGGTTGCGTCGCGGCAGCTTCCTGAAGGAACGAAGCAGGAAGACCCTGGTCCGATTCTCGATAAACAACACCTTGATCGGGCTGGGGGCGGGGCTCATCATCCCCCTCATACCCACCTGGTTCTTCCTGAGGTACGGCATCCCCGATTCCTTCTCCGGTCCCCTTCTGGCGCTATCCTCATTGTCCATCGGAGTTGCCGCCGTGTTCAGCCCGCGCCTGGCCCACCGTTACGGGCAGGTCCCGGCCATCGTCATGACCCAGGGCTTCTCGACAATTTTCATGCTGGCCATCCCCTTCGCCCCCGGGGCCATCTGGGCCGGGGCGGTGTACCTGGTGCGCGCGGCCATGATGAACATGGCCGGGCCGATCATGGACTCCTACCTCATGGGCATAGTGGACAAGGAGGACCGGGGGCTGGCCAGCGCCATCAACTCCATAGTGTGGAGGGTGCCGAACAGCGTGACCACGGTGATAGGCGGGGCGCTGCTGGCCGCGGGCTTCTTCGCCCTGCCGTTCATCCTGGCGGCCCTGATCTACCTGGGGGCGGTGATCGCATTCTGGTTCAACTTCCGCAACGTGAAGGTCTACGCGGAGTGAGGTCCGATAGTTATATCATGCCCCAGCCCCAAGTTATGAACAGGGGGTAAAAATGCCGGAATACATAATACTGTCCAGGCTCACCCAGGAAGGCCGGAAGACCCTCAAGGAGAGGCCTGAACGCCTGAAAGAGGTGAACAAGGAGATCGAGAAGATGGGGGCCAAGGTGGTCAAGCAGTACGCTCTGCTGGGGAGATACGACTTCCTAAACATACTGGAGGCCCCGGACAACCACACCGTGGCCAAGGTCATGGTGGAGCTGGGCTCCCGGGGCACGCTGGAGACCACATCCCTGGCGGCCATTCCCATAGACGAGTTCCTGAAGGCCCTGAAGTGATCTGGCCAGGTAGGCCTGAACCGCGCTCCGAACCCACACCATCAGGTCAACCTGTAGTCCGTCAACGGCCCGGTCTCCTCCTGGAAGTTGAAACGGTCCTTGGTGGATGAGTAGTGAACCACCGCCGTTCCCTGGTCCAGGGCAGGTTCGGCCGTGAACAGCGCATCGTCCCCGTAGCGCAGGGCCTGCAGCACCGAGCGCAGGCAGGACCTGAATATCCTAAGGCGAAGGCTGGCGTTCCCGAAGACCACCCCTCCGCTCACGTGCAGGAATACGTGCAGCCTGGGAACATGGTCGTCCAGCCATTCCGCCAGCACTTCATCGCGCATGAAGCGGGTGTACGCTCCCGAGATCTGCCGCAGGTCGTAGTCCCTGCCAATGGTCAGGAAGCGGTCCCCGGTGCGGTCTGAGTGGGTCAGGGTGTACCGCCTGGGAAGGGAGAGGGCTGTAGGGACAACATCGTCCACGAATCGGACATTCACCTTCCCCGGGTCGAGCTCGGTCATAGGGCTCCCTCGGCCGCGTGATACAATGGGAACCGGGGGTTCTTAAAACCATCTGACACGGTCCGCGGCAGCTCCGAAGGTCCAAGCCGGAGGATCAGTCCTCGTCCTCGGTTCCTGGCTCCGGGGGCCTCACCCCGGTCACCACGCTGAAGAAACGCACGTAGGAGTTGCGCAGGGCGTCCCAGAGCACGAAGGTGGCCAGGGCGGCCACCAGTCCCACCGCCAGCACTATCCAGGGGGATGAGATCAGGGTCTGGGGCATGAAGGGGATGAGCAGCACCAGGACCAGCAGGAACATGGCCATCTCGTTGAGGTCGATCATCACCCGGTAGACGCTGCGTCGGTCGCCCTCGGCGATCCGGCCCGAGCGTATGGCCATGTCCGTAAGGGTCCCGGACACCCTCCGGACATGCAGGTACACGCTGGCCACCGCCGGGGAGATGGACAGGAGCATGAAGAACAGAAGGACGGCCTCCGGCAGCAGCCCCAGGTCCCCGGCCCAGCCCACGATGGCCCCCTCCACCCCGCTGGCCAGGTTGAACAGCAGGAGTATGAGTATCATCACCAGGTAGTCCACGAAAATGCGGACCATCAGGCCTCCCAGGGCCTTCCGCTCCCTGGTCCGCATCCCGTTCTTGGCCGTGGCCGCCTCCTTGACCGAGTCCAGGCGGAAGAGGGCCGAACGCAGCTTCGTTGGGACGAGGCGGGTGATTCTGCCGAAGGCCCGGTCCTGCACCTTGGAGAACAGGGGCAGCACCACCATGGTCACCAGCGCCGCCCCGATAACCGACGAGTACAGGTCCTGGGTCAGCAGCCCGGCGTCCAGGGCGATCTTGGCGATGATGAAGGCGAACTCGCCCATGGCGATCAGGGAGGTGGCGATTATGAAGCTGTCCATGGCCTTGAAGCCGAATATGTAGGTGCTCAGCCCCACCGCTAGGACCTTGCCGGCTATGAACGCCACGGATATGGCCGCTACCAGCAATATATTGTCCAGGATCAGGGATGGCGATATCTGCAGCCCGATGGAGATGAAGAATACGGCCATGAACAGCTCCTTCACCGGGATGACCTTGGCCTTGATCTTCTCGTTGTAGACGGAGACGGACACGATCAGCCCCATGATGAACGGCCCGATGGCGATGGACAGTCCGATGGATGAGGACAGCAGGGCCATGGTGAAGGCCATCCCCACGGCCACGATGAAAATGATCTCCGAAGGATACCGGCTCCCGATGCGGTCCAGTATCCTGGGGATGAGGGCCACGCCCAGCATCACCGTCAATCCAAAGAAGATCACCAGGCTGATCACCATGTTGACCGTGGAACCCATGGCCGGCGAGTCCCCGGCCAGCAGGGGGGCGGCCAGGGAAAGGATTATGACCTGGCCCACGTCCTCGAACACCGTGATGCTGATCACGGCCGTGGCCTGCTCTCCGGTTATGGCCCTGGAACCGTGCAGCACCCCCACCACCACCGCGGTGCTGGTGCCCGAGATGATCGCCCCCAGGAATATCGATGCGGTGGTCCCCAGCCCCAGGAGCAGGCCGGCGAGGTACCCGACGATGACCATGAGGGTCATCTCCAGGGAGACGATGAGTATCAGGCGGGAGCCGACCCGCCTGAGCTTGGAGGCACTCTGCTCCAGGCCAATCCAGAACATGAGCATGACGATCCCTATGTTGGACAGGATCATCACCGTGGTCTGTTCCACCCAGAGCATGGGGAACATGGTCGGGCCGAGGATGATGCCCGCGGTCAGGTACCCCAGTATCGGGGGCATCTTTATCCTGGCGAAGATGACCGAGCAGATCCCGGCGATGACCATGAGCAGGGTCATGTCCAAGATGATCCGGATCTCCGCCTCCATGCTACCTAAGAAAACGGCTCATTACAAAAAGGTTCGCCTGTCCAGGCAATGTTATGCCCACCGGACGGGGCCCCCTCTGAGCCGCTCGTTGCACAGGCCCACCCACTCGCACTCCCCGCATATCGATCTCATGTCCTCCAGGCCCGCGATCCTCCTTTCCACCAGGGCCAGCAGCTCAGCGGCCGGAAAGGATCCTGCCATGGGGAGTTCCAGGAATGCGGCCGCGGAGCGGTCCTTCTCCACAACTGCCGGTTGCTCGCACTCACCCCCGGAATTGAACGGGCAGCGGGCGCATATGTCATCGCAGGATGCTGAAAGACGGACCATCAGCCCCTCGGGACTGGCCAGTTCCCCGGCCACCCGGGCCATGTTCTCCACGAACCCCCGGTCATAGCCCTTGCCGACGAAGCCCCTCAGGCAGAGGAGGTGGTGATGGCGCAGCCCTATCTCCCTCATTCCAGCACCGTATCCGGTCCGGAGCTTATCATCCTTACCGCTCAGGACGGCTCGGAGTCCTCTATCTGGCACACCACCTGGGCCAGCTTTCCCGCGGTGTCCCGCCAGCGGTAGAGGTGCCCGATCACCGATGGGGCCTTCTCCGGGTCCAATCCCCTTCCCTCCACCAGGTCGATCAGGCGGTCGTAATGGTTCACCAGGTCGCTCACCTGCCATTCATGCTCGCGGATGGCCCGGTAGTTCTCCACGGAAAGGAGCTGCTCCAGCCGCTGCAGCTCCTGGTCCATGCCCTTGAAGGCCAGCCCGCCGACCGCGGCATGGCCTATGTCGTGTCCCGCGTCATAGAAGCTCTTCCTCTCCAGGGCGGCCAACATTCTTCCCAGGTCCCTTCTGGCCGACCGGCAGAGATGAATGCCTTGGTCGAGGTCCATTGGATCAGCCCCGTCATTAACTAGCGGGTAGGGGATAATCTACCTTTCGGGGTCAGGGGGCGCATGCGATACATTCCTTGAAGGTGCCGCCCATGAGGTAGCCTCCGAAACCCAGCCCCCAGATGATCACCGGGTAGGCCACCCACCTTTCCATGCCCCCTTCCCCAAGGGGGCCGAACGGGTCGGTGGCCCACATGTAGCCGAACAGCACCAAAGCAATGAGCGCCACGCTCCCCAGCATCAGGGAGATGCGATTGAACGGCCACGCCAGTATCCTGCTGGACATTGCGGCTGCCACCCCGCCGGCTCCGAAGGCGAAGAGCGCGAAGACGACGTGCGGGGTCCCGGTGTAGTACGGGAAGACGCCCACGCCTATGGCGCCCACGCCCATGAGCAGCGTGGGGACGGTCAGCCACCATCGGAACTCGCAGCGGCTGAAGAGCATGGAGCCCACGATGTAAAGGGCCCCGGCGGCGATTATGGAGGCGTTGAATATGGTTCCGGCGGGCTCCGACCCGGCCAGATGGCTGATGGTGTCCTCCCCGGTGTGATAGCCCTCGAACAGCGCCTCCGCGGTTATCATGCCCAGGACAAGCACCGTGCCGGCTATCACTATTAGACCGCCGGCCACGCTCCGGAACCAGGCGCGGTCCCTCCCACAGCCCACCATCATCCCGCAAAAAGCCCTGGGGGATATTTGCCGGTTACGGTCTCGTTCGGTACGGCCCCGAGGCCGCCGGTACCCCGGTCGGAATAGGGTAAAAAAGGTTGGACGACGATACGATCGGAGATGAGCAAGGTCCTGTTCGTCAGCGGGTCGGTGGGGCTCGGGCACGTTCTGCGCGACGTCCGCATCGCCCGGGAGCTGATGGGCATGGCCATGGACGTCAGGATACTGTGGCTGGCCGCGGACCCGGCCACCAGGGTCCTGCAGGACGAGGGCATGGAGCTGCTCCCCGAGTGCCGGGACCGGGATGTGGGCACCTCGGTCATCGAATCCGTGGCCGGCGACGGTCTCCAGGTCAACATGACCGAGATACTGTACCGGGTGCGCAAGGAGGACCGCTACGCCAAGGCCGTCAGCATCTTCGACGGGATACTGAAAAGGGAGAGGCCGGACCTGGTGGTGGCCGACGAGGCCTACGAGCTCGAGGGCGCGCACGCCCGAGGGCTGGGCCGGGACTGGCCACCCTTCGTCTTCCTGTGGGACTTCGTGAAGGTCTACCCGGGCAGCTGGAGGTGGCGGGACGTCCGCACCGCCCGCCTGGTCAACAAGGGCTGGGACCGGGCCTTCCGCCAGGGCCGGGAGGAGGGATGGACGGACGTCTTCCTGGGGGATCCGGAGGATGTGCCCGACGAGCGCCTGGGATGGGGGATGGTCAACGCCCGGAAGGGGGCGGAGGGGCGTTACATATTCGCCGGGAACCCCCTGCCATTCGACCCGGACGACTACCGGGACCGGGAGGGGCTGCGCCGTCGCCTGGGGTATGCGCCCGGGCCGCTGATCGTCTGCTCCTCCGGGGGTACCGCGGTGGGGGCCGGGCTGTTGCGGCTGTGCCTTGATGCCTATCCGGTGCTGAGGGCCAGGGACCCGGAGGTCCGGATGGTGCTGGTAAAGGGGCCCAGGATGGATGCGGACCTGGGCCCCCTCCCGGATGGCGTGGAGGAAAGGGGGTACGTCCCGCGCCTGTACGAGCACTTCGCCGCGGCCGACCTGGCCGTCGTGCAGGGGGGAGGCGGCTCCACCCTGGAGCTGTCGGTGCTGAAACGCCCCTTCATGTACTTCCCTCTGAAGGGCCATTCCGAACAGGAGTTCAACGTGGCCAGGAAGCTGGAGAGGAACGGCCTGGGCGTCAGGTGCGATTTCCGCGGGATGACCGGGCATGAGCTGGCCGGCCTGGTCCTGGAGAACCTCCGCCGGCCAGTGGAATACCCCGACCTTTCCCACCATGGTTGCAGGAACGCGGCCCGGGTCATCTGCAGGGAGCTTGGCGAGGGCCCGCGCCGTTCAGATCGATAGCGCCGTCAGCAAGGCCAGGGCGAGGCAGGCCAATGCCGCCAGGGCCATCCAGAGGTGCGCCCTCTCCCATCTGCGGTTCCAGGCTCCCAGCCATGCGAGCCCGCCCATGGCCGCGGCGGCCAGGAGGAGCGCCAGGGGAGCGATGATCCCCCAGGGACCGAGAGCGGATGTTCCGGGGCTGAAGATCAGGGCTGGAAGGCCGGTGCCCAGCAGGGACAGCGCGGAGGCCGCTCCCAGGAACGAATGCGCCCTGCCGCTGCGATGCGCCAGCAGGACCGAGGCCAAGGCCAGCCCCAGGGCCAGGGCCAGCCCCGGAACGTAGAACGTCGAGGCGTCCCACGCGCTCTCGGTGCCTCCGGAGGACATATCGATGACCCCCACGCCCGCATTGCTCGGCAGCGATGCCGGGTCCAGCTCGCTCCCCACGGCCCAGATCACCTTCGTTTTCCCCTCGCGTGGAATATCGTTGTCGTAGGCGTCATCGGTGGAGAGGGGCCTGCAGAACTCTATGGTGACCACCCCATCACGCATCTGTCCGGAGAAGCCGAGAAGGTCATCGGTACCTCCAAGGTCCACGTCCCTGAACACCGGGCCGAAGCTGTCCATGGAATAGGAATCGTGGACGAAGGCGCTGCCGTTGGCCTCCACCCAGCCGACCACCATGTCCGCGTCCTTCATCATGAGCTCCGGTTCGAACCCCACCCCGAGATAACCACCGGTCCGGGCCACCATGGCGAAGAAGGCCAGGTCCCCCTCCACCTGCCATAGCAGATTGAACGCGCCGGAGGAGAAGGATGCCGAGTGGGCGTACTCACCCTCCGCGATCTCGGCGTCCAGGACCGGGACCGCAGCGGCGGCCGCATGGGAATGGAAGGGAACGGGAACGAGGATGCACAGGGCTGCCACGAACACCACCGCGGCCATCGTTCCCGTACGCATCCCCATGCTCCTCGCTCCCTCCGGGCACAATTTCCGGCCGATCGCCCCGAACGGCGATCCTCCGGACCCTGATCCCCCTGGAACTAGCAGGGTGCCGGGTAGAATATACTTCCCATGAGATCCGCCGCGGGATGGATGGGGATCAGATCAGGAACTT
>MVPZ01000213.1 GCA_002067045.1 Methanomassiliicoccales archaeon PtaB.Bin134 | reverse complement strand
GGGGAGATCATCTTCGACAGGGTCAGCTTCAAGTACCCCGGCGCCGCGGATTACGTGCTCAAGGACATCAGCTTCAAGGCGGACAAGGGAGAGACGGTGGCCTTCATCGGCTCAACCGGCAGCGGGAAGAGCACCATCGTGAACCTGCTCCTGCGCTCCTACGACGTCACTGACGGCAAGGTGATGGTGGACGGCGTGGACGTCCGCGATTACACGCAGGAGGCGCTGCACAAGAAGATGGGCTACGTGCCGCAGAAGGCCACGCTGTTCTCCGGGACGGTGTTCTCCAACGTGGCCTATGGCGACATGTCCGCGGAGCGGACGGAGGAGGATGTCCGGGCGGCCGTGGCCATCGCCCAGGGCGCGGAGTTCGTGGAGGCCATGGATGGCGGCTACAACGCCTCCATCGCCCAGGGCGGAACCAACGTGTCCGGGGGGCAGAAGCAGCGCCTTTCCATAGCCAGGGCGGTGTGCCGTAGGCCGGAGATCTACATCTTCGACGATTCATTCTCCGCCCTGGACTACCGCACGGACCGCTGTCTCAGGAGCGCCCTGAAGAGGGAGACGGCGGACGTCACCAGCATAATAGTGGCCCAGAGGGTGGGGACCATCATGGACGCCGACAAGATCGTGGTCCTGGACAACGGGTCCGTGGCCGGGATCGGCAGGCATCACGAACTGCTGGACGCCTGCCCGGTGTACCGGGAGATAGTTGAATCCCAGCTCAGCGAGGAGGACATGAGACGATGAGCGCCGACGATAGCAGACCGAGGCCCAGAGGGCCGGGCGGGTTCGGTCCGGGACACGGTCCTATGGTGGCCGGCAAGCCCAAGAGCTTCAAGGCGGCCTGGAAGAAGATGCTTGGATACATGCGCCAGTACATCCCGGCGCTGGTGGTGGCCTCCGTTCTGGTGGTCATCGGAACGGTCTTCACGGTCATCGGTCCGGACAAGCTGCGCGAGCTCACCAACCTCATCGCCGCCGGCATGTTCTCCGGAAGCATAGACCTGACCGGGGTGGCCGAGATCGGAACGTTCCTGGTGATCATATACCTGCTCTCGGCCGTGCTGACGTACGGCCAGGGCTTCATCGTCGCCACCATCGTCCAGAAGCTCTCGAAGCGCATGCGCACGGACATCTCGCGGAAGATCAACCGCCTGCCCCTGAGGTACTTCGACAGGACCAGCTACGGGGACGTGCTCAGCCGGGTCACCAACGACGTGGACACCATCAGCATGTCCATGAACCAGAGCGTGGGCATGCTGATGAGCGCCGCCGCCCTGCTGATCGGTTCGCTGGTCATGATGCTGATCACCGACGTGGTCATGACCGCCGCCGCCGTTGGCTCGGCCATAACCGGGTTCATGCTCATGGCCTTCATCATGGTCAAGTCCCAGAAGTACTTCCAGCGTCAGCAGCAGCATCTGGGCCGCCTGAACGGCCATGTGGAGGAGATGTACACCGGTCATGTCATCGTGAGGGCGTACAACGGGGAGAAGGCCTCCCAGAGGGAGTTCGAATCCATAAACGACGAGCTGTTCGACAGCGCCTTCAAGTCCCTTTTCCTATCGGGCCTGATGATGCCCCTGATGGGCTTCATCGGCAACTTCGGTTACGTGGCCGTCTGCATAGTCGGCGCGGTGCAGGTCCTGAACGGGGCCATATCCATAGGGGTCATCGTGGCCTTCATGCTGTACGTCCGCCTGTTCACCCAGCCGCTGACGCAGCTGGCCCAGGCCATGACCAGCCTGCAGTCCGTGGCCGCCGCCTCCGAACGGGTCTTCGAGTTCCTTGAGGAGCCCGAAATGGAGGACGAGGGCGGAAAGAGGCTGGTGCACACCGAGGTGAAGGGCGACGTGGAGTTCCGTGACGTCTCCTTCGGCTACACGCCGGAGCGCGAGGTGATCCACCACTTCTCCTTCCACATCCGGTCCGGGCAGAAGGTGGCCATAGTCGGTCCCACAGGCGCGGGGAAGACGACCATAGTGAATCTGCTGATGCGCTTCTACGAGGTGAACTCCGGGGACATCCTGATCGACGGCATTTCCACCAAGGAGCTCACCAGGGAGAACGTGCACGACATGTTCTGCATGGTGCTGCAGGACACCTGGCTGTTCGAGGGGACCATAAAGGAGAACATCGCCTACCGCAAGGAGGGGGTGACCGACGGGATGATCGAGGAGGCGTGCAAGGCGGTGGGGATCCACCACTTCATCTCCACGTTGCCGGACGGGTACGACACCAAGCTGGACGAGGATTCCAAGATATCCATGGGGCAGAGGCAGCAGATGACCATCGCCAGGGCGGTGGTGCAGAACGCTCCGCTGCTGATATTGGATGAGGCCACCAGCTCCGTCGATACGCGGACGGAGAAGATCATCCAGAATGCCATGCAGGACCTTACGGTGGGCCGCACGTCCTTCATCATCGCCCACCGGCTGTCCACCATCAAGGATGCCGATACGATACTGGTGATGAGGGAGGGCAGCATCGTGGAGAGCGGCACGCACGAGGAGCTGCTGGAGCAGGGCGGCTTCTACGCCGACCTGTACAACAGCCAATTCGAGAACTGCGATTGATCTCCGGCCCAAACACCTTACCAACCTTTATTTTTCGCCAACCCGATGGGCTGACGATCCCCATGTTCTCTCCAGAGATCATCTCCAGAGGCCCGTTCGCGCACACCTACTCCATTGTGGCCAGGGACGAGGACACCGGGGAGATGGGCGCCGGCGTCCAGTCCCACTGGTTCTCTGTGGGTTCAGTGGTCCCCTGGGCCAGGGCCGGCGTGGGGGCGGTGGTCACACAGTCCCTCACCAACCCCGCCTTCGGGCCGGAGGGGCTGGAGCTGCTCTCCCAAGGCATCTCGCCCAAGGAGGTCGTGGAGGCCATGGTCTCCAGGGACCAGGGGCGGGACTTCCGGCAGCTGGCCGTGCTGAACTCCCAGGGGGATACCTTCGCATACACCGGCAGCAAGTGCGTGGCCGAGGCCGGTCACGTCTTCGGCAGGAACTTCTCCGTGCAGGCCAACATGATGCTCAGGGACACGGTCTGGAAGGCCATGGCCTCCGCGTTCCAGGCGTCCCAAGGCCCCATGGCCGAGCGAATCTTGGCAGCACTGGAGGCCGCCGAGTCGGAGGGCGGGGACGCCCGGGGGCGGCAGAGCGCCGCGCTGCTGGTGGTGCGGGGGGAGAGCACCGGGCAGGTCTGGAAGGACCGCCTGGTGGACCTCCGGGTGGACGATCATTCCGAGCCGCTCATGGAGCTCAGGCGTCTTCTGAATGTGCACCGGGCCTACGAGAGCATGGACGCCGGGGACGCGGCCATGGAGAAGGGGGACATGGACTCCGCATTGCGCTCCTACTCGCAGGCGCAGGAGATGTTCCCGGAGAATGCGGAGATGGTGTTCTGGCACGCGGTGGGGCTGGCCAACAAGGGGCGGTTCGAGGAATCCGTTCCCATGTTCCGCAGGGCGTTCCAGATGAACCCCAACTGGAGGACCATGGTCACCAGGCTGCTGCCCAACGGCATGCTGGTCCTGACCGGCGGGCAGGTCGAACAACTGTTAAGGTGACGGCCAAGCTAGCGATCCCTTCCCCTGAACCTCAATTGCAGGTCCTTGAGCAGTCCGAACTCGGTGCGCTCCCGGGCGAAGAAGATCATTCCCAGGGCCAAATACACCGCGATCATTCCCAGGCCGATTAGCGCTCCCTCTCCCTCTGCCAGGAACTCCGTTCCGGAGATGAGCACCATGGGGTTCATCTTGATGAGGGCCTTGAAGTATCCAGGCATATAGTCTATCTCATCCAGGCCCCACTCCCAGTCCGGATGGTCGTAGGCCGCCTCGTTGGCCATGGAGACCACCATGGTGAAGCTCATGGATATGCCCAGGAACAACACCACGCCCAGGGCAATGGCCGCCCCCTTCTTGTTCACGAGGGCCGAGACCATCAATCCTATGGCGCAGAAGGTCAGGACGACCATCATAGGCAGGACCATGGCCGAGAATATGTCCCCGGCGTTCAGCAAGGCAAGGTCCATTACCGTGAACACCAGGTAGTAGGCCAGGGAGGACACGGCCACGGCATAGATGGCCAGGCAGGCAAGGATGAGGTACTTGCTCAGGTACATGCTCCAACTTCGCGTACGGTGCGTAAGGACGTAGCGAACCATGCCGCTCTCCTTCTCCGCGGTGATGGTCATGGATGAGATGAGCACGAACACGATGAGCAGGGAGTTGCTTATCATGAGCCAGTAGGCGTTCAGATTGCTCCGCTGCCTTTCCAGCAACTCCGCCTCCGTGGTGAGCAGGCTGGGCCATTGGGACACATAGCTGGACGTGGACACGAAGGACATCACGAAGGCCATGACCGTGACGATCAGCACGAACAGGAGATACAGCGAATCGGACCGGCAAAGCCGAACGTCCTTCCTCAAATGCTCCAGGAACTCGCTCATGCCCCCGCCTCCTTCCGGAGGAACACATCGGCGTACATGTCCTCGGCCTTGCGCTGGAGCATCCTGCTCTCCATGAGCTGACCGCCGGCGTCCACGATGCTCTTGATGGTCTGCGGTATGTCCGATCTTCTGAGCTCGATCACGATGGTCCTTCTGTCCGGGGAGATGGAAAGGACCTTGGACCCGGACAGGGCGCCCATCACCGCCTCCGATGGTTCCAGCATGGTTATCTGAACCTTCGCGTTCTCGTCCTCTCGGGCGTAGCCCTCCTTCCTGACCATCCTCCCGTCCTTGATGAACACTATCGAATCGCACACCTGGTCTATCTCGTTCAGCTCGTGAGATGATACCAGGATGGTGAGCCCGGTGCCCCTCAGCCCCTTCAGGTGGCCGCGGAGCTCCATGACCATGGTGGGGTCCAGGCCTGAGAACGGCTCGTCCATGATGAGCAGCTTGGGCGAGGAGATCAGCGCCCTGGCTATCGCCAGGCGCTGCTTCATCCCCTTGGAGAAGGTGCCAACCAGAAAATCCCCCTTCTCCTCCAGGCCGAATTCCACCAGCGCCTTCCGGCATTGCTCCTCCGCCGACGGCAGTCGGTCCAGCCTGGCGATGTAGAGGAGGTTTTGGTAGGCGGTGAGGTCCTCGAAGAAGGTCGGTCTTTCCGGGACATAGCCGATTACGCCGATCCCCTCCTCTCCGAAGATTATCCTTCCCTCGTTCCTCGGCTCTATGCCCATGATGAGCTTGATGAGCGTGCTCTTGCCCGCTCCGTTCGGACCTACCAGTCCGCATATCTCCCCCCTCCTCAGTTCGAAGGAGGCTCCATTCAGGGCGTGGACGTTCTTGGCGGTGAGGCGGTTCCCGTAGGTCTTGGATAGGCCGACCACGGTCATGATGGCCCCATCAGTACTGGTATTCATATTCCCACCCCCCGTCCCAGATGGCCGAAAGACCCGTAATATAGGTGCCGACGGCCGTGGTCAGGACCACGTCTATCACCAATGGGGAGAAGTACCGGTTCCGGAAATCATCCTCCCCGTTCGGAACGTAACCGTGGTCCGGTATGCTAATATTGAAGACCAAGGTCCTTACCCAATCCTGTCCCTCGCTGAGGATGATGCCCGTCTCCTCATGGAATGCGAGCACGTTCTCCGATAACTCGAACGGGCTGCCGAAGTAGGACAGGCTGAGGTTCAGGTCGCAGCTGATCTCACCCGCCGTCCCGGGAGGGGCGCGCAGGGCAAGGCCTAGGGTGAGTTTGTCGTCAGGATGGTTGACCGGCTCGATGTCGATGTTCAGGGAATCGTAGTAGAACATCGACCGCTCGTTGATCATGAAGGACACCTTCATGTCCGGGCTCCACGAGCTCCTGGGGACGATGACATAATGGCCGCTGACCGCCGGGCTGTATCTGAGGAACGATCCATTCTCATTCCAGCCCTCCTCGGCAACGGTGCCGTTCCAGGCGATACGAATGGAACCGTCCCTGCTATCAAAGTGATCGAAGAAGGCCCGGCCGACGGGGAAGAAGGTCGAACGGGAGCGCAGATAATCGAGCGATGAGAGGTCATCAAGGAATGTCTCCGGGTCCATGACATCCGGCACCCTCAGCACATCGAACCCTCTGTTGCGCTCATCCTCCTGGTCCATGTACCAGCGGTCGGTGATGTTGAACCTGGCATTACGGGTAAGGGACACCAGTTGGAAGGTGACATCCTCATCTGCGGTGAAAACCTCCTTGTCCACCTCCACGCCGATGTATCCCAGTCTGTTGCGCTGAACTGATTCGTAGGCCACATATGCCGTCAGAGAGCTGATCACAAGCATGACGACCACCATTATGGCCATGTATCGCCACTTTATCCTCACGATTAACCTCCCCAACCATCCAAACGGTCCATTCGACCGGTCGTCCCGGGCGGGTGTTTGATTTTGAAGTTTGTAATGGTTTCGCTCCGGTTCACGTTCTGCGATGGGATCGCATATCGACTTATTGCCCATCTGGCGGATGGTCCTCCGATCATGGGTCAATCCCTGAGCTGGGCCTTCTCAAGCACGATGTTGTTGCTGATGAGGTTGATCTCCTTGACCCTCACGTTGCGGAACTCCAGCCGGTCGCCGAGATCGTCCAGAATGACCAAGGCGTCCTCCTCCAGGACCAAACGAACGGCGTTCTGGACCAGCTCCAGCACCCCCTCACCTGTGGACATGTACACCGTGGAACGGCACATGTCCACGATATCGCCATCCGCAAATAAAAAAGGATTCGGGCTCAGGCGAACTTCCACTGGGCGTACTTGCCCTTCTTCTTGGCCGGGGGCACGATGGCCCCCATCATCGAGAAGGTGTAACGCACTGGAACGCGTTTCCGCGGTCCGGTCCAGAACGGACACTTGGTGCACTTGAACCCCAGCTCCACCTTTCTATCGTCCAGGGTAAGGTTGTGCAGCTCCTCCGTGGGGGATGTGCACACCGGGCAGCGCCCCTTGCGGCTGGGCTCCTTGGTCTCCCGGTACATGATGGTCACCTTGGCCAGGTTGCGGTGCAGGGCCATCTTCCTCATGCGCACCTCCCCCACCTTGTAGTCCGGGTTCTTGCGCTTGAGGTCCTCCAGCACCAGCTCGGTGAAGCGGCGCTGGGAGGGGATGCTCTGCTGCTCCCGGATCACCCTTCTTATGGAGTCCTCCAGGACCTTGGAGGAGGGTATGCGGTAGGCCATCCGAAATGAATCGATAAGTGAATACTCAATACTTTGCTAGCCCTGCGCACGGTCGGCCGACGCCCTCGCAAAATGGAAGGGAGGAACGACAGCCATTTATCCCCGCGAACCGGTTCCAGGGTGGAAATGATCAAGGACCGCGTGGAGATGGACCAGGAGGGCGTGGAGACCTTCGTGGTGGAGATAGAGGACATCCGCCATCTGCTCATGCCCCCGCCCAGGGACGTCTATTCCTCCCAGCCGTACATGTACATGGGGCAGTCGGTGGTGGACCGCCTCCTGGAGCACTTCGCCCAGGAGAAGAGGCCGGAGTCGAAGAGGCACAAGCTCGTCCTGCTGATGCCCGAGGACCGCGTGGCCGGGGACATGTCCTCCAAATGCGAGGAGGCCTTGGACCGCTTCACCTCCACCAAGATCGATGACAACCTCAAGAAGATGGCGGCCATCCGCCGCCGCGGGCTGTTCATGATCCCCTACGCCATGCTGTTCCTGGTGGCCTCGGTGGGGGTGGGCATACTGATCGGCAGCGATGTGATCCCCGGCATCCCGCCGCTGTGGGCCACCGTGCTCAGCGAGGGCATGTTCATAGTCGGCTGGGTGGCCATGTGGGGCCCCCTGGACACCCTGCTGTTCGGGCGCTTCCCCTATCGGGTGGAGATCAGGGCGCTGCAGGCCCTGGAGCGCATGACCATCGAGATCAGGGCCAAGTGACCCGTCGTTCGTGCACGCGCGGGGAAAAATCAAAAATTGTAATATCACCGGCCCCAATCGCATCTAGGGTTCTGTCATGAAGAAGAGCAAGGTAGTCATCATGGGGGCGGCCGGGCGCGATTTCCACAACTTCAACACCTACTTCCGGGATAACGACCACTACGAGGTGGTGGCCTTCACCGCCGCGCAGATACCCAACATCGATGGCCGCTGCTATCCCGCGGCCCTATCCGGTTCCCATTACCCCAAGGGGATACCCATCATGGCCGAGGAGGACCTGCCCTCCATCATCCGCAAGAACAAGGTGGACCAGGTGGTGTTCGCCTACAGCGACATCTCCCACACCGAACTCATGCACAAGGCCTCCTGGGTGCTGTCGCTCGGCGCGGACTTCCGGTTCATGGGCAACCAGCGCATCACCCTGGTCTCCAGCAAGCCGGTGATCTCCGTCTGCGCGGTGCGCACCGGGGCCGGCAAATCGCAGACCACCCGCCGGCTTTGCTCCATACTCCACAACCGGGGCCTCAAGGTGGTGGCGGTGCGCCATCCCATGCCCTACGGGGACCTGGCCAAGCAGGCGGTGCAGCGCTTCGGGGACTACGCTGACCTGGACACGCATGACTGCACCATCGAGGAGCGGGAGGAGTACGAGCCGCTCATCGACAACGGCATCGTGGTCTACGCGGGCGTGGATTACGAGCGCATACTGCGCGAGGCGGAGAAGGAGGCCGACGTGATCGTCTGGGACGGGGGGAACAACGACACCTCCTTCTTCGCCAGCAACCTGCACATCGTGATAGCCGACCCGCACCGCGCGGGGCACGAGATATCATATCATCCTGGCGAGGTGAACCTGCGCCTGGCGGACGTGGTCATCATCAACAAGGTGCAGACCGCCGACCGCCGCAACATCCTCAGGGTCAAGGAGAACATCGCCAAGTTCAACCCCAAGGCCGTGGTCATCGAGGCCGCCTCGCCCATCAAGGTGGACGACCCCTCCATGGTGAAGGGGAAGAGGGCCCTGGTGGTGGAGGACGGGCCCACGCTGACCCACGGGGAGATGGCCTTCGGCGCGGGAACGATCGCCGCGGAGGACAACGGCGCCCTGGACATCATTGACCCCAGGCCGTACGCCGTGGGCTCGATCAAGGAGCTGTACGAGAGGTACCGCCATCTGGGTCCCATACTCCCGGCCATGGGCTACACCGACGAGCAGATAAGGGACATGGAGGAGACCATAAACCGGGCCGATTGCGACGTGGTGGTGGCCGGGACCCCGGTGGACCTGCGCAGGGTGATGAACGTGAACAAGCCCATCGTTCGCGTGCGGTACGAACTGGCGGAGATCGGAAGACCGACGTTGGAGGACATACTGGACCAGAAGCTGGGCCCGGTGCTGTCGGTCTGCCACGGGGACTCTTGCCGGGTCCTGTGAGCTCAATCCCACAGCTGGCAGCGGCGGTATAGGAAGTATCTCCGGGTGGAGGGAAGGACCATCATCATGGAGATGACCGCCCCGATAAGGACGGTGAAGTAGGTGGCGGCGAAGTCCAGCCCGATCAGGTAGCCCTCCACCGCCAGCCAGCCCACCAGGGTCAGCATCAACAGCGCGCCGCCGGTCCAGGACCAGTGCCTTCCGGAACGCTCGCTCAGCCACCCCAGGAACAGCTCCCTGCGGGTCAGGGCGCCATAGGCAAGCAGCAGCCCGCCGAGGCCATAGACGACCAGAAGGAACAAGCCCACCGGCAGGAAGCTGTGGAACGGAATGCTGTCCCGCAGGTCCGGGGTGAAGCCCATGCCCGCTCCGCTGGGGTCGGCGATCAGGATCGCTCCGCTGACCACGCCCAACAGGCCGTAGAAGGCCAGGAAGGCGATGAGCACGATGACGCTCGCGGGCCTCTTGCCCTGGGGATAGTTCATGCGGGGTGATTATATCGAATTGAATATAAAATCAATGGGTCGCCCTCAGCACCGGTCACGTTTCCGGTCCCTCAGCCAGTCCAGGTCGCTCTGGGCGTCCTCCTCCCTGCTGTAGACGCCGGTCTGCCTGCCCATCTCCACCGCGAACTCCGCGTAGGCCTGCCCCTGGGCGGTTATTATGTTCCGGTCCACGGTCAGGTACTCGCCGGTGAACGCCGCCCCCTCGAACTCCGGTCCCGGCCTCTCAAGGCTGTACGTGCATCTCCGCCCCTTCAGAACTCCGGCCAAGGCCAGCCACTGCGGCCCCCCGCAAATGGCCGCCAGCTTCCCTCCGCGGCGGTCTATCTCCCGCACCTTCCCCAGGAAAGCATGGACCTTATTCCCCAGGGAAGGGTCCTTGACGATCTCCGAGGGATGCCCGCCGGGGATGACCAGCAGGTCGATTTTGGACGGGTCGATATCCTCCACGTCCATGTCCACCACGGTGCGCAGGTTCTCCAGGGAACGGCAGGGCTGCCTGCCGAAGCCCACCGTGGCGGTATTGAAGTTGGCCAGGTTGTTGGCCACGAAGACAAGCTCGAAACCCGCGTAGCCGTCGTACAGCAGGTAAAGGATTCTGGCCTCCCCGTCCATGGGAATGCATTGCTCGGGAGGTAGATATCCGTTGCCGCTTCAGACGATCGGGGGCCGTCCCTCCATGATCATCTGCGCGGCCTTGGCCGCCCTTCGGGCCCGGGTCTCCACGCGCTTGGCATCGAATATCCAGGCGGCGTACCTGCGTCGCTGGGACGGCGGAAGAGAATCGAACGTGCGGCGCAGATCCGGTTCGTCAAGGAACAGCGAGCTCATCTGGTCCTCGGTCGGCGCATCGTCCATCAAAAGGGACAGGCGTTCGTCCAGGTCCCCCAGGGCGGTCATTCCCCTTTCGGTCATGCGGCCCTCGGCCATCAGATGCCGAACGATCTCCAGGTTGGTCCTGGACCACCGGCTCGATGCCTTCCGAGGGGTGAACTTCCGAACATATCTCTCCTCGTCCAGTTTCTTGACGATGCTGTCTATCCACCCGAACCGCAGAGCCTCCTCCAGCGCCTCCCGGTATCCTATCCCCGGCCTTCCGAACTCCTTGCGGTGGAACAGCATCCAGATGCCATCGGCGGACGAATGGTTCTGCTGAAGCCACAGTTCCCATTCCTGCCGGTCCTGGAAGGAGAGGGTCTCGTGCTCCTTCGGCCTCTTCGAGGAAATTCTGGTCACCTCCACCATCTGCTCTCCCTTTCCCTTCCAGCACCGAAGAGCCGCTTACCGATCCTGGTCGGTTCCTCTACCCTCTCCAGGTCCGTGCCTCCGCAGACGGGGCAGCGCTCCTGCCGCCATTCCGTCTCCACCTCGAAATCATGTCCTGCGGCGCAGCGCCATCTTATGGTGCGGGGCATCGGTGATACTACCGGTCGAGGATTGGTTTCCGCCGATTTATTCATATCCTATTCTTCACGTAACATCATCATGGCTTCCATCAGAGAGGCTGTAAGGGTCCTGCAGGGGCAGCCGAAGGTCGATGGCGCGGGAGTGAAGCTGCGCAGGATGTTCAGCAGGGACGAGGCCGTTCTAATGGACCCTTTCCTGATGCTCGACCACTTCGGGTCCGACCGTCCCGAGGATTACATGGCCGGGTTCCCCATGCACCCGCACCGGGGGATCGAGACGGTCACCTACATGTTCGAGGGGCACGTGGACCACAGGGACAGCCTGGGGAACCATGGCGCCATAGGCCCGGGGGACGTGCAGTGGATGACCGCCGGAAGCGGTATACTGCACGAGGAGATGCCTCGCGGCTCGGGAGGGGCGATGCGCGGGGTGCAGCTGTGGGTGAACCTGCCCAAGGCCAGCAAGATGATGGCCCCTCGGTACAGGGAGATCAAGAAGGAGGAGATCCCGGTGTTCGACCTCGGCGGAGGCTCCTGGATCAAGGTCATCGCCGGGGAGTCGCAGGGGCTGGTGGGGCCGGTCCGCGATCTGGTGGTGGACGTCAAGCTGCTGGACATCGCCCTGGGCTCCCGCCACACCCTGGAGCATGAGATGCCGGCCGATAGGAACGGCTTCGTGATGGTCTACGCGGGGGAATTGAAGGTGGGGGACAAGGAGCCGATGACCGTGCCCTCAGGGAGCGTCGGCGTGTTCGGTCCTGGCGACACATACAGACTGAGCGTGGGCAAGAGGCCGGCCCGATTCATCCTGGCCTCGGCCAAGCCGCTCAAGGAGCCGATAGCCTGGGGCGGGCCGATCGTGATGAACACCAGGGAGGAGCTGGACCAGGCGTTCAGCGAGCTGAAGGCCGGGACTTTCATCAGGCAGCGCCCGGACCCTTGACAAATTTCTTATGTTATATCGGCCATGGCCGAGGTGCGCGGGGGTAGCCAAGCTTGGCCAACGGCGCAGGACTTAAGATTCTGTCCTTAGTGGTTCAAGGGTTCGAATCCCTTCCCCCGCACCATCGATCATCATAGGTCGACATCGAACGAGAAGGTTTTTCTTTTTTCAATATCATACGCATCGGAGGTGGTTCGATGGAAGTGGTCTTCATCCTGTTCAAGAGCAACCTGCCGAAGGAAGATGTCATAAGGAACTTTGAGGCCAGGGCCGACCTGTACCGTGCCGTGCCCGGTCTGGTGCAGAAATACTACATCCATGACGACTCGACCGGTCATTTCGGCGGCATTCATATTTTCGATACCCTGGAGTCCGCTAAGGCTTTCATGAGTTCAGCTCTGGTGAAGAGCATAGGCAACGCACAGAGTTCCCACGAACCGCCGACAGTTCGACTTCTCCACATAGATTTGGTTCTCAACGACAGGCAATGATTCGGAGAATGGATAGGCGAACGCTAATCTTCTCCACGACCTAACCATTACCTAAATCGATCGGGAAATGATCAGAAGCGGCAATTCATCAGTTGCTTTTTTGACATCAGGACTTAAGATTCTGTCCTTAGTGGTTCAAGGGTTCGAATCCCTTCCCCCACATTCGATCTCGAGCGTACTGGCCAATTGCCGAGCTCGGGCGTTTATCGAACTCTAGCGATCCCGCGCCTATCCTCGTCATAGGGGTGAGACCTTGGTCCTGTATTCCCGTTCTCGATGGGCGGCATCCAGGGGCAGATTCGCATGCCGTTCCTCACCCTCTTTCGCAATTGACGGAAACCTCACGCCATGGCCATGCCATCTGACGGTCCTGGTGCAAGTTCACCGCGTTCTAGAAAAAAAGAAAAAATGAGGTCCGTGCGGCACGCGCACGGTCGATCGTTCCATGGCGGCCTATCTACGTATCACCAACAGAACGATGATGGCTATCAGGGCGATGACCAGAGCGGCGCTCACCAGGTAGAACGGCGTGTCATCATCGGCGACATCGACGGTGATATCGATCGCGTCCGAGAAGGCCCCTTCACCCACCGAGTTTACCGCGCTGACCTTGTACCAGTACGCACATCCTTCCTCGATGTCATCATCAACGTACGACGTTCCGTTGACGGCCGTCAACAGTTCGTAGGGTCCAGCGGCGGAATCGGAACGGTATATTTTGTAACCGGTTATTGGGCTCTGCCCGTCATATGAGGGCGGGGTCCAGGAGATGGTGATATCGTCGCCGCCCTCCTGGAGCCCGAGGTCGGTCGGAGCGTCCGGCGCCACCTCATCGTACGGTGACTCGTTCATGTCCAAGAAGTTGATGATACTTTCAGCATATTGAACCGGGACGAACGTCTGGCCGCTGTGGGGCACTCCCTCGAAGCGCACCAGCCATGAACCGTTGATCTGTCCAGCGATCTGCACGGATATGGGGTCCGGGGTAAGGACGTCGTCGGTGCCAACGATCAGCATTATCGGCTTATCGATACTAGAAAGCCCGTCCCATGAGCCGTTCCAATCAAGGTTCGCGCGGGCCTCGTTCCTCATTCCCATCGGCTGGCTTGGATCATCGACGATCGATTCCAGGATCCCGAGGAGCATCGCCGCCTCCGGGATCCTGACGCTATACGTGGCAGAGCTTAGGACCATCTTCCTAACGCACTCAGGGTAGCTTATGACCAGTTGCTGGGATATGGACGAGCCCATGGAGGTCCCGTAGGTGTTCATGCTCTCATGCCCCAGCACATCCATGAGCACATGCACGTCGTCCGCGAACTGTTGTATGGAAGGGGTGGCGTTGTTGTCCGTGCTAAAGCCCATTCCCCGGTGGTCGAACGTGTAGACGTGATAATGGGACGCGAGCAGGTCGATGAACGTGGAGTTCCAGTTGTCCATCGTCGCTCCGAACCCACAGATGAGGAGGAGCGGCTCTCCCGCACCGTACTCCCTGTAGCCCAAGGAGGCCCCGTTGACCTCGGCATATTGCACTTCCGGCAGGCTCACTGCCGAAGCATCGACATTTGATACGGGGTCATCCATTCCAAGCACCGATCCGGTCATTGGCGTGCACACTATCGAGAACAGAGAACCTAGGGCGAGCACTGCCATCATCATGGTAAAATTCCTACTTCCCATTTTATACCCTCGTCATATGAATAATTGTGCCTGGCCAGACAGCGACGTCCGATTTATTTGTATCGCGACAATTCTCCATCCCGAACTTCCAGCATCGCCGTTCCCATCGATGGTCCATTGGGTGAGATCTCCCCGATGGGTCACGCATGCACGGTCCATACGCTCAAGGAAGGGCGCAATGACATGGGGGTCCCAGTCGAATTCCGTCGGGAGGTCATCGGACCCTTCAGGGAAGCAGGCGATATGGGAACAATTGGCCCGACCCGATCCAGCACATATCACGTATCATCGATGAGGACACGAGATCGACGAATCCGCCATCACCGTACATGTTCGGTGTGGCCAAGCGGACCAACGACGCAGGACTTAAGATTCTATCCTTAGTGGTTCAAGGGTTCGAATTCCTTGCCCCGCATAATATTTCCATGGTTATGGACAGCTATTATGAAAAAAGAACGTAAGACCCACCAATGCCAGTATGTAATAAGCTCGCCGGGACGCCAAGATGCTCCGAATCCTCTCAATATTTTTAAAATGCTTTATTGATGTAACCGTTTCACTGGTCTGAAATGAGCCTTGAAGATACGTCCTTACTCTGGATCGTCCTATTAATCATCATGAACCTTCTCCTCATCATCACATTTTGGGGCATTCAATCATCTCTCTGTAGACGCAGGGATGAGGCTTTAGATTCACTGAGGCGGATGGGCGATCATAATGAACGGTCCATTTCGTGGGCGAACGAATCGGCTCTGCCATTGGTGGTCGGATCGATGCTGATGTTCGACACATTCTTTCTGATATTCTTCCTCTCGCTCGAGGGTGATGGGTCCAGAACGATAGACGGGCCATTTTTAGTCGCCTTAACACTAGGTTTTCTCTCGATCATCTCATTGGGATCTTTGTACTCCAGGATCAATCTGAAACACATCTACGTCTACGATCGAAATGGAATTCAGAACTACATTGCCGGAAGAAACGGGCCCGAGGTAGGCGTTCATTTGGAATGGCAAGGAATCTCCAGTTTGAAGTTCATTAGAACATATCGAATACCATCCCCATTAGGCATCAAACTGATCGGCGGCAACGGTAAAATTGTGCTGCCAAACTACCTGAAGGGCCATCGAATGATACTATCACATCTGATCAGGTTCTCCAGCGACGAGATACGGTCGGCAATCTCTGCGGAATATGGCGAAATCACTGAAAATGATGACAATTGATGTTCACATTCCAACGAATTTTCTTTTTGATTACGAGTTCGAACCTATGATGGGGCATTCAGCAATCCCTCACGTTTAAGGGGCCGGGGAGTACGACAGGAAGCCCGCAAGGTTATTAACGGATTTTCAAGGTCTGATCGACCATGTATTGAACGGGTGGGCACCCCCACCGTTGGTGAACGAGCGCCATCACATGCGCATCAATGCCCTTTCACGCCCCACCTGTCCAGGTCCGTTCTTGGCAAGACCACTTTCCCCGTGGTCCAAAGGTACGGATACCTCCCCCACCCACCAATCTTATGGATGGCAATGATCGATGACCGCCCCGCTCCTTTGGAATAGGCTGAACAAGCTCCATAGTGAGAGAAAAAACCGCTTAAAACATTTTATTTCGTTCTGAAATAATTATTTTCACACCGATCCTAATCGGAGGAACGATTTCGCCTCGGCATACATGTGGTCCGCGACCTCCGTGGAAACCCATCCACCTTCAAGCTCGGCCAATTCCAGCCCCATCTCTTTGGCGTACTCTTCGCACCTGAGGTGAAAGTGGTCCTGATCTCCCAGATTGGTCTGGATCTTCAAGCAATGCGTGTATCCGGCCATGTCGAACAGGAGCTTCATGTAGTCCCTGGGGGTCATGTCGATCTGATCCAGGCCTTTGAAGAGAGGGTTATGGCCCAGGCACTCCCTCCAGCTGCAGGCGACCGCGGGTGTCAGGTACAGCATACCGGTATGCTTTTTCATGAGTTCCAGATATTTTTCGGTACTGCCGAACGGAACGCAGATGCAATCGTCGCACAGCTTGCCTTCCCTATCGGTGAACAGGGTCATGGGTATCGGCAGGTTCTCCGTAGCCCATTCCCGGATCCCCTCGAGCCCACGTCCACATAGCCCATAATAAAGCGCTATGCCGTCTGCATGACCTGATGCCATGAGCATGAGCCTGCGGATCTCACTGCCGAGGTCCTCGGGCTCCGAGTGCAAAGCAAGGTCCATCATCCAGATGATGACATTAAACCCCTCCCTCGGCACGCCCGCGTCCTCGATGAAGAAATCCTCCTCTGAGATCTGGGTGAACTCCACGTTCATCGTCCTGAGCTTGGGGATGAGGGTCACTGTGTTCTTGTTCGTTAATAGGAATATCCGTTTCTTATCTGGATCGGTGGTCAGATTGTATACCATCTCGTCCTCGAGCAGGGGGCATGCCATCATCATGAGTCTGCCAGATACTACCTTGTCTTCCGAACCCATTCAAATCATCCTTCAGTTATTGTTCGATTGAAACGCGAAAACAAATGCAGTATTGCGCCCTAAACATATTGGTCAGGCTCAAGGCAAAGATGATAGGTGGCAGGTCATTGTCCGATCAGATCTCCGTTGCCTTCAATGAGGCGACCTTCATCAGTTCGGGCCAGTTCGCCAGCGTCTCCACGCAGCCATCGGTCCTGTTGATCACGCCCATGACCGCGACCCCGATGCTATCCGCGAACTCCAGACCGTCCTTGATCTCCCTGAGGCAGCCCACTCCGATGATGGCCTTGGGCATGTACTTCTTGACCATGCGCCCGATGAACGTGGAACCGGGAACGATGAAGACCCGGTATCCCATCTCCTCAAGTTCCTTGATGGAGCTGTCAAGCTCGCAGTTCCCGCAGTGCTGGCAGACCAGTCCCTCCAGGGTCAGGGCGGCCGGGCATTTAGAGGACCTGAGGCAGTGAGGAAGGAATATGGCGCGGTCCTTGATGTCGATCTTGGCGAATTCCCCCTCGCTCATCCTGTTGTGCAGTTGGATGAAGAACACCGTCAGGTCGTCCTCCCTCAATCCAAAGATGGAGCAGATCCTTACGATCGCGCCCTCCATGTGAGAAAATCCGGTCCTTATCAGCTTGGGGAAATAGAATTTTCCATGCTTCATCGATAGGAAGACAACGCTCACCACAACGAATGCGAACAAAAGTAGCAGTAACAGTAAAAGAATCAGCACTCCGCCCAAAAGCATCAGAACATGGGCTCCGAACTGTGATCCTAATACCACGAACGCAAAAGACCAGACCTTGTTTATTATCTTATCCCTTTCATCAGCAGGTTCGTTGAATATCATTATAAATATTGAAGAATATTTTATATTTATATTTATAATAAAAGATTCAGTCCCAACTGGTGGTAAGAAAAATGCGCATTTCCGAATCCGATGAACATCGTGGACCGGTCTGAGGGACCCGGGCTCATCTCGACATGTTCCGCAGGAACTTCAGAACGTGGCGGCCTTTGATCTCCACTCCCACGGACCTGAGGTGCTTCCTCATGCTCATTGACTCGATGAGCGAGGGCGTTCTTCCCTCCATCAGCTTTTGCAGCCCCTTCCTTTCCTTCCTCATCCAGTCGTATCTCTTAAGCACCCTTTCCGAATAGCGATCGAGATCGTCCCAGTTCTCCAGAAGCATCTCCCCGCACTGCATGGCATAAAGGTTTCCGTCCGATGCCAGCGGGGCCACCGCCCCAATGCTCTCCCCGATGCCGACTATCTTGTTGCCGGTCACGAACGGTTGCGAGTAGAAAGGCGAGGTCAATCTGACTGTGCTCTGGCATTTGCACAGGAGCCGCAACGAAAGGTCACGACCGTCCCTGCCCTTCAGCGGCCGATACGAACTTACATCGGACCTGAGGCTCCCGAAACCGATATGGTACTCATCTCCACCCAGCGGAAAGCACCATTCGTACCCCACGGACGACGTTCTGAACCAGAACCCTAGCGGTTCCTCGCTTCGGGCCTTGTATTGAACGCATTCCGCGACATAATCATCCTTTATCGGTGGCAGGTATGCCCGGCTGACCCCGGTGGCGTCGACGACCCGGTCATACTTGGTCGGGTCGATGATGCCCTCCTTGACCTCCGCGTTCCCGATCATCTCCCTGATCAAGGCCGGCTTGTTCATGGTCAGCATATCCGAGCGGATGTCCAGGCCATCGATCGAGATGGTCCCAGACCTCTGAAGCTCGAATCGTTCGGGGTCGGTCACCTTGGCGATCAGATCGTAGGTCTCATGAAGCGGCGCGAAACCCCAGGCGCATGGTCTGGAACCGCACGGATTGGTCTTCTTGGCATCAAATAGGTCTATGTCCTGGAACCCTTCGTTCACCAGACGCCGGAACAGGTAGGCGCCGGACATTCCCGCGCCTGCAATGGCGATCCTCATTTAATCGTCCCCCTCATCGATGTTCCGGCGATGCACCAGGGGGAATAAGGAGGTTCGGATGCACGGGCGGGGATCGAAACCGATCAGGTATTGTGCGATGACGGTCTAGATGAATAAATGGTGGGATTGAATGGATGGTGCGTATGTCATAGATCAAGGATGCCAGGTCATGGTCCTGAGCTTGCACAGCTCCCGGAACCCCAGCTTCTTGTAGACAGGCAGGCCCATATCGCTGGCCTCCAGCACGGCCACCTTGTGGCCCGCCTCCCGGGCCGCCGATATGGCCGCGAGGGTGACCGCCCTGCCCAGCCCCCGCCCCCTCATCTCCGGGAGGGTGGCGACGCAATAAACCGCGGCCACGCGCTGGTGCAGCACGACCAGGGCCACAGAGGCCGCCTCGTCGTTCAGATACCCGAGGAACCATCGGCGGTCCGGTCCGAACCCGTAGCTCTCCACGAACCGCGTGTAGGCATCGACCGCCTCCGGGGGCAGCTGGAATCCGTTCGCCGCGGTGCGGCTGCAGACCTTCAAAGCCGCCTCATCGGTCACCTCCTCCACTCTGATGTCATGGGGGAGGTCCGGCGATGGGATGGTCTCCAGGTCGATGGCCATGCCCGGGATGAGGTCGCCTGGCATCAAGCCCCTCTCGGCCAGGGCGCGCTCCAGGCCATCGGGCCCGCTCGACGGTCCCAGGAACCAGTTCATTGGCAGTCGTTGCCGCTCAAAATACCCCATGACCTCCGCGATCCGGGAGGCCATGGTCCGCTGGTCCATTCGGGGCCCGAGCACTCCGTTCAGAACGTCGGCTGGAACCCCGGTGGCGAAAATGAGCATGTCCTCGTCGGTCCGTACCATGTGCCCCGGGAAATGGGTGGTGAAATCGAACGTGTCATGGTAGAAGGTACGCTCGATCTCGCTCACGATCTCCTCTTCGCTCCATCCTCCGATCAATCCCTCAAACCCTGGCATTCCCAGACCGCCGCACGAATAAAAAACGTACTGGTACAAATGCCATGGAATGATAATCAATGGAAGAAAATTGGGAAAAGGTTTCGGGTGAACGCTCACCCCTTCCTGCGCATGAATGCCATGATCAGGGCCACTATGGCCACCACCAGGCCCACCACGCCCAGTATGCCGAACAGCATGGCCGTGGATTCCACGCCGGCGATCTGGTCGTTCGCCGCGTCCAGGTCGTCCTGCAACCCATCGATCGCCTCCTGCTGGTCCCCTATCTGGTCCTCCAGCCCCGGCACGGGGTCGTTGTAGGTCACCGTCAAGGTCTTGGTGGCATTGTTGCCGGCATCATCCGTGGCGGTCACCACCAGGATGTTGGCGCCGGGTGAGAGCTCCACCATGGTCGAGAACTCGCCGGACGCGAACACCGCCACCTGCTTCCCGTTGACATCGATGGTGGCGCCCGGCTCCGTCGACCCGGTTATCTCGAACAGCGGCCTATCCGTCTCGCTGGTCAGGTCCTGGTCGATCAGCAGGGCCGGAGGCTCGGTATCAGGGAACTCGTATGAGCTGACCCACACCGTACCCACGGAGTTCACACACGAATACCCGACCAGGATGGATCTGGAACAGATGCTCACCCACGCACCCGAATACGTACTGGAGATGGCGTTCCGCTCGATCGGAACGGTCTCCGACCATCCGTCCTCAGGCGTGTAGATCGCGGCCACCCGGTCCTGCTCGATGGTAAAGGTCACCACCGCTCTACCCAGGTCGTCGATGGCGATCTCCGGGTAGAACAGCCCACTCAGGTTGGTGCCCAGCGAGATTACCGGCGACCACTCGCCATCATCATACTTGGTCGCGTTCACATCCCAGCCAGTGCCTATGTACTCCGTGGTGACCACCACGGCCACTCCCTCATGGTTCATGACCATCTTATGGTTCCAGCAGATGGAATCGTTCACCCCAGCCACCGGTGCAGGTACGGACCACACACCATCATCGGTCACGCTGAAGTATGTCAGGGTGTAAGATGGGACTGCCTTGGGGTATGTGACCATGAACTCGCCCGTGGAGTCATCGATCCCCGCACGGAGGACGGAGGTGTACATCCCTGGGTCATCTATCACCGACGGCGCCTCCCAGGATCCAGCGTCATCCCTGGTCGAGACCATCACGCTGTTCTCACTCCCTATATGCTGCCATATCACCGCGGCGCGGCCTGAATCGCTCATCGTCGCGTATATGCCGTTGAGGTCCTCGGCGAGGGGTACCGTCAGCATCTCCTCCGGGGTCTCGTTCCAACCGACCCCGCTCTCGTAGGTCCATACCTGCACGCTTCTTTCGGTGGTGCCCTCAGACTCATGGGCTAGCAGGGCGTCGCCGTCACCGTTCATCGACAACACGTACTCCCTCCACCCCCAGGAGTTGGTGATGCCGTGGTAGAAAGGCTCGCCCCAACCCGTGCCCGGCACATAATCCCGGGAATAAAGGTGGAAATCGCCATCGTAATAAACGATCCAACAGACTATGGCGCTCCCGTCATCGGCCATCACCACCTGCGGCGACCGCATCTGGTAATCTCCATAATAGCTTGCCATTATGGCTGGCCAGCTCCAACCATTCCCGGCCGTGTACATCGAGAAGCACAGGAAGTGATCATCATCCGTATCGATCTCGACCCATACCGCCATCTTGTTCCCGCTCTCAGATTGGGCCACGAACTGATCGATACCATTGTTCAGGTTCATCTGCAAGGCCATACCTCCGTCCCATCCCCCGGCGGCTTCCTCGGCCTGTGCACCGGTGGCCGGAAGCGCTCCCAGAAACACCAGCAGGGCTATGGCCACGACTGATAAGATCCTAAGTTCAACCTTCATTTTAGCACCTCGAGGGCACTTTCCCCCGGAAATCATTCGTTGCTAGGGTATAGTATGCTTTTCGTGCAATGATGACCGGACCCCGAACCACCTCCTGAACGATCATCAGCGGGCCTATGCCCACAAGAAAAGTGGAAAATATCCCGCACCCGCTTCACCGAACGATGTGGGACCACGGCCTCATAACCTACTGCGGGCTGCACTGCGGGCTCTGCGCCGAGAGGAACCTGCTGCCCTCCCGGTCCAAGGAACTTCTGGACCTGGTCAGGAACGAGGGTTACGACAGCTATTACCATGCGATCCCCGAGCTCAGGGACCACTATCCCTCCTTCGTGAAGGTTTTGGAGGGATTCTCCATCCATGACTGCAGATGCCGCCGCGATGATGGGGGGCCGGCCAACTGCCCGATACGGGCCTGTGCAAAGGCCAAGGGCGTCTTCGTCTGCATGGATTGCGCCGAGTTCCCATGCGGGAAATGGCTTCCCCTCACCAAGGTCCATCCCACGCTCCTCGCGGACGCGGAGCTCTATCGGAGGGAGGGTCAGGGGGCATGGCTGGTGATGCAGAGGGAGAGGGCCGCCAGGGGCTTCCACTACGGCATGGTCAAGCTGAGCGCCGGTGGGCGCTGCCGCAGCGAGGGGGGACAGGGTCAAGAGAGGCCGATCGAGGATGGGGAGGGGCGCCAATGAATTCCGCCATCCCTCTTTACGGGCCTATCCCGCCCGGTGCTTCCATCATCGAAAGTGGAGGTGGACGGGCATGAGGGAGGGGGAGATCTGGAACCTCTACAGAAGGTCGAACCCAGGCGCGTCCGAGCACCAGGCCTGGGCCTTCTGCGGGGGCGGCCCCCTGGCGGACAAGCTCGCCGATCTGGTGGTGAGGGGCATCAAGACCGCCACATCATCCGCCCATCCGCTGTACGTTATCGAGGGGGAGCCGCTGCCCTCCCCGGGCGACCTGTGCGTGATCCTGCGCGACGACGGCGAGGCGGCCTGCATAATAAGGATCACGGACGTGCGCGTTTGCCGCTTCAGGGACGTGGGCGACGAGCACGCCTTCAGGGAGGGCGAGGGCGATCGCTCCCTTAGGTACTGGCGGCAGGTGCACCAGGAGTTCTTCGCCGCGGAGCTGGCGGAGCACGGCATACCCTTCGGGGAGGACATGATGGTGGTCTGCGAGACCTTCCAGGTGGAGTTCCTGCCCGGGAACGATCCATAGTTGGCCTAAAAGCGCAACAGTGGAAGGCATTCGAACGTCCTCATTCCCTCTTCTCCCCGTTGTCCCCGATGTTCTGCAGGGCCGAGCAGGTCTCGTCCCTGATCTCCTGATGCACCGGGCAGGTCTTGGTGGAC
>MVPZ01000212.1 GCA_002067045.1 Methanomassiliicoccales archaeon PtaB.Bin134 | reverse complement strand
CCCCCGCCGCAGAGGCGGGGGAATGGGCTCCCAACCTGCTGGTGTTCTGCTGCAACTGGTGCTCTTACGCCGGGGCCGACCTGGCCGGGGTCTCCAGATTGCAGATGCCGACCAACTTCAAGGTCATCAGGACCATGTGCTCCGCCAGGGTGGACCCCGAGTTCGTCCTGCGGGCCTTCGCCAAGGGGGCTGACGGCGTGCTCGTCCTGGGCTGCCACCCCGCGGACTGCCACTACATCGGCGGCAACTACCGCACCAGGAGGAGGATCGCCCTGCTCCGCGTTCTGCTCGAGCAGTACGGATTCAACCCTGACCGCCTGAAGCTGGAGTGGGTCTCCGCATCCGAGGGGATGAAGTTCCAGCAGACCATCAAGGAGTTCGACAGCACCATAAGAGAGCTGGGCCCGAACCCGATGAACGAGGAGTAAATCTGACCCCAAGGAGGAAACAAATATGGCAAAGATAAAGATCGCACAGTATTGGGCCGCCGGGTGCGGAGGCTGCGACGTCGCGCTGTTGGACATCGACGAGAAGATCCTAGGCGTGGCCGAGATCGCGGACATCGCCTTCTGGCCCATCGCCGTGGACGCCAAGGTAAAGGACGTCGAGGCCATGCCCGATGGGTCCATAACCGCCACCCTGTTCAACGGGGCCATCAGGAACAGCGAGAACGAGCACATGGCCAAGCTGCTCAGGCAGAAGTCAGCCCTCATGGTCTCCTTCGGTTCCTGCGCCTGCTTCGGAGGAATCCCCGGGTTGGCCAACGTCACCAACAAGAAGGACATATTGGAGTACGTGTACTTCGACACTCCCACCTCCGACAACGTGGAGAGGGTGCTGCCGACCCCGCACTACATGGCACCGGAGGGAGAGGTGGAGATACCCGTTCTGTACGACACCGTCATGACCCTCGACCAGGTCATCGATGTCGACTACTACATGCCGGGATGCCCGCCGACCACCAACCTGATCAACGAGTTCCTGGGCATAGTCGAGAAGCATGTCAAGGAAGGCGCCCCGCTGCCCCCCAAAGGCTCCGTCATCGCCTCCCAGAAGACCCTCTGCGACGAGTGCAACAGGAAGAGGACCGTGAAGAAGGTGGACAGGATATACATGCCCTACGAGATCGACATCGATCCTGAGAAGTGCATGCTGGAGCAGGGCGTCATATGCCTGGGGCCGTCCACCAGGGCCGGCTGCGGGGCCAAGTGCCTCGAGGGCAACCAGCCCTGCCGCGGATGCATGGGACCGACCGCCGAGGTCCTGGACCAGGGCGGAAGCATGCTGAGCGCGCTCGCCTCGATATTCTCTATCGGGAACGACGAGACCCAGCTGTCCGAGGACGACATCCTGGAGCTGATGGCCCAGGTGAAGGACCCCCTGGGAACGTTCTACGCGTTCACCATGCCTGCCTCGATCATAAAGCGGAAGGTTAAAGAGAAGAAAGCTGCCACTACTTCCAAGGAGGCCTGAAACTAATGTGTCCTATATTGATGGGTCAGGGACCCGACAAGATTGAGAAGACCACCGAGAAGCGGATCACCATCGACCCCATCACCCGGTTGGAAGGTCACGGGAAGATCGAGATCTTCCTGGACGACAACGGCAACGTGGCCAACGCCTACTGGCAGGTGCCCGAGCTGAGGGGTTTCGAGAAGTTCTGCATCGGCAGGTCCGTCGATGAGATGAACAAGCTGACCTCCAGGCTGTGCGGTGTGTGCCCTGGCGCGCACCACATATGCTCCACCAAGGCCTTGGACGCCGTTTTCAAGGTGGATCCCCCGGAGACCGCCAAGAAGCTGCGCGAGCTGTTCTACATGGCTCACTACATACACAGCCACATAGCGCACTTCTACGCTCTGGCTGCGGCAGACTTCGTCATGGGCCCGGGCGCCCCGAAGGCCGAGAGGAACATCCTCGGGGTCGTCGGAGCGGTGGGTCTGGAGATCGGCGGAGAGGTCATCAAGCACCGCTCCTACGCCCAGAAGATCCAGGAGATGCTCGGAGGAAAGGCCACCCACCCGGTGTGCGGCATTCCCGGCGGATTCGCCAAGAGCATCAACGAGGACGAGAGGGCCAAGATCGAGGCCATGGCCAAGTCCTGCGTGGAGTTCGGCAAGTTCACCTGCAAGCTGTTCGAGGACGTGGTCCTGAAGAACAAGGATTACCTTGCTATCATCACCAACCCGGACATCTACTACCACGAGACCTACTACCTGGGTACCGTCGACAAGAACGACAAGATCAACTTCTACGATGGTGAGCAGAAGATGATCTCCCCCACCGGGGAGGAGGTCGCCAGATACAAGGACAGGGGTACCGAGTACCTGAAGTACATCGCGGAGCACACCCTGCCCTGGTCCTACGAGAAGTTCTGCTACTTCAAGCCGGTCGGCTGGAAGGGACTGGTGGATGGGAAGGACAGCGGTATATACCGTGCGACCCCCCAGGCCAGGCTGAACGTCTCCAAGGGCTTCACCACCCCGCTGGCGCAGGCCGAGTTCGACAAGTACCACGGAACCTTCCGCGATCTGGGCGTCAAGGGGCCGGTGCACCACACCATGTCCCAGCACTGGGCCAGGGTCATAGAGATGCTGTATGCGGCAGAGAAGCTGCTGGAGCTGTCCCAGGACCCGGAGATCACCGGCAAGCACATACGCAACCCCGTTGGCGAGCCCGGCGAGGGCGTGGGTATCATCGAGGCCCCCCGCGGGACCCTGGTGCACCACTACGTCTCCGACAAGAACGGCATCGTGAAGGACGTCAACCTGGTCGTGGGGACCACCAACAACAACGCCCCCATGAACCTCAGCGTCCGCAAGGCCGCCACCGCTCTGATCAAGAACTGGATGGTGTCCGACGGTCTGCTGAACGCCGTGGAGATGGCCTACCGCGCCTACGATCCCTGCAACAGCTGCGCCACGCACACCCTGCCTGGTCAGATGCCCATCGACGCGGTGGTCCGGCGCTCCGACGGCTCGGTCTACAAGACCCTGTCCCGAAGCTTCTAAACCCCTTTTTCCAACCTTTTACATCCTTTTTTTATTTTTCTTCGTTCATTACATGATCATGCTTCTCCCCCACAGACTGAAGGAAGGGGACACCATCGGCCTGGTGGCGCCTTCCGCCTCCGCCAGTCACATTCGAAAAGAGGTCTGGCAGAACGGTGTGAAAAAACTGGCCTCCAAGGGATTTCATGTCAAGGAGGGGGATCACATATTCTGCCGGCACGGGCACGCCTCCGGAACGGTGAAGGAAAGGGCGGATGACCTCAACGGGATGTTCGCCGATGACGATGTGGACATGGTCATGTCCGTTTATGGGGGTTTCAATTCTCACCAGCTGCTGGAGCACCTGGACTACCAGGCCATCGCCTCCTCCGGAAAACCCTTCATCGGTTTCAGCGACGTCACCTCCCTGAACACCGCCATCCTATCCCAGGCGGGTCTGCTCAACTTCTCCGGGCCGGCCTTTGTGACCTTCTGCCAGCCTGACCTGCCAAGATACACCGAGAATTGCTTCGATCAGATGCTCATCGAGGGGAGGGACCACGTGGAAATCATACCATCGGAACTCTGGGCAGAGGACCCGTGGTACAGAAAGCCCGATATGGGTCCGCGGGAATGGATGGAGAACCCGGGTTGGGAGGTGATCAAAGAGGGAAGTGCCGATGGAAGGGCCATCGGCGGGAACTTGGGCACGCTCATGCTACTCTCCTCCACCGATTACTGGCCGGTAATGGATGGGGCCATACTGTTCCTGGAGGATGACGACGAGGAGTCCCCTTATACCATCGACCGGCATCTCACCCACCTTCGGCACATGGGCGTTTTCGAACAGATATCCGGTCTGGTGCTTGGACGCACGCCCTCCAAGGTCGGTTTTAGCCATGAAGACAACCTACGGATGATCGTTGAAGAGGCCACCAGGGGCTATGACCTGCCTATCCTGTCCGGGGCGGACTTCGCCCATACCGATCCCCTGTTCACCATTCCCATAGGCGGGAGTGCGGTGCTGGACACCAGGGCTCCCTCACTAAGCTTCGAAGGCCCGTTCGTGCGCTGATCAATCCTCCAGGCGGAAGTAGCCCCTGCGCTTCACCCTGAGGGAGGAAACGGTGCCCAGGAGCAATCCATCCATGAGGTACACATGACCGTTCTCCAGGTCCACAAGCTC
>MVPZ01000211.1 GCA_002067045.1 Methanomassiliicoccales archaeon PtaB.Bin134 | reverse complement strand
AGGTCCTCGCTTATCTGCTCAACATAGGTGTTCACGTCCTGCTCGACCACGTTGAGGATGATCAGGGCGGCCCCCTTGTCCCGGGCGATGCGCACCGCCTCCCGGGTGGCCACCAGGGCCGGGAGCGACCCGTTGGTGGGCAACAGGATGCGATGGTTCAGGGTATGACCCCCCGGTCCGATGCTCCTTGCCAGATCTCAGGGGGCGAACGCAAACCGGATCCGTTCAGGCGTTCAACAGCGGTCGGGCGTCTGTTCAGGATGCGGTTCCTCCGGCCTGCGTGCACGGCCGAGGTCCCGCGTTCGCGGCGGTGTCGGACCTCCAGCATGTGAGAACAGATGCTGGTGGCAATTTAAAATGATTGCGCGACCTGGACTACGAGGAACCATAGAACCTACATCGGGACCAGCGTTAGTCGTAGAAAAGTTACGAAAGGGGGCGTTAGGCGCCCGTTCACTTATTCATGTGCCGGCGGATGTAGCCGTTGACGGCGTCGCGGACGGTGCCCTCCTCGTCCATGATCATGCGGATGCCCAGGTCCTCCATCTTGCGGCGGCCGTGCTCCCCGGCGAAGCCTGTGAGCACCGCGTCCGGCCTGAGCTTGGCGATGTTCTCCGCGGTCATGATGCCGTGCCCCATGTCCGTGTGCTTCTTGGGGTTGTCGTGGACCTCCACCTCCCAGGTCTCGGGGTCCACGATGAGCAGGTAGCGGGCGTGGCCGAAGTCCTCCTCGACCAGGTCGTCCAGTCCGGGACCCTCCGCGGTGACCAGGAGGCGGACCATTCACCTGCCCCCGTTCACCTTGGCCAGGAGCGTCTCCACCATATCGTCGAAGGCCTGTGAGGCGGGGTTGGACTTGTCCTTGAGCACTATGGGCGTTCCATCGTCCCCGCCCAGCACCACGTTGGGGTCCAGGGGCACGCGGCCCAGGAAGGGCACGCCCATCTCGTTGGCCGCCTTCTCCCCGCCTCCGGTCTTGAACAGGTCGATGACCTTACCGCAGTGCGGGCAGATCAGCCCGCTCATGTTCTCGACCACTCCCAGCACGGGCATCTTCAGGGCCTGGGCGAAGGTGACGGTCTTCCTGGAGTCCAGCAGGGCCACGTCCTGCGGGGTGGTGACGATGATCGCGCCGTCGGCGTCCTCGATCAGCTGGGCGATGGTCAGCGGCTCGTCACCGGTCCCCGGCGGCAGGTCCACCACCAGGAAGTCCAGGTCTCCCCACTTCACCTCGGCGATGAACTGGCGCAGCGCCCCCATCTTGATCGGGCCTCGCCAGACCACCGGGGTGTCCGGGTCCTGCAGCAGGAAGGCCATGGACATGACCTTCATGTGCGGGGGGACCAGCACGGGCATGAGCCCGTCCTCGTCGGACATGACCGCCTCGCTCTCGATGTTCAGCATCTTGGGGATGTTGGGGCCGTGTATGTCCGCATCCAGGATGCCGACCTCGAAGCCCCTCATGGCCAGGGCGGTGGCCAGGTTCACGGTGACCGTGCTCTTGCCCACGCCGCCCTTTCCGGACATCACCACTATCTTGTGCTTTATGCGAGCCAGGGACTTCTTGAGACGGTAGTCCTTCTCGTCCATGGTCTTGACCTCGATCTTATCCGAATCTTCCATTTTATCTTCCTCACATCTTGGTCCGGAAGTACTCCCGGATGATGTTGCGCTCCCCCCGCTGGAGGATCTCCCCCATGGTGGAAGCGGTGACCCCGAAGCTCCTGGCCATCTCCTGAAGGCTGGTCCTCCGGGGATAATCATAGTATCCCTTCTCCAGGGCCGCGCGCACCGCGGCCTCCTGGCGCCTGGTGACGAAGCTGCTGTCGTCCAGCTTCTTCTTGGACAGCAGCTTTATGGTGCAGCCGTTGTCCTTGAGCTCCTGGATGAGCTCGCTGAGGGCGCTCTCTTTGCTGGCGATTATCTGCCACTCCACCAGCCCCCCGCCCATGGTCTTGGCGGAACGCAGGTAGCAGTCCGAGCGCATGATGGCCTTGCAGGCCCGGCACTTGGTGAGCAGGGCGATGCCCCGCATGCGCCCGTCCTCGGTGATGGCCGGCTCCCACTTGCAGACGTCGGGGTGCTTCTCAATGGCCCGGGAGACGATCTGCTGCATCTCCGGATCGTCGCACTCCACCTCCACGAACGACCGGGCGCCCTTGTCCCCGAACGGTATGCAGTCCAGGATGCGTACCGGAACATCGAAGTCGGAGGAGATGTCATGCACCCACCCGTCCGGTATGTTGACCTCCAGCACCGCCTCGATCATGCTCGCCTCGCACCGCCAATCTATGGGGGTATAGAAAAGGTTACCCCTGTTTGCTTCGCCTCAGGCAAATGGAGACTATGCGTTCCGCGGAGCCGGGGGCTCCCAGCGGGCATTCCCATCCACCCTTGCGGTCCAGCATCTCCAGGGCCAGGGCCAGCACCCTGGAGGGGGAGGTGCCGGCGACCACATTGGCCCCCACCTCCACCGTCTCCGGGCGCTCGGTGTTGTCCCGGAGCGTCACGCAGGGGACGCCCAGGATGCAGCACTCCTCCTGCACCCCTCCCGAGTCGGTAAGGGCGAGGGCGGCGCTGCCCTCGGCCTGCAGGAACTCCAGGAAGCCCAGTGGGGCCACCGTCCTCACCCCCTTGGGAACGGAGAGCCCGAACCGCTCCAGGTTCTTGCCGGTGCGGGGGTGAACAGGCCAAATGACCGGCATTCCCGTGCCGGCGGACACCCTCACCAGGCCCTCCAGGATGCCTCCCATGCGCTCCCGGGAGTCCACGTTCTCCTGCCGGTGCAGGGTGGCCAGGATGTACCTCCCCTTGCTCACCCCCAGCTTTGCCAGAGCGTCCCCTTTGTCCCGGGCCAGCTGGAGGTTCTCCCGCACCGCGTCCACGATGGTGTTGCCGGTGACGAATATCCTCTCCTCCGGTATCCCCTCGGCCCTCAGGTTCCGCGCTGATGTCTCCGTGGGGGCGAACAGCAGGTCCGAGGCGTGGTCCGCCAGCACCCGGTTGGTCTCCTCCGGCATGCTGCGGTCGAAGGAGCGCAGGCCGGCCTCCACATGCCCCACCGGGATCCCCAGCTTGACCGCGGCCAGGGCCCCGGCCAGGACCGTGTTGGTGTCCCCCTGCACCAGGACCATGTCCGGGCGGCTGCTCTGGAAGAAGGCCTCCAGGCCGGCCAGCATCCTTCCGGTCTGCGCCCCGTGGGTGCCCGATCCCACCTCCAGGTTGACGGTAGGCTCCGGAAGCTCCAGGTCCCGGAAGAACACCTTGTCCATATCGAAGGAGTAGTGCTGCCCGGTGTGCACCAGGTCGAAGTCCTGGCGGGTGCGCTGAAGCTCGCGCACCACCGGGGACATCTTCACTATCTCGGGCCGGGTGCCCAGTACCACGCTGAACCTCATCTCTTCACACACTCGAGGAACTCCGCGGCCTTTGCGATCACGCGGTCGGCGGTCTCCCTGGGGAACAGCCTGCGCACCTCCTCCTTTCGCTCGATCAGGTCCCGGCAGAGCACCAGGTCGTGGTCCAGCAGGTTGCGCCACTCGTTCTTCCTCAGGCTCAGCACGGTCACCGGGTACACATTGGCCTTCTCCACCAGCCTCTCCAGCCCCTTCTCCTCCGTGCACTTCCAGCATACGGTCCTCATGCCCACGCACCTGGCGTACTGCACCACGTCCCCGGAGAACTTGGTGTTGGTCACCAGCCAGGGCGCGTCGAAGCCATGGGAGTCCTTGAGGTCCAGGAACCTGCTGTAGGTGTAAAGGGCCTCCTGGATGCTGCTCTTGTAGTTCGGTGCGTTGTGGTACTTGCACTCCACCATGCCCTTGCTACTGCCCTTGCTGATGACCAGGTCCACCTCGTGGGTGACGCAGTGTCCCTTGAGCAGCTGTCGGACCTCCACATGGTATCCCAGCTCTTGGAACACCCTGCCCACCAGGGTCTCGAAGGAATGGCCGTCGGGGCCCATGAGCAGTATGGCCTTCTTGAGGGAGTATCTGCTGGCGTTGCAGGAGGGAAGCCTGCTCCTGATGATGCGGTACAGCTCCTCGGTGCTCATTCCGTCATAGAGCCGGGGCCGCACCTCCTCCATCAACCGCTCGGCGTCCTCCTGGGAAAGCCCAGCACGCAGGATGGCGTTGATGGCCTTGGCGGGGTCGAACTCCTCGGTCTCCCCGGACCGCTTCACCACACGCATGGTCCAGGTCATCGAGGTGGCGATTAATCAAGCTTCCTAGTCCGAGGAGGCGGCCCCGTCCCGCGCGACGGTGACATGGACGTCATCGGTGCCCACCGCACCGTCCGCCTCAGTCTCGACATTCATCATCTCCCGGTGGAACTCGTCGCAGGTGCCGTTCTTCCAGGCCACGGTGAGGTGTATGGTGTTGCCCCTCACATCCAATCGCATCTCCCTGAGCACCGAGGTGTAGGTGGAGGCCTTGCCGCGGCCGCCGTTCCGGCCCGGGCCGCAGTAGGCCACCAGGCCGAGCCTCTCCATCTGGTAGATCATCTTGTAGCAGGTCGCCGGAGGCATGTTGACGATGGGCGACATCTCGGAGACGGTCAGGCATCTGCGGGATGTGGCCGCCAGTATGTAGAGGACCACGGGATCTATCATGAACCTGGCGACATCTAATCGGTCCTGCGACCTCATCTTCATCAGGGCCTCGTGCACCGCCCTCTCGACCTGTAGGTCCTGTCCAGACAATCTATTCTTCCCCCGGTGCGCATGGCCATGAACCATGTTAATACTTTTGCCAGACAGTATCCGTTCTGATAATACCGATGAAATATCGGAAGGGAAATGGTTTCCTCAGGAGCCGCGGACGTCGGTCTCCTGCAGGATCTTGTCTATCTCGGCCTTCAGATGGTCCGGTATGCCGCGTATGCCCACGTCCAGGAAGCCGCGGACGATCATGCCCACGGCTTCGTCCTCGGAGAGGCCGCGGGACATCAGGTACTCCACCTGGTCCTGGGCGATCTTGCCCACGGCGGCCTCATGGGTCATCTCCACGTCCGGGATGTGCGCCTCCAGCTCGGGGATGGCTATCTGCACCCCCTTCTCGCTGAGGATGAGCCCCTTGCACTCCAGGTGGGCCTTGATGCCCGGGGAGTTCCCGACCAGCTGGCCGCGGGCGATGACCGTTCCGCCGGTGGTGATGGTGCGGGAGATCAGCTCGGCCTTGCATCCCGGGGCGTTCAGCACCGCGCGGGAGCCCATGTCCATCATGCTCCCCGGGTGGGCCACGGCCACGGAATTGAAGCGGCAGACCGCGTTGGGACCGTTCAGGTACGCCGTGGGATAGGTCTGGATGGTCTTGACCGGCTTGAGCGCCACGTAGTTGTTGATGTACGTGGAACCCTCCTCCATGACGATGCTGCTGCGCGGCCGCACGCCAACGAACTCCGACCAGTTGTGGACCATGGTGAAGGTCAGCTTGGAATCCTTCTTCAGGAAGAACTCCGAAATCCCCAGGTGCAGGCCCTTCTCCACCCCCTTGGAGGTGGCGCAGCCGGTTACGACCTCGAACTCCGAGCCCTCCTCGGCTATCAGCACGTTGTGCACGTACTGCTTGGTGTTGCGGTTCTTGAGCAGGAGGCAGGTCTGCACCGGCATCCTGACCTTGGCGCCAGGGAGCGCCCGTATGAAGTACCCGTCGGCCTTCTGCAGGTAGGTCTCCGCGGTGTACTTGTCGGAATCGGGCTGCACGCCCTTCCACATGTAATCCCTGAGCCAGTCGTGCACCTTCAGCGCCTGGCTGAGGGGCATCACCTCGACACCGCTGCCCATGACCGCGGAGTGCACCACGGTGTTGTCCATCAGCAGGAAGTTGCCGGACTTGCCCTTCTCTGATGGCACAATGCCAGAATCCAGCATGGTGCTCTTGGTCTCGCCCGGCAGGTCCTCCAGGGACTCCAGCTCCGAGAGGTCCCGGCTGCCCTCATCGTACTCCTCCAGGTCGATGTCCTCTCCGAACTTGGCCTGCTTCTTCAGGGCTTCCTTGGCCCTCTTCTCATCGTTGCTGACCATGGGAAACCCTCAGATGTTCTCCTTGATGATGTTCGCGCGGTTGATCTTGCAGCGGATGCACTCGTTGTAGCCCATCTTGCGTATCTCCTGCAGCAGCTCGCGGGGGTTCCCGGAGCAGGCCACCGTGCCGTTGCACATCACGTAGCCTCGATCGGCCTCCACGTAATCCAGTATCTGCCCGGTGTGGGTGATGATGAGGGCCGCCTTACCGCTCTTCTCCCGCCACCCGGCGCAGTGCGAGGGCCCCTGCAGCAGGTCGTGCACCTTGGAGCCCAGCTTCTCGATGGAGACCATGTCCACCCCGCTCTCCGGCTCGTCCAGCAGGATCATGCAGGGGTTCTGGGCCGTCAGCTGCAGTATCTCCGAGCGCTTGATCTCCCCTCCGGAGAAGCCCACGTTCACATCCCGCTCCAGGAAGCGGGTCATGTCCAGGTCCTCAGCCACCTTCTCGGTGTCCACGTTGCCCTTGCTGGTGACCCTCACCAGGTCCTTCAGCCGCACCCCGGTGAGGTTCGGCGGCCTCTGCATCATCATGCCGATGCCCCTCTTGGCCCTCTCGTTCACCGGTAGGTGGGTGATGTCCTCCCCATTGAGGATGATCCTCCCGCTCTTCACCTTGTACCCGGAAAAGCCCATTATGGTCATGAGCAGGGTGGACTTCCCCGAGCCGTTGGGCCCGAAGAGCACGGTGGTGTATCCGGTCATGACGTTGAGCGACAGGTCGTGCAGTATCTCCCGGCCGCCCACCTCCACGGTAAGGTTCTCGATCTCCAGCATTGGCTCCTCTCCCCCCTCGATTGTTAGCCGACGTTAATAATGATATCGAGTCATCGTTTGTACCGTTCAGGGTGTTCCAGGACCATCAGCTCGTTGCCGTCCTGGTCCAGGAAGATGGCCAGGAGGCCGCCCCAGGGCTGCCGCTCCGGCTTTAGCTTGAAGATCACACCCTCGTCCACCAGCACCCGGTGGACATCGTACATGCTGTCGCAGGAGAACACCACTCCCGTGGGTCCCCCGGGCTGTCTCGGTTCATCGGCCAACGGCACGTACAGCGCGACCTTCCCCATGGGCTCCGAGGGCCCCAGGTCCGCCCAGCGGTCATCCCTCCTCCGGACCTCCAGCCCGAGCCTCTCGGTGTAGAACTGCAGGGCCGCGTTCAGGTCCCTCACCGGCACCGTGGCCATCCAAACCCGGGTGAGCCTTCCCTTCTCTTGCAGGGGGGCCTCCGCCCCCATGGGGTCTCCGATGGGCATGCACGGCCTATGGCCCTGCGCATAGAAAATATTTCTTCAGCTCAGGGCCGCGTCCAGAAGCCTTATCCCCCAGTCCAGGCGGGAGAGGGCGTGCATGTGCAGGTAGCTTCCCAGAACCTTCCCGCGCACCATGCCGTCGTGGCGGCCGTCTATGCCCGTGCCCCTGCTCACGTCGAAACCGAAGGGGCCGGCTGGGAGTGGGACCAGGCGGGAGTAGTGGAACTCATGTCCCCTCACCTCGATCCCGGGGAAGAAGGGGTTGTGCATGGTGCCTGCCGCCCTGACGTAGGAGAGCCCCTGGCGCTCGGGGGTAAGATGCGCCTCGCAGGGGAACACCCCAGCCATATCCGCCCGTCCGCCGGCCTCTATGGCCGAGCACAGGGTCATTAGCCCCCCGCACTCCGCGTAGATGGCCCGGTCGTCCGCGGCGTTCTCCAGCCCCTGCAGGAAGTCCCTGTTGGCCGATATCTCCTCCATATGCGCCTCCGGATACCCCCCGCCCAGATAGTACAGGTCGGCGTCGGGAAGGCCCTGGCCCTCCGTAGGGCGGAAGTAACGCAGCTCGGCCCCGGCCATCTCCAGGGCCTCCAGGTTCTCCCGGTAGTAGAAGCAGAACGAACGGTCCATGGGCACGGCCACCTTGGCCCTGGCGTCCCCGCGGGGGAAGAGGGGCTCCCGGCGCGGCTCCATCGGACCGGCGGTCTCGGCGATCTCCCTCAGCATCTCCAGGTCGACGTCCTCCACCATC
>MVPZ01000210.1 GCA_002067045.1 Methanomassiliicoccales archaeon PtaB.Bin134 | reverse complement strand
GCCATGTCGTCGGTTATCTCCCGGTCCTTGGCCCGGCGGCACAGGGACGCGAACTCCAGGGAGCAGTAGGTGACATAGTCGGGGATCGCCTGCACCTTGACCAGGAAGCCCATCTCGAACATCTTCTTCAGGGGGATGCGGTTCCTGCACCGCAGGGCCGCGGCCGCGTCCGATCTAAGGCCTCCGACGGTCTTGATCGCCTCCACGACGTTGGTGAAGCGGCGCTTGGGGTCGATGTGCTGCTTCCACAGCACGAAGGACAGGACGTCCTCCCAGGGGTGACGGTCCAGGACCATGGAGCCCTTGGCGAACATGGCCTCCATGCGCACGTAGCCGTGCTTGCTGAGCACCTTCTCTGTGTCCTCGGACACGTCCTGCGGGGCGGTGTCCAGAAGCTCGCGGAGGCGGACGATATCATAGCCCATCATGGAGTAGAAGGCCATGAACCGGTCCAGCGCCTCCAGGGCCTGGGGCAGGAGAGCGGGGTCCTCGAGGTCCAGCTCCCTGATCTCGATGCAGCCGCTCATGTTCCACTTCTCCGCGCCGCCCACCAGGCGCCCGTCGGCGACGATGGGGAAGATCCACCGGTCCCCATAGCGGGCGGCGATGGATGCCCACAGCGACTGCACCGAGGGATCGTAGAGAGACACCACTCTCATCCCCGTTGAGGGGCTGGGTGCTTCCTTTAGAGCGTCCATCTCGTCCTTGAAGAGGTACATCTCCTCCCGGGACTCGCCCACGCTGATGGTCTCCACGTCCAGGGTGTCGAGCACCGCGGCCACCTGGGCCATAGGGAACTGGGTGGCGGTGGTGATGGTGTATATGGAGACAGGACCGTGGACCCTCAGGAACCTCTCCACTATGACCCTGTAGGGATCGCCCTCGTAGGGGGGAGACTCGTATGCAAGGTAGACGTTCTCCGACGACCACTCCTCCCTCTCCTCGAACCTCCTCACGATGTTCATGTTGCGGTCCAGGCGGTCCACGCTCTCCTTGACCTCGTCCCTGCCGGCGCCCACCACGGGCACGATCTGGCGCAGGGACATGCCCTCGTCGCTGGAACGGATAACGTCCAGCACCCGCAGGTCCAGAGGCCGGAGGGGGCCGTTGCGGTACGCCGCCACGTACGCCGGGGCGTCCCTG
>MVPZ01000209.1 GCA_002067045.1 Methanomassiliicoccales archaeon PtaB.Bin134 | reverse complement strand
GTGGAGGACGTGCGCAGGTGCGTGACCACCGACCTCAAGGCCAAGGGCAACCTGCTGTTCCTGGTGGGGGAGACCAAAGAGGAGTTCGGGGGCTCGGCCATCTACCGCCGATACGGCGGGCAGGGAGGGGTGGTGCCCGACGTCTCCCCGGAACGCCTCAAGAGCTCCATGGACGAGATGCATGCGGCCATGGGCAAGGGGCTGATCGCCTCCTGCCACGACGTTTCGGACGGGGGAGTGGCCATCGCCGTGGCCGAGATGTGCCTGGGCGGCAACATCGGGGCCAGCATCGCCGCCAAGAACGGCCCGTGGTTCATGTTCTCCGAGAGCAACACCCGCTGGGTGGTGGAGGTCGAGCCGTCCAAGGAGGAGGGGTTCCTGGCGGGCATGACCGTGCCGGTCATGAGACTGGGGAAGGTGGGCGGGAGGTCGCTGCGCATCGCCACGGAGGGCGAGAAGGCCAGCATCTCCCTGAAGGACATGAGGAAGGCCTGGAGCGGAGCGCTCCCCAAGCTGATGGGGTGAACTGATGAAGGACGTCAAGGTCTGTGTTCTGAGGATAGAGGGGACCAACTGCGAGGACGAGGCCTATCAGGCCTTCGCCGCGGTGGGAGCGTCGCCGGAAAAGGTGCACCTGAAGCAGCTGCTGGGCCAGTGCCCGTCGGACCTGAAGAGGGACCTGGGGAGCTACGACATCCTGATGCTGCCCGGGGGCTTCTCCGCCGGGGACTACGTGCGCGCGGGGGCCATATTCGCCGCGCGGATGAAGAGCGGGCTGAAGAAGGAGGTGGTGCGCTTCGTGGAGGACGGCAGGCCGGTGATCGGCATATGCAACGGCTTCCAGATACTGGTGGAGCTGGGACTGCTCCCGGCCATGGACGGCACCATGTCCGAGGCCCCGGAGGCCGCCCTGTACACCAACGATTCCGGCCGCTTCGAATGCCGGCCCACCCTGCTGAAGGTGGAGAAGAAGGGAGGGGTCTTCACCTCCGAGCTGCCCCAGGGTTCGGTGGTCATGTACCCCTCGGCGCACGCCGAGGGCAAGCTGATGTTCCCCCGCGGCCGGCAGCACAAGATGCTGGAGAGGCTGCTGGAGAACGACCAGGTCATGTTCAGGTACGTGGACCCCGACGGGAAGTACGCCGGATATCCCTGGTGCCCGAACGGTTCGCTGCACAACATCGCCGGGATATGCAATCCCGCCGGGAACGTGCTGGGCATGATGCCCCATCCGGAGAGGGTGCTGAGAAGGGAGACCCACCCGGACTGGACCCGTTCGGAATGGCGGGAGGACGGCGACGGCCTGTCCCTTTTCCGCTCCGCGGTGCGCAGCGTGCGCTGATCAGAAGTTAAGGTGGATGCGGACCTCGATCTGGTCCCCGTCCTCCAGCCCGAGCGTGCGGCGCAGGTGGAACTTGCAGATGACCTCCAGCACGTCCTCGTAGTGGGAGCGCCTGGGGAGCACGACCGCGCACTCCACGTTCTGGATGCTGGCGGGTATGCAGTGCACATCGCCGAAGGTCCGGCCGTTCCTCTCGAAGCCGGTGATGTCGATGGTCCGGCCGTTGCGCAAGGTCTCCAGCTTGTGATGCTCCGTCGCCAGCAGCTTCACGTTGAGCGTCCCCTCGTAGGGCTTGAAGCCCAGCTTCTGCACGAACTGCTCCATGTAGCCGGGCTGGGTGACGTAGTACTGCCCCTCGCCCATGCCCTCGACGACCGTGCCCTTGATCACCATCTCGTCCTTCATCTCGAAGATCTTCTGATATTCGATGTACTCCTTGCGCAGCAGGTCCGCGCCCCGGGCGGTGATGCGGATGCGCTGCCTCCGGGCGCCCAGGTCCCGCTCTATGAGCTTTCCGTCCAGCAGCTCCAGGATGCGCTTGGACGCGGACTGCTGGGACATCTCCAGCATCTCCCCCAGTTCTCGGGATGACAGGGCGACGTAATCGTGCAATCCGCCCATCAGGGCGATGCGGCGGAGGGCGGTGACGAACTTCTCGTCGTTCTCGGGCTGCAAAGGTAACAACTCCCCATACTGCTACTAGGCAACCTGTATCAGGTTACTTTCCTGGTTATCCGTTCGTTCCATTAATAGATTACTAGGCCCCATCGCAGCTTTAATAACATCCCTTCCCCATCCCGGTCCGATGAAGAGGGACCGGCATGTGATGGAGGTCCTGGGCATGTCCAGGGTCGTGGTGGAGGACGGGGTGGTCGTGGACGTCAGCGAACCGCGGGTGGATTTCTGCCCCCTTTTCTACAAGTACCGGGGGATCGAGAAGCTCACCAGGGAGAGCGTTCGCCAGAACGTGGAGTTCCGCATCCGGGACTTCGGCATATTCACCGAGCGGAGGGAGATGCGCATGAAGGACTTCCTGAGCTTCGGCATCTCCGAGCTGATGAGCATGTGCGTGACCAAGGACATACTGGACTGCTCGGTGTGCGTGTGCGACGGTTCCGGGACGGCGGTCGTGGACGATCCCGAGCTCATCCAGGGCATAGGCGGGCGCATCTCCGGGGTGGTGGAGACCTCCCCCCTACAGAGCGTCATCCAGGCCATCGGCCGCGACCGGGTGCTGGACCCCGAGAACGCGCGCATAGACCAGGTGGCCGGGGCGCGCATGGCCTGGGACATGGGCTACCGGAAGATCGGGGTGACCGTGGTCCGGGGCAACGATGCCGCCCTCATCAGGAAGGAGCTGGGAGAGCACGTGGTGCTATTCGCGGTGCACACCTCCGGGGTCACCGAGGAGGACGCCCGGGTGCTGTTCGAGAACTGCGACATCGCCACCGCCTGCGCCTCCAAGCACATGTGGGAGCTGGGCAGGAAGCTCGGCGCGGAGCAGATAGGGACCAAGGTCCCGGTGTTCGCCATCACCGAGCTGGGCAGGAGGATATGCGACATCCGGCTCAAGCAGATAAACAAGGAGGCCCGCAGCGGGGAGGACGATCCCGCCCGCCCCCTGATCTGATCACTCCTCGATGCACAGGCGCTTGCGCGAGCGCAGGAAGATCGCGCGCACCCCTTCCTGGCGCATCTTCCGGCGCAGGATGAAGTCGTTGGTGACCACCATGGCGCCGAGGGCCTTGGCAGCCTCCAGCACCCCGGCGTCGCCCTGGGTGGACGTCTCATAACGCTTGTACTTGCCGGCCAGCATGAGCGCCGCCTTGGCGTGCTTGCTCTCGGAGCGTTTCAGTTCCCCGATCACCGGACCGGGCACATAGGCCTCGAACTCGCCGAAAAGATTGGCCAGCTCCAGGTCGAGGTTCATCCTGAACTCGAAAGGCATCAAAAGCGCGTTGGTGTCCAGGATGACCTTCTGCATGCCCCCTCACTCGACTATGCCGTAGCCGATGAGGCGCCACTTGTTGGCGATCTTGCGGGAGATGGCCACCCTCTGGCCCTCCTCGGCGCATACCGGTATCTTCAGGGTGACCTCGGACTGGTCGCCCCGGGCGCTGGTGACCAGCCCCACGGTGGTCGCCGTGCCGATGCTCAGCATGAGCGGCTCGTTGGTCTTGATGTTCTCCACCACCAGGTCGTCGCTGGTCCCCACGACGCGCTCCAGAAGGTGGGTGTTCATCTTGAACTTGAAATGAACCTGCGGAAGGGTGCCTGGCTTTCCCACGACCCTGCCGGTGAGCCCGTCCGACTTGGTGAGCGAGGGGTCCAGCTTGGTCCCGATGGCCACCAGCCCTCCGGGCCTGATCTTGTTCACCGAGCCGCCGCCGGTGTGCAGCGACTCGATCTTCGTGGTGATGGTCTCCCAGGTGAACTTGCCGCCGGGCTGCTCCACCTTGCGGCCGGGAGATATCTCGATCTCGTCGCCGACCTTCAGGATGCCCTGCATGAGGGTTCCGCCGAGGACCCCGCCCTTCAGCTCATCCAGGGACATGCCCGGCTGGTTGATGTCGAAGGAGCGGGCCACGAACATCTTGGCCGGCCTCTTCTCGTCGTGCTTCCTGGTGGGGATGTACTTCTGTATGGCGTCGATCAGCTTGTCGATGTTGACGTCGTGATGCGCGGATACGGGAATGATCGGCGCGTTCTCGGCGATGGTGCCCTTGACGAACTTCTTTATCTGGTTGTAGTTCGCCATGGCCTCGTCCCGGGTGACGATGTCGATCTTGTTCTGGACGATGATGATCTTCTCCACCCCGATGATGGAGAGGGCCATGAGATGCTCCTTGGTCTGGGGCTGCGGGCACTCCTCGTTGGCGGCCACCAATAAAAGAGCGCCGTCCATCATGGCCGCCCCGGACAGCATGGTGGCCATCAGGGTCTCGTGTCCCGGAGCGTCGACGAAGGACACCGACCGAACGAACTCCGCCTCTCCGCCGCACACCTTGCAGGTGGACGAGTTGGAATAGGTTTCCTCGCAGCTCTTGCACTTGTAGAAGGCCACGTCCGCGTAGCCCAGCCTGATGGAGATGCCTCTCTTGATCTCCTCCGAGTGGCGGTCGGTCCAGTCACCGGAAAGGGCCTTGGTCAGCGTGGTCTTGCCGTGGTCCACGTGGCCGATCATCCCGATGTTGACCTCAGGCTGGCGGGACACCTTCATTATTTCTTCTCCTCTTTCTTGACGATGAGCTCGTCGACCGGCTTGGGGCCCTGGGAGACTATCTTCATGTTTATCTGGACGGTGTCGGTGGCCACGGTGTTGCCGCGTACGGCCTTCCTGCGCCTGAGCCCGCCCTCGGTGGTGTAGAAACCGGTGCTGGTGGTCAGCAGCAGCCTCTTCCTCCTCGGTCCGGGAAGGTCCTTGCGCATGGCGAAGCCGTCCTTGTCGCTTCCGCCAGTTATCGACAGCTTGTATCCGGGCAGCCCGACGAATATTCCGTCTATGGTGTCGCCTATCTTCTTCCCGATCAGGGAGTTGGCGTGATGTCCCGACACTGGGACATTGTAAGACTTGCCGGTCTTCATATCATTAACAACGGCCTTGAATTCAACCATTCTAAACACCTTTGGAGCGTTATGAGTATCTCGCCCTAATGTAGTACCACTTAAATAATTATTGGTGGAGGCGGGAGCGTATGGGGGGCGTCAACATCCCTTGACCCTTATCTTCCCCCCTCTGCCCATGGCCAGGGCCCGGAAGGCGCTCCGGGGGTTCGAGCTCAGGGAGGGCAGGGCCTCCATCAGTTCGTCGGGGGATACCAGCTCGTTCATGACCGCCCCGGACACCAGGGAGCGCAGGCGGTCGTCCAGGTCCGAGGACCACAGCTCGACGAGCGCGTCGCGCAGCGCGGCGCCCATCATCAGCTGGTCGGCCATCCTCTCCACCAGGTCCTCCTCGTACCTTTCCTCATGACCCTGGGCCATGAGCGCGGCGTTGCCGCCCGCCAGCCCGCCGCAGATGTAGGAGGGCATGATGCCCTCCCCCACGAAGGCCAGGGTCTGTCCGGCGGCGTCTCCGCAGAAGAGCACGTTCCCCCGGACCGGACCGCCCAGGAAGCCGGGCACGGGGGCGTCGCCCATCTTGACCTCCAGCACCTTCTCGCAATCGAAGTACCGGGAGACCACCGGGTGCCCGGCGATCCAATCCTCCAGGAAGGACCTGCGGGAGGCGTTCACGCCTACCAGCCCAAGGCCCACGTTGGCCCTTCTCCTGCCCTTGGGAATGATCCACCCGTACCCCAGACCGATCTCGCCCTCGATGAATATCTGCATGCACTGCGGGATGTCCCTCTTGGCCACCAGCTCGAACTCCACGCCCCTGGCCACGTCCTTCTGGGAGAAGAACTCCGCGCCCAGCTCCTTGGCCAGGGTGGAATGCACCCCGTCCGCGGCGACGATGGCCTTGGGCGACAGCTCCACCTCCTCCCCGTGATGGCTGAGCAGGCAGCTGACCACGTTCCCGTCCTGGACCTTCGCGGAGAGGAGCCTGGTATCGGCCTGCACCGAGGCCCCGGCGTCGGCCGCCCGGAAGGCCAGGTGCTTGTCGAATATCTTCCGCTCCACGGTCACCGCCCTCCAGTAGGGTTCGTGGTTGTCAATGACCACCTCCCTGCCGAGCACGAACCGGGTGAAGGACTGCCGGGCCACGATGGCGTTGGCCGGGATGCGCATGCCCGACCTCTTCACCAGCTCCAGGCCGATGACCTCCCCGCACTGCACCGGGGTCCCTATCTCCTTCTTCTTGTCCACCATCAGCGTCCTGGCCCCGGCCAGGGCCGAGGCCCTCGCCGCCCCGCTGCCCGCCGGCCCGGCTCCCACCACCAGCACATCGCATTCCATCATCTCACCAACCCCATTTGGCTCCCATACCGTAGGCCCGGTATAGCAGCCTGTTCCTCCTTCCACCGAACAGCGCCCTCATCCCGGCGATCGTTCCGTAACCCTTGCGGAACGGGCGCACCGAGCGGTACAGCGCGTCGTTGTCCATGCCCTGCAGGGCGTCGAAGGCCTTAACGTAAACGGGGGACGCGAATGGGGACGAGGGCCATCGTTCCGCGTATCCCTCCAATCCCCCGTGGACGATGGACTCCGCGGCCATCCTCCCGGCCATCATGCCGATCCGTATCCCACCGAAGGTGATGGGATTGGCCTGCCCCGCGGCGTCCCCCACCAGGCAGGCCCTGCCGTTCACCACCTGCGAGTACCCGTAGGGGATCGGCCGCCCGTGCCTTTCCAGGGCCTCCGGGACCTCCTCCGCGCCCCGGGTGAAGCCGACCCTCATCCCGGAGGGGTGCGGGAACACCCATCTGTAGCCTCCCAGGTACCGTTCGTCGTAGTGGAAGTGCATGGTGTCCGGTTCGGTGCTTCCGGGAAGCACGTACTGCTCGGCCCACAGCAGCCGGGGGGACCCCTGGAAGAAGGTCCTGCGGACCAGCGAGTTCCAGCCGTCCGCGCCCACCAGCCATTCCGCGCTGAACGCGCGTCCGTCCCTGGTCTCCACGATGTATCCCCTGTCACCCCTGGAGACGCGCACGGCCGAGCCGACCTCGCGGTGGCAGCCCTCCTTCTGGGCCAGGTCCAGAACGTCGCGCAGGAAGGCCGGCCGGTCCAGGATGTAGCCGTCGGCCCCGGTCTCGATGCGCACGCCGCCGGGCCAGTGCTCCACCGCCCTCCTTATGCGGTGGGTGACATGCTCCGGGGACAGCGGGGCCAGTTCGCGAAAGGCCCTCTCGCTGATGGCCTCCCCGCACATGCGGTGATAGCGGCCGAAGTTCCTGTCCAGCTTCTCCAGGGAGAGGACGTTCAGCTTCCCGGCGCTCAGGTGCGACAGGAAGAAGGCCGCGGCCGCTCCGGCCGGACCGGCCCCCAGCACCAGCACGTCATGCCTCTCGATCGCCGATCCCCCCTGACAGGCTGATCTGCTCCACGAAGGAGTATCCGGTGTCGAACCCCAGGAACGCTATGAAGTAGAGGTAGGTCGGCAGGACCCCCAGGACGCACAGCACCAGCACGGCCACCTTGAGCACCGGGCGTTCCTTCAGCAGAAGCGCCCAGGGGCCTCCGGCCATGCGGTCCCCGCGATCGCTGAGCACCTCGTCGGCGATGGCCGCCATCATGACCGCGAAGGCTCCTATGAGGTGGAAGGGATTTCCGTTCACAACTGCCAGTACGGCGATGGAGCCCGCGGTCAGGAAGCCCAGCTTGAAGGCCAGGTTGTCGTACTTGGAGGCGATCAGCAGCGCCAGCAGCAGGCCGATGAATATGGTGGCCGACCCCTCGTCCAGGTATATCAGGGCGCCCATGAGCAGCCCGGCGGGCACCGATAGCAGGAGCGCCCTGCGCTTGCTCCCTATGTTCAGGTCGAACACCTGGTCCCCGTACTTGATGGCCATGCCCAGGGTCACGAAGGCGAAGGGGATGAGCAGGTGGTGGTGCAGGGGGACCTCGCGGCTGAAGTAGGTGTAGGTCCAGGCCAGGAATATGAGCAGGACGGTCAGGCCGAAGTACCACCTGGCCCTCCGGTTCCATCCCCTGCTCCTCATGGCTCTCCCGCCTACACCCAAGGGAAGGAAGCTATAATACGCTTTCCCGGCTTAGCGCCTCATGAGCCGCCTGGCCTTGAGCAGCCTCTGCAGCAGCCGGTCCTTCTCCCCGTTGAAGGCCATTCCAGTGAAGTCGCGCATGGCCTCCATGCCCTCCCGGGCGTACGGGGGCCACCATATCTCCGAGGAGAACTTGCCCCGGTCCACGTGCACGTGCTGCCTCTCCACCAGCTCCTCGAAGCCGCCATCCCCGTGCGTGCGCCCGAAGCCGCTCTCCCCCCGGCCGCCCCAGGGCGTGGCGCCCAGGCCGTAGGTGTACGCGACATTGTTCACGGTGATGGTGCCGGAGCGCAGGCGCGCGGCCATCCTCCTCCCCCGCTCCAGGTCCGCGGTCCACACGCTGCCGTTGAGCGCGAAGGGGCTGTCGTTGGCCATGCGCACCGCCTCCTCCTCATCGTCGAAGGTCAGCAGGGCCACCACCGGGCCGAAGGTCTCCTGGCGCACGACGTCCATCTCCTGGGAGGCCGAGAGCACCGTGGGCTGGAAGAAGTGTCCCGGGCGATGGATGCGCTCCCCTCCGGCCAACACCTCGGCCCCCTGGGCCCGCGCCGTGGCCACCTGCAGCTCCATGTCCTTCAGGGCCTGCTCGGAGATCAGGGGGCCCATGGAGATGGTGTGGTCCTTCAGGTCGTACCCCGGCCGGATGCCAGCCACCTCCCTCAGGAAGAGCTCGGTGAACCTCCTGGCCACCCCCTTCTGGACGTATATGCGCTTGACCGCCGCGCAGGTCTGCCCGCAGTTGACGAACGCCCCCCAGCAGGCGGCCTTGGCCGCCCGTCGGAGGTCGGCGTCCTTGAGCACCAGCAGGGCGTCCTTGCCCCCCAGCTCCAGGGTGATGGGGGTCAGCCTCTGCGCGGCCAGCTGCATTATCCTGCGCCCCACCCCGGCGTGCCCGGTGAAGATGATGCGGTCCACGTCCGAGGAGGCCAGGGCCTCGCCCACCTCCTTGCCCGAGCCGATGGCCAGCTGGACCAATCCCTTCGGAAGGTCGGCCGCGGCCAGAAGCTCCATCATCCGCATGGCGGTGAGCGGGGTGTGGGAGGAGGGTTTCAGCACCACCCCGTTCCCGGCGGCCAGGCACATCATGGTCTGGGAGTACGGTATGGCCAGGGGATAGTTCCAGGGGGCGATGATGCCCACCACCCCGATGGGGCGGGGGATGAGGTGGGAGCTGCGGCCCATGTACCTCATCATGGTGTTCAGGTTGCCGAAGTCCACCCTGGACTCGTGGAAGACATGCTCCACCCTGGACACGGCGAAGTCCCCCACGCTCAGGGCGTTCATCACGTCCGTGGCCAGGGACTCCATGATCGGTTTTCCGGTCTCCTCGGACACTATCGCGCAGAACTCGTCGGTGCGTTCGGCCAGGCTCTCCTGTACCTTCCGGAGCTCCCTGGACCTCTGGGTCGGCGGCACCTCCGCCCATTTGGCCTGGGCCCTCCTGGCCTCCTCCACCATGCCGGGCACCTCGTCTGGCCAGGAGCAGACCGCATCGCCCACCGGCTCCATGGTGGCCGGGCTGCGCTTGCTCAGAACAGGTCGGGGGCTCATCAGGCATGGAACGCTCTCGGCGTAATTAATCCTGACCATGCTTTATCTAGACGGAAGGAGATTCTCGGGACGTGGCCAGGACCCTGCCGCTGCTGGCGGCGCTCATGCTCATCATTCTGTTGGCCGTCCCGAGCGGAGCCCAGGCGGCCTCCTTTGACGGGCGGGCGACCATCGCCCCCGGGGAGCATCTGGTCCTGGTGAACTTCTCCGTTCCCTCCGCGCCCGTGGACGGGGACTTCGGCGAGGCGGGAAGCCTGAGATACCTGGTGTTCCTGGACCAGGGGTCGGAGCAGAACAGCTTCGACGTGCTCCTTATGACCTGGGACTCCTACCTTTCCTATCGGGAGGGGGAGCCTTTCCAGGCCCTGGAGGGTGCCTCCTTCCTGAACGCCGGCGACGCGCCCGCCTACGGCTACGAGATATTTGTTGGAACGGGGGACTACGTTCTCCTGGTGGACAATTCTGACGCTGGCACAACACCATCGTCCCCCGGGGAACTGAATGTGCGCTACGAGCTGGACACGGACAACCTGAGCGTCCATCAGGAGTCCAGATGGGACCTCTTCATAGCGCTCATGGCCATCATCGTGCTGATCGGCGTCAGCTTCCTGATCATGCTCAGGATACTGACCCGACACAGGCTGGCCAGGGCCGAGGAGGACCTGCTTAAAAGATGCCCGGAATGCGGCGGGAAGATGCCCGACTACGGGTCCTACTGCCCCAACTGCGGTCGGGAACGATGATCACATGCCCCAGAAGGGGTCCTCTTTTCGCTTGATCTCCAGCAGCTGCTCCAGGACCTCCTTCTCCTCGAAGTTGAGGTCGTAGTCCTGAAGGTTCTTTATCTCGGACTCCAGGATGTCCACGTACAGGATGTCCTCCACGTTCAGCTGCCTTCCGACGGTCGCCCCCTCTATGGCCACGGCGATCTCCTGCCCCACGATGGCCTCCTTGAGCACGTCCTCCCCGGTGCGCAGGGAGCGTATGCGCCCGATCTCCTTGCCATCGCCAGAGATGAGCTTCTGGTTGTTGCGTATGCGGCCGGCCAGCACCCGGACCCCTACGATGGCCGGCTTGCTGGCCCGGAACACGCAGTTGGGAAGCACCCTGATCTTGCCGGGGAAGGCCACCAGCGAGCGCTTCTCCAGCTCGGCCTTGCGCTTCTCCTCCTCCACCCATTTCTGGTAGTCGTCTATGAGGCCGTAGACCACGGCGTTCAGGAACACCTTGGATTCATGCGTGGTCAGGGCGTCCTTGGCGTCCGGCAGCATGCTCACGTTGAACCCCAGCACCACCTTGTGCAGCGGATCGTTGTAGGCGCTGACCTCGATTATGTCCCTCTTGGAGATGTCCCCGATCTCGTACTTGCGGATGGGGATGTCGGCCCTCTTGCACTCATAGGCCAGGGCCTCCAGGGAACCCAGGGCGTCGGCCTTGATCATCAGGCCGTTGTCGGCCACCTCGATGTTGATCTTGGTCTCCTCGGCGATCTCCTTGATGACCTCGTCCTGGTTGCCCTTTATCGCGCGCAGCGGGGCCCCGGCGACCACGCCCTCTAGGTTCTGGCAGAGTATCTTCACGCCGGCCGCGGCGGTGATCTCCTTCATGCGGTCGAACTTGTCCCTGGGGTCCCTGATCTCGTCCAGGGGCTTGGGCTTCAGGATGGCCTTGACCTTGGTGAGCAGGGGCTTGCCCTTGGTCCCCATGGCTATGGCGTCCCCCTGCCGGAGCTGCCCGTCGTACAGGATGACGTCAATGGTCTGTCCGAGCCCGCGCTCCTCCTTGACCTCCAGGATGGTTCCCTTGGCCGGGCCCTCCGCGGTCTTGAGCGATTCCTCCAGGAAGCGCTGGGCCAGGCCGACCAGCACCAGCAGCAGGTCGGGGACGCCCTCGCCGTTGCGGGCGCTGATCGGGACCAGCGCGATGTTCTTGGTGAAGTTCTCGATGCGGTCGTAGCGCTCGGAGGACATCCCCTCCTCGGCCAGTCGGCCGACCACGCTGTATAGCTTCTCGCTCAGGGCGGCCTGGGCCTCCTCGCTCTGGGTCTTCTCGGAGATGATGAAGGGGGCGGAGGCGTGGGTGTCCCAGCCGTCCACCAGGTCGATCTTGTTCAGGGCGATGATGAAGGGGGTCTTGAAGCGGCGCAGTATGCTTATGGACTCCAGGGTCTGGGGCTTCAATCCCTCGTTGATGTCGATGACCAGAATGGCGATGTCCGCCAGGGAGCCGCCCCGGGCGCGCAGGGTGGTGAAGGAGTGATGGCCGGGGGTGTCGATGAAGAGCAGCCCGGGAACGGAGAACTTCTTGCCGCCCATGAGCTTCGCGCACACCTTGTTCACGTGCTCCAGGGGCACCTCGGTGGCCCCGATGTGCTGGGTGATCCTTCCGGCCTCGTGGGTGATGACCGCCGTTCCCCTGATGTAATCGAGCAGGCTGGTCTTGCCGTGGTCCACGTGGCCCAGCACGCTGACTATGGGCTGACGGATGGTCATGACCTTGCCATTTGAGAAAGCATATTATAACCTTTCTGAACCAGCGGCCGGGAGGGCGATGGGCATGCGCGATGGAACTCAGGAGAACAAAGAAAATGTAAGGAAAAGGGGTTTGGAACCTACTCGAAAAGCCAGACCTTGTTGCACGGTTCGTAGCCGAGCAGCTCGTAGTCGTTGAAGAACAGCTCGATCTCCCTCTTGGCCGATTCCGGGGAATCGGAGCCGTGGATGATGTTGCGGCCGGTCTGCTGGGCGAAGTCCCCGCGGATGGTGCCGGGCGCGGCCTCCACCGGGTTGGTCTTGCCCATCATGTTCCGACAGACGGAGATTATGTTGTCCCCTTCCCAGACCATGACGAGCACCGGGCCGGAGGTCATGTACTCGATGAGCTTGGGGAAGAACCCCTTGCCCTTGTGCTCGCCGTAGTGCCTCTCGGCCAGCTCGCGCGGTATGCGCATGAACTTCATGGCCACCGGGCGGAAGCCCTTGGCCTCCAGCCGGGCCACGATCTGGCCCATGAGGCCGCGCTGAACGGCGTCCGGCTTGAGCATTACGAAGGTGCGCTCCATCATGGGGCTCACTCCTTCGGCGCTGCCTCGGCCTCGGCCTTCTTGGCGGCCCTGGCCTTCTTCCTGTTCATGGTCTTGACCTTGGGCTCGGCCTTCTTCTCGGCCTTCTCGACGGCCACGGGCTCGGCCTTCACCTCAGCCTTCTCCTCGGCCTTCTCCTTGGTGGCCATGATCAGGTTCTTCTTGGCGGCGTAGGCCTTGGTCCAGGTGACGTTCCTGGGCACGCGCTTGAGGTCGACCATGTTCTTGTAGCACTTGTTGGTGCAGAACAGCCAGACCGTCCCGTCCTTCTTCACGTACATCTTTCCGGTGCCGGGCTCGATCTGCTCCCCGCAGAAAGTGCATAAGTGTTGCTCTACCATGTGTGCTGCCTCCTTACCTCAGGGAGAGCTTCCTGGCCTCTCTGGACGTCTCTCTGAGCATCAGGATGTCGCCCATGCGGACCGGCCCCATGATGTTCCTGGTGATGATCCTTCCCTTGTCGCGGCCGTCCAGCACGCGGACCTTGACCTGGGTGGCCTCCCCGGTCATGCCCGTCCTGCCTATTATCTCCACAACTTCTGAAGGAATGCTATCTTCGTCAGCCATTTATGACACCCTTTAGCCCTTTATCTTCTTGACCTGGTCGACCAAGGCCTCCAGGATGGGCTTGCCCTTTCCAGCGTCGAGGATGGCGATGGATGCGGTGGGCTTCTCCAGTCCGCAGGAGTTCCCCAGCTGGGCCTTGCTGTCCACGTACACGTAGGGAATGTTCCTCTCCTCGCAGAGCATGGGCATGTGGGCCAGGATCTCCGGGGGCTGGACGTCCTCCGCCAGCACGACCAGGGAGGCCTCTCCGCGCTCCACGATCTTGGTGACCTCGTTGGTGCCCTTCTTCAGCTTGCCGGTGTCCCGGGCCAGCTCGACGACCTCATAGGCCTTGTCCTTGAGTTCCTTGGGCAATTCGAATCTAACGAACACTGCTTTTGCCAAACTTATACCTCCTTCCGATGTGTAAACATCCTCATTATTCACGGGCTCATAAGAGCAGGAACGCTCAAAGGGATGGTTCTATAAAAGGGTTATCCAACCCCGGCGAGGGTGGCCAGGGATGGTTCGCGTGGAACCGCCCATATCCCACCGGGAATCGCTCCAGGAAGTCATTAATACTGATCATATGGGTTCCATGCCGGGGATCGACCGTGAAAAAACCATTGGCAAAGCGTGTGTTGATAGGGGCGGGTGCCGTCTTGGCGGTGGTCGGAAATGCGTTGGCCTATTACATGATGACCGTGACGCACGAGGAGACCATCCTGTTCATCACCACCGAGGTGTTCACCTACGAGCGTGACGCGATAATCACCCCCGTGGCCATCGGCTTGATCGGCGTGCTCCTTCTGACCCTGGGAGCGATCGCCAAGGACTGAGGCCCCTGTCACGACAGCATCTTGGAGAAAAGATGGCCCAGACCGTCGACCGCCATCAGCCCCTTCTCCCCCAGGGAGTAGAGGTGCGTCCTGCGGTCTACCATGACATATCCGGATTCTACCAGTTTCCTGATGTGGAACTGCAGGTGTCCTTTCTGCATCTGCAGCTCGGTCATGATCTCAGTGAAGCTGCGCGAGCTTGTGTACAACAACGCCAGTATCTTCAATCTGACGGCATTTGAGAGGGGGTTCAACATGGCCTCCAGCCTTTCCGGCTCGATCCCCCCGTAGGCGCTGTCGCACGACCTTCGCACGCCTGGGCGGCCGGTGTGGAACCGCAGCGTCTCCAGCATGGCCATCTGCTGCCTGCTGCGGTCCAGGACCGAGAGCAGATCGCCCCTCTTCCCGACCTCCAGGTCCCCGTCCGGAAGATGCATCACCAATTGATGGACCTCGTCCAACGACCTGATGGCGCCGTCGAGGTCGTTGATCTGGTATCTTTCCATCGCCCGGTCGTACATTCCTGAGATGTCCATAAGGACCTCCGTGTCCTGGACCGCCCACTCTTCCATAAGCGCGCGCACAGCATCACGGTTGTTATCCAGATAGGATGTGCCTATCTGCTCATGGAAGGCCTGGTCCATCCCATCCTTGCGCAGGGATGTGACCGAGCGCCCGAGGGCGTCCAGACCCTGACGTAGCTCCTCGATCTTCCTCAGAAGTTCGTTCTCGCCCTCGTTCATGAGTAATAGAATATTAGTACCTAGACATATTAAAATATTACTAATTCTGATGATGTTCCGGTCATGAAAATGAGGATCGGCGTTGTGGCTTGCGAGAGTTTCCGCAAAGAGATGGACCTTCTTACGGAAGGCGACCCTGACATCGTGCACAAGGAATACCTGGAGTTCGGGCTGCATTCCTACCCCCAGGACCTCAAGAAGGCGGTCGTGGAGCACGTGAACGCCCTGCAGGGAAAGGTGGACGCGGTGTTCCTGGGATTCGGGACCTGCAATTCCCTGAAGGACGTTCAGAGGGACCTCATCATCCCCACGGTCACCATCGAGGCCGATGATTGCGTGGGCGCCCTCCTGACCAACGAGGAGTATGCCCGGGAGAAGAGGATCTGCGCAGGGACCATGTTCGCCATCCCTTTCATCTCCGAGATGGGCACCGAGTATTTCGAGAAGGAGCTCTACAGCAAGATGCCGAACTACGAGGAGCTGGGGGTCGACGCTCAGTGGTTCCTGGACATGCTGTTCGACGGCTATTCCAGGGTCCTTCTCGTGGACACCGGGGTGGGCGACCGCGAGGACCTGCGGTCACGATCGAGAGAGATGGCCGATCGCCTAGGGCTGCGCTACGAGGAGCGTCAGGGAACGCTGCAGGTGCTCAGGGACTGCCTGCAGAACGCCAAGAACTTGGCGTTGGCCTCCGCTCGCAGTTGATCATCATATGAAGTGCAGCTGCTCCTCGTGGGGGTGGCGCACCTTCTTCACCTTCTCGAACCTGGCGCAGACCGGCTGCTCGGTATCGCCGCCGTAGTGCATGTACCACTTGTTGCACAGCCATTCCTGCAGCTTGGCGATGTCACCGTTCTCCATGTGCCTGAACCGGCCCTGCAGCTTGAGGTAGTCCGTCACCGGCAGCATGGCCTGCGGCTTATACGTCGTGCGGGCCTCCCCGGCCTCGATCTCGTAGAGCGTCCACATCCCCGTCTCCACGGCCAGCCGGGCGATCTCCACGGTCATGGAGGGGTCGGATCGCCAACCTGGCACGCAGGGTGTCATCACGTGCAGGAATCGGAAGCCCTTGGCGTTCTTGGCCTTCTCCACCTTCCTGACGAAATCGTTGAAGTGCGCGATGGACAGGGACGCGGCGTACGGCGGATCGTGCGCGGCCACGATGGCCATGAGGTCCTTCTTGAACTCCCGCTTGCCCTCCACCTTGGTGCCCACGGGCGTGGTGGTGGTCCAGGCGCCAAAGGGCGTGGCCCCGGACCTCTGGATGCCGGTGTTCATGTAGCCCTCGTTGTCCACGCACACGTACAGTAGGTCCTCGTTGCGCTCCGCAGCTCCGGACAGCGCCTGCAGGCCGATGTCGAATGTGCCTCCGTCCCCGGCGATGCCCACGACGGTGGAGTCGAGACCGCGGCGGCGCTGCGCCGCGCGTATGCCGGTGGTGACGGCGCCAGTGTTCTCGAACGCCGTGAACAGGTATGGAGTCCGGAAGTTGCTGGTAGGGTACATGGCGCTGATCACCACCAGGCAGCTTGCGGGAACGTACACGGTGGTGTCCGCCCCCAGGATGCGCATGATGTTCTTGACCGCGATGGCCATTCCGCAGCCGGCGCAGGCCCCGTGCCCGCTGACGAACATGTCGTTGGTCGGCATGTCCTTGATGGTGCGCAGCTCGCTCATTCCATATCCCCCCTCAGGCCATGCCAGGTCACCTGTCGCACCTTCTCCCCCCGGGAGGCCCTCTCCACTATGCCGTACATCTCCAGCATGTGCGCGGGGGTTATGTCCCTGCCCCCTATGCCCGCCACATGCCCGGTGACGACGGTGGGTACGTTGCACAGCGCGGCGGCCACCTCGGTGTGCACCGGGCCCCCGCCGTTGAAGGACGCCGAACGGTCGAACACCCCCAGGGCCTTCAGGCCCTCGCATGCCTGGCACAGCTCCTTGAAGGGGAAGGGGCGCATGAAGCGCAGCTTGATCAGGCCGGCCCTCTTCCCCTCGGACCTGAGCTGGTCCACAGCCTCGCGGGCCAGCCCCGTGGCCGTGCCCAGGGTGAGCATGGCGAAATCGGCGTCCTCCAGACGGTAGGTGTCTATGAGCCCTCCGTACCTGCGGCCGAAGGCCTTGGCGAACTCCCCGTCCACCTCGGCGATGACCTCCCGGGAATGCTCCACGGCCCGGTCCAGCTGGTAGCGCATCTCCATGGCGTACTCCGGAGGCACGATGGGGTTGATCAGCTTGGGATGGGATGGATCGAGCATGTGCAGCGGCTCGTACCTTGAGATGAAGCGGTCCACCTCCTCCTGCCCCGGAACCTCCACCCGCTCCACGGTGTGCGACAGGATGAAACCGTCCAGGCAGACCATCACCGGCAGCAGCACCCTGCGGTCCTCGGCCAGCCGGAAGGCCATCAGCGTCGCGTCCAGAGCCTCCTGGTTGTCCTCCACGTAGACCTGAAGCCACCCCGAGTCCCTCTCGGCCATGGAATCGTTGTACTCCACCCATATGCCGGAGGCCGCCCCCAGGGAGCGGTTGACGTTGGCCATCACGATGGGCAGGCGGTTCTGCGGCACGGCGTACAGCATCTCGTGCATCAATGCCAGCCCCTGTGATGACGTGGCCGTGAAGACGCGCACGCCACCGGCGCTGGCGCCTATGGCCATGCTCATCACCGAGTGCTCGCTGTCCGCGGGGATGAAATCCGCGTCCAGCTCCCCGTCGTTGATGAACTCGGCAAGCTGTTCCACGATCAGCGTCTGGGGGGTGATGGGGAAGCTGGGCACCACCTCCGTCCTGGCCAGCTTGGCGGCGTAGGCCACCGCGTGATCGGCGCTTATGACCTTGATCTTCACCTGGATCCCCCCTTGATCATGTCGATGGCCTTGACCGGGCACACCTGCGAGCAGACGCCGCAACCCTTGCAGTAGTTCAGGTCCCAGCGCACGTAGTCGTCCTCCTCCCGCCTGATGCAGCCCTCCGGACAGGAGAACCAGCAGCGCAGGCAGCGCACGCACTTCTCCCTGTCATAGCGGGGGGTCTGCACCCTCCAGCTGCCGGTGAGGTTCTGCCTGGCACCTCCAGGTCCGACGGCCACCCCGTCGATCATTCGTTCGTCCAGGGTGGTGCCGATGGGGATGTCGTGCCAATCGGGCAGCCATTCCCTCTTGTCCGGCAGGGGCCGTCCTCCCTTGCACCTTCCGATGGCCGCCTGCTCGTAGGCCGCGGCGGCCGCGGCCGCGTTGGTCCTGGCGGCGGCCTCGCCGAACTTCTCCCCGAAGCGGTTCTCTATGGCCTGGCGCATGGAGTCCATGGAGACCAGCCCGCTGACCTTGACCACCGCGCCAAGGATCGCGGTGTTCACGATGGGGGCCTTCAGGTACTCCAGGGCGATGGCGGTGGCCGGCACCGTGGCGCACTCCACCTCCACCCCCAGGTCGATCTCCACCGGCAGTTTGCGGGTGTTGATGACCGCCTTGCCGTCGGCCTTCAGCCCCCTGGCCACCGGCTCGATGTCCAGCAGGGACTCGTCCAGCACCACCAGCAGGTCCGGCTCGTAGACCTGGGACTTGATGCTTATCTTCCGGTCGTCGATGCGCGCGAAGGCCATCACCGGGGCCCCGCGCCTCTCCGCACCGAAGAAGGGGAAGGCATTGGCATGCCTGCCCTCGATGACCGCCGCCTCCGCCAGGGCCTGCGCGGCCATGACCGCCCCCTGCCCCCCTCTACCGTGGAACCGGACCTCGTACATGGAGCACCGGAAGATAATCGGAGCCAGGCATATATAACGCCCCTCATCGGATCCCGGAACGGCGGTGTGCCTAAAAATTGGAAAAAGGAAGATGTTTAGGTCACTGGACCAGGTCCAGCCACTTGGCGTACTTGGGGTCCTGACCCATGGCCGCCCGGTGGAAGGCCTCGCCGACACGCTTGGTGATCGGTCCGATCGAACCGCCGCCGATCAGCCGGTTGTCGATCGCGCGTATCGGGGAGATCTCCGCCGCGGTGCCGGTCATGAAGACCTCGTCGGCC
>MVPZ01000208.1 GCA_002067045.1 Methanomassiliicoccales archaeon PtaB.Bin134 | reverse complement strand
CATCAGCATAGACCTGCCGGAGGACCATCAGTTCGCCAACAACATCCGGGAGGAGATCAAGGAGAAGATCGAGAACCTGTGGGACGTGACCCGGGTGGACCTGATATTCAAGAGGTGAAGTGCCTCGCCGCCATGCCTGGCCTATCCGCACCCCCCCTCCGTGCTTGATCGCGGAGGCATCCTTCCTCAGGGTGAAGAGCAGTTCCCCGCTCAGGCGAACACGTTCCCCTGCAGGGCTATCTTACCTTTTCCTTGGACCACAGAATGCAAATACACCTTGCTTCCCTCCCCTAACCATGACCGTCGTGGAAGATACCTTCGCTCCGATCGATGACGCTTGGCTCAGCGAGGCCCGCAAGAGGTTCGCCTCGCCATTCATGGGCACCAACCACGGTCACATCTCGGTCGACCCCATGATGCTATCCCACGCCGCGGTGGCCTGCGGCAGGACCATCCGCGAGTTCTACGAGCAGCCCGAGCTGGGGGCGCACTGCGTGGCCAGCATCCAGGAGCTGTACGACCTTCTTCCGGTCACCCACTGGTACTTCTCCCTGCCCTGGCTGGTGGAATTGGGGCTGGAGACCCAGTACATGGACCTCATGCCCCCGGTCCCCAAGGCCCCCATAGTGCTGGACCCATCCCAGGTCGACGAGCTGCACATCCCGGCCCCGGAGGACCTGGCCAAGGGATGGACGATAAACCAGCTGTTCCGGGCCAACGATTACGTGGAGAAGCACATGCCCCGGATGTTCACCCCGCTGGCCATCGCCTCGGACATCACCGGCAGCGCCGCGCAGCTCTGCGGCCTGGAGAACTTCCTGATGTGGACGCTCAGCGAGCCCGACGCGGCGCACATACTGGTGCGCACGTACATGGAGACCGCGGCCAACGGGGCCAAGGTCATCGCCGACCGCTACGGGCTGGCGGCCATCACCACCGGTTCCGTGCTGGGCAACAACGACATATTCTCCGACGATCTGGTGAGGGAGTTCTCCGCCAAGTACCTGCACGAGTTCGTGACCAGGTGCTTCCAGTATGGGGCCGGTCCCCAGGTGTTCTACCACCTGTGCGGCAACCACGAGACTGACTACAAGGTCCTGAAGGAGGAGATGGCCTGGTCCCCCATGACCATCGTGCACATCGGCTACAAGGGCCGCGAGGTGTTCCCCTCCGACCTGCTGGTGCAGGAGTTCGGCACCTACGCCACCTGCATGGGCACCGTGGACACCAAGCTGATGCTCAACGGAACCCAGCGCCAGGTGTACGAGCAGGCCAAGGCCCAGCTGCTGAGGGGCCGGGACGCTCCCTCCGGATACATACTGGGGACCGCCTGCGAGGTCCCCCCGTTCACCCCACCGGGCAACCTGATGGCCCTGTGCAAGGCGGCCAAGGACTTCGGGACCTACGGCACCTGGTGAGAGCTATTCGCGGGACCCCATAGGTCGCCATCTTAACGTTCAGGCCCTCAGGAAATCGTCGCAGTACAGCTTCTCGGCCCTGAGCATCTCCCCGGCCTTGACGATGCGCATCAGCTCCTCGTCCTGTACGTCCACGATGGCCGCGCCCAGCCCGGCACCCATGAGCATGCCCAGGAAGGTGCGGTTCAGCAGGCTGCGCTCCTTCGAGCCATTGGACACGTTAGACAGGCCGACCACGGTGCGCGGGGCGGGATCGTTCAGGGTCTGGAACAGGTTCATGGCCTTTATGACCTTCATGGCCTGGTCCGGGGCGGCCTTGATGGGCATGACCAGGGGGTCCAGGTACAGCCGGTCGGGCATGACCTCGTGCTCCATGGCCGTGGTCATCATGAGCATGGCCATCTCCGCCCGGGACTCCGCGTCGTTGGGTATCCCCCTTTCATCCATGGTCAGGCATATCACGTCCGCGTCATGCTCCCGGGCCAGGGGGAACAGCGCCTGCATCCTCTTCATCTCGGCCGTGGTGGAGTTGATTATGACCTTGTTGCGGCAGGCCTGCACCCCTGCGGTCATGGTCTTGATTCCGGGGGTGTCGATGCACAGCGGGAGGTCGGTGACCTCCTGCACGGTCCTCACCAGCCAGTCCATGGCCGCCGGCCCGTCGTCCCTCCCCGGCCCCACGTTGAGGTCCAGGGCCTGGGCCCCGCAACGCACCTGGAGCAGGGCATGCTGCTGAATGAACTCGGCGTCCCTGGCGTCTATGGCCCTGCCCACCGCGGCAAAGAGCCCGTTTATCCTCTCGCTTATGATCAACATGTCTGGCCCTCTCATATCATGGGGATTCGGTAGATGTACTTTTTGCACCGAGGCTGGTTCAGCCCTCCTCAAGCGGCGTCATATGGCATCGGCCGATCACCTTGCGCAGCGGGACGATCATGGCGATCCCAGTGCCCGGCTTCTCCAGCTCCACGGCCTGGCTTATCGCATCCAGCACCTTCTCGCTGATGCGCCTCTCCGCCACGGTCAGCAGGATCTCCTTCTCCGGTTCTATCCTGATGCCCAGCAGGGTCTTCTGCTCATGTATGCCGGTCCCTCTGCCATACATCACTGTGCCCCCCTGGGCCCCCGCATCCATGGAGGCCTTGAGTGCCACTTCCCCCCATCCCTTCCTCACCACGGTCACGATTAGTTCCACATCTTCCTCGCACTTCATACGCTCACCT
>MVPZ01000207.1 GCA_002067045.1 Methanomassiliicoccales archaeon PtaB.Bin134 | reverse complement strand
AATCAGGTCCCACATCGAGAAGGCGACCCCCAACAAGATCAACATGCTCAAGACCTTCCTGGAGAAGAAGCACGGCATAAGCATCAACATCCGGAGAAGGATAATCCCCATCGAGTCCATCAGGCCAACCCAGCACGAGGTCTTCGCCGACGAGCTGCGGGGAAGGCAGTATGAGATAAAGAGGGGTCTGGTGGAGCCTCTGATCGTCGTTCAAAAGAAGGGCTACTATGTTCTGGTGGACGGACACCACCGTGTCCTGGCGGCTAGAGACATGGGGGTACGCCAGTTCCAGGCGTTCGTGCTGGAGCCTGACAGGGATATCGACCTGGGCCTGGAAAGGTCGGCCAAGGAGATGGGGGTCAACTCCCTGGACGACGTGAAGATCATCCAGGCCTCCCACCACCCCTTGGTCCAGGTCTACACCCGGCTGCTGAAGGACGAGGTCCCGATGAGCACTACCCGTCAGTAGGACCTCTGGTCCTTACTTCTGCTTGCGTATGGACTCCAGGACCATCCGCTGCTCCGCCGCCGCCACGTAGCTTATGGTCTTCAGCACGGTGTCAGCGTTCAGCGAGATGGAGTCGATGCCCGCCCGTACGAGGAACTCGCAGAACTCTGGGTACACGGACGGAGCCTGACCGCATATGCCTACCGGGACGCCCTTGTTGTGAGCGTGCTTTATGAGGTGGGCGATGGCCCTCTTGATGGCCACGTTGCGCTCGTCGAAGTAGCCCATGCGGCCCAGGATGTCCGAGTCCCTGTCGGCGCCCATGGTGAGCTGGGTGAGATCGTTCGAACCGATGGAGAAGCCGTCGCAGTGCTCCGCGAACTCCTCGGCCATGAACACGATGACCGGGACCTCGGCCATGAGGTAGAGCTTGAAGTCGTTGCCGCGGTATAGGCCGATGTCGTTCATCATCTTCTCGATCTTCACGACCTCGTCCACGGTGCGCACGAACGGGAGCATCATCCACACGTTGGTCAGGCCCATCTCGTCCCGCGCCTTCTTGATGGCCTTCAGCTCGGCGAGGAAGGCGTCGCGGTACGACTCGGAGACGTAGCGGGAGCAGCCGCGCCAGCCAATCATGGGGTTCTGCTCCTTGGGCTCGTACCGGGCCCCGCCCTTCATGTCGCGGTACTCATTGGTCTTGAAGTCGCTGGTGCGGAGGATCACAGGCCTAGGGTAGAAGGCCTTGGCCACGGTGGCGATGCCCTGGCTCAGCTTCTCTATGAGCTCCTTCTCGCGACCCTGCTCTATGAGCGCGCACGGGTGCTCCTGTATGTATGAGGTGAAGAGGAACTCGATGCGCATCAGCCCGACGCCCTGGACGGGCAGCTGGGCGTACTCCTCGGCCTTCTGCGGGACGCCGACGTTGACCATGATCTTGGTGCCGGTCACGGGTGCGGAAGGGGCCATTGCAGCGACGGAAGTCGAAGCAGGCTTGTCCTCCTTGTCCAGCCCCTCGTAGACCACTCCCGTCTGACCGTGGACAGTCACCTCCATGCCGTTCTTGAGGACCTCGGTAGCGTTGTTGGCTCCCACGATACAGGGGATTCCCAGCTCCCGGGCGACGATGGCCGCGTGACAGGTCATGCCGCCCTCGTCGGTGATGATGGCTGAGGTCCGGGTCATAGCTGGCACCATGTCCGGGGTGGTCATCTGGGTAACCATGATGTCTCCCTGCTTGACAACGTCTAGGCTCATGTCCTCCTGATAGATGCGGACCGGACCACTGGCCTTCCCGGGGCTGGCCCCTAGGCCCTTGACCAGGATCGTCCTTGAAGCCTCGATCTTGTCATCGGCCTTCACAGCCTTGTCGTTCTTGTCCTTGGACAGGGTGGTGACCGGACGGGCCTGAACGATGTACATGTTCCCACCCTCCATGGCCCACTCTATGTCCATGGGGCGGTCGTAGTGCATCTCAATCTGGTTCCCTACCTCCGCGAGGTCCAGGATCTGCTCGTCGGTCATCTTCTGCTTCGATGCCAGGTCCTGAGGTATGTTCTGTTTCATGCACTCCCCGCTCTCCCCCCGGACCAGTTTCCAGGTCTGGTTGGACACGCGGCGGTTGAGTATCTTGCGGTGGAACTTGTCCACCACATAGGTGTCAGGGGTGACCTTGCCCCCCACTAGGGCCTCCCCCAGTCCGTATCCGGCCTCGATGATGATGTGCGGAAGCTCGGAGTTCGGGTCTATGGTGAACATGATGCCGGAAATGTCAGAGTTGACCATGCGCTGGACCACCACGGCCAGCTTGACCTTGTCGTGCTCGAAGTTCTTGGACACCCGGTACGCCAGTGCACGCGGGGTGAACAGGGACGCCCAGCACCTCTTGACGCTCTTCAGCAGCGACTCCGGCCCAGATACGTTGAGGTAGGTGTCCTGCTGCCCCGCGAAGGATGCTGTCGGGAGGTCCTCGGCCGTGGCGCTGGAACGGACCGCCACCAGAGGAAACTTGCCCTTCCCCAGCTTCTTGTACTCCTCGATCACCGAGGACTCAAGGTCCTTAGGTATCTCTCCTTCCTCGAAGGCCTTGCGGATCTTGCCAGATGCATCCTGAAGGGCAGCGTCAGAGGACACGTCCAATCCCGAGAGGGCCTCGGTGATGATGTCCTTAATATTGTTGTGCTTCAGATAATAATCATAAGACTCGGTGGTGAGCACGAATCCCGGCGGAACTTCGAAGCCCGCGGATGTGAGCTCTCCTAGGTTGGCCGCCTTGCCACCTGCGATCGGAATATCGTTCACTCCAAGGTTCTTGATGCTCATTAACCGTTTCATTTTCAGATCCCCGGTCGGTCTCCTGTCATAGCATGGAGCATTGGTCACATAATGTCGTTGGTAATAAATTTAATTGAACGGAGGACGGGGCCAGTGCATCACCGCCTTCCTTCTCATCTCTGGCTATACATTTACAGGTAGATATCGGGCGTCAGCTCGAATCGCTCCCCCACGCCTTGCTGGCGCAGGCTGGAGATGAGGCTTGTGGTGAGGAGGACGACGTCCACTACCTGGAAGGTGGTCTCGGGATAGCGTTTCTCGGCAATGAGCTTGAACCGGCGAAGCATCTCCGCGGTGACCAGCTCGTTCGCGAAGTTCACGCAAATGCATATGTGCTTGACCCCCTCCCTCCTCAGCGCCTCCACGATCATCAGCATGGGCCCTGCATCGATGCGGCCGTCGTCCGTCTTCAGAAGGAGCCCCTGATCGGAACCTACAATCAGGCACATGTAGTCCGAGCCGGGAATGTCGATGCTTCGGACCTCGCTCCCCCTAGTGGTCAGGGTCCGCATCAGCTCGCTCCATTCCTGCGCCCAGTCCTTCTTGGCCGGCCTCTCCCGCCTCACCGCCTCCAATACCTTCATGAACGTGGCCGGAGGGATCCCGTTCTCCTTTACGAAGGACAGCTTCCTAAGGCCTGCTATCCCCTCATCGTCCGGTGGGCGCTCCTCACCCTCTGCATTTGATTGCCGCTGTCGTGCCAGCCATTCCTTGGTAGAGGCGTTGAGCACTCTCCATTCATCATCGCAAAATCCCAATAGCTCCTCTCCCAGCGGGATACCCTCATCGATGGCCGATTGCAGCACCTGCTTCTTGATGCCCTTCATCGTATTCCAGGATCCCAGGATCAGCCTCTTGCCGTAGCTGGTCTGGTAGTGCGTGGCTAGGAGATTGACTATCTCCACCTGCGCGAGCATGGTGCGGTCACCATTTCCGGCAAGGGTCTTGGCCCACCTCACGCACTCGGCTCCCGAGGCCGCAGAGTCATTTGCCAGCTTCCTCATGTGGGCCTCATGCATCTCCTGGGGTCGGCCCGGGGACGGCACCATGGTGGCCATGCTCCGCAGCTGTGCCATACGGAGACGGCACACCAGGTAGTGACAGGCCATTTGTATATGGGGGTCCGGGGGCCCCGTGCCCTCCTGCACCCTCATGAGGCCCTCCACCTGATCGGTTATGGACTGGATCTGCTCCACCCTCAGCTCCTGGAGGTAATGGCTCTGTACTATGGGGAAATAATGCTCTTCAAGAAGGGGTCGTACAAACTCAACCATGACGCGCCCCACCGCCTCCTTGGAGGCTGGATCACTGGGTCCGCGGAACACCAGGTTCAGCCTCGTGGAGAAGCTGAAGAAGCTCACTGTAGCGGCGTTGACATTGAACCCCTTAGCTCTGTTGATTTCGGCCATGGTGCCTTGGTACCTCTCCATCATCTGGGCG
>MVPZ01000206.1 GCA_002067045.1 Methanomassiliicoccales archaeon PtaB.Bin134 | reverse complement strand
GGGGATCATGATCGGCTATGATCGCAAGACCGATCGCTACGTGAGCCCCCTGATATTCCTGACCTACCCCATCCCCAAGATGGTGTTCCTGCCGGTGATGATCCTGCTCTTCGGCCTGGGGGACCTGTCGAAGATACTGCTCATCACCCTGGTGGTCTTCTTCCAGATACTCGTCGCCACCAAGGAGGGGGTGAGCGGTCTGGACCGCAAGTACATCGACTCCATGCGCTCTATGGGGGCGACGGAGGGGGACATCATCAGGGAAGCAGTTATCCCCGCGGCGCTCCCCTCCTGCTTCACCGCCTTGCGCATCATCACCGGGACCTCCATCTCGGTGCTGTACTTCGCCGAGACGTTCGCGGGGACCTCGGGGCTGGGCTACATGATAACGAACGCCTGGACGTGGGGCAACTATACCGAGATCTACGTCGGAATACTGGCCATGAGCATCCTGGGCATCGCCATCTATGAGGCATTCACCTGGATGGAGCGCCGGATGTGCCGCTGGACGAGGGCTGCGGAGGAGGAACCGGGGGGTGGATGGTCATGGGAGAAGGCGGTGAGCTACGCGCAGATGATCAAGCTGAGCCACACCGTGTTCGCCCTGCCCTTCGGCCTGGCAGCCCTGGTTATTCTCAGCACGGACCACACCATCACCGCGGAGATGGTCCTTTGGATCATCGTGGCCATAGTGGGTGCGCGGTCAGCGGCAATGGGGTTCAACCGCATCGTGGACGCAGGCATCGACAGCCGGAACCCACGTACCAGCGGGCGGCACATACCACAGGGAACCCTTTCAGCAAAGCAGGCAGGGTCGTTCACCCTCCTCTCGGCGGTCGTCTTCGTCGGAGCCGCGGCCATGCTCTCCCCCCTGTGCTTCGTGCTCTCCTTCCCCGTTCTGGCCGTCCTCTTCGGGTACTCCTACACCAAGCGCTTCACGTCGGCCAGCCATCTTGTGCTCGGCATCTCCATCGGGCTAATGCCCCTGGGGGCCAGCGTGGCGGTGGCAGGGACGATAACCGATGCCACGGCCGTCCTCAGCCTTGCTCTCACCACCTACATAGCCGGGTTCGACATACTGTACGCCTGCCAGGATATCGAGTTCGACCGCAAGGAGGGCCTTAGGTCCATACCCTCCCGACTGGGGGTCCCGGCAGCGCTGGCCGTATCATCGGCACTGCATGTCATAAGCATCGCCAGCCTGGCCGCTCTCTACTGGATGCTTCCGATGGGCCCGGCCTATCTCCTGTGCCTCTTGCTAATAGGGGCGCTGTTCATCGTCGAGCACCTACTGGTCCGGCCCTCTGACCTCACCAGGATAAACGTCGCCTTTTTCAATATCAACAGCATCATATCGGTGATGGTCTTCGTCTCCTTGGTTATGGGGGTCTACCTCCTATGAGCATCACGCACGGTCCGTTCAGGAAAGCGGGAGGGCATGGATGAGCCTGGCCTCCAACGTGGTCAAGGATGTGGACAAGAGGCCGTCGCGCATCGGCGGCATGTTCGACGATATCACCCCGACCTATGACCGCCTCAACCTCCTCATGTCCGGCTCCATCGACCGCCGCTGGCGGAAGCGTACGCTGGACATGCTGGACATCCGTCCGGGGGACAAGGTACTGGACATTGCCACCGGGACCGGGGACATGGCCCTGCAGGCGATGGCCAAGAACAGCGGGGACATCGTGGGCATCGACCTCTCGCGCAACATGCTCCTGACCGCGCTGAGCAAGTGGAGGGAGAGGAGAGAGGACGCCCCTTACCCCGTCCTACAGGGCGACGCCTTGAAATCGCCGTTCAGGGACGGTTCCTTCGACAAGGCCATGGTTGCCTTCGGTGTTCGCAACATGATCGATATCGACAAATTCCTTAGGGAGGTTCACCGTGTGCTCAGACCAGGTGGGCGCCTGGCCGTGGTGGAGCTATCCATCCCCCGCCATCCTGTGATCAGAGAGGGGATGATATTCTACCTCACGAAGCTAATGCCCCTCGTGGTCCGCCTCCAGAAGGGAGACCCATCGTCATACCGATACCTTTGCGACTCCATAATCACATTCCCATCCCCGGAGGTCCTGAAGGGGAAGATGGCGGCAGCGGGCTTCACCCCGCTGGAGATAAAGGAACTGACCCTGGGGGCCTGCCACATCTACCTGCTGGAGAAGTGATAAAATGACCTACAGGGACCTGCACGGCTTCGTGGACCGTCTGGAGAAGGAAGGTGAGCTGAGGAGGATCGCGGGACCGGTCTCCCCAGAACTGGAAATCACGGAGATCACCGACCGCATGTCCAAGAGCCCCGGGGGCGGGAAGGCGCTGCTGTTCGAGAACGTCACCGGTAGCAGGTTCCCAGTGCTCACCAACGCCTTCGGCAGCGACAGGAGGATGGCCATGGCGCTGGAGGCCGTCTCCCCGGACGAGGTTGCGGAGAGGATCTCAGGGCTGCTGAAGATGACCATGCCCACAACCTTCATGGGTAAGGTGGGAACGCTCCCAGAGCTGATGGGGTTGGCAAAGTGCCTGCCTAGGGTAAGAAAGAGCGGAAGAGCGCCATGCCAGGAGGTGGTCCTGACCGGAGACGAGGTCGATCTCGGGGCGATCCCCGTGCTGAAGTGCTGGCCCCAGGATGGGGGGAGGTTCGTGACCCTGCCGGTGGTGTTCACCAAGAGCGTGGAGGGAAGGAGGAACGTGGGGATGTATCGCATGCAGATCTACGACCGAAACACCACCGGCATGCACTGGCACATTCACAAGGACGGCAGCCACAACTACCACGGTTACGAGCGGGAGGGGAGGCGCATGGAGGTGGCGGTGGCCATCGGCACCGCCCCGGCAGTTACCTATGCGGCCACCGCCCCCATGCCCCAGGGGATGGACGAGATGCTGCTGGCCGGTTTCATCCAGGGTGCACCCGTGGACCTGGTGAAGTGCCGGACGGTGGACCTGGAGGTGCCGGCTACGGCGGAGTTCATCCTTGAGGGCTACGTGGAGCCTGGCGAGACCCGGACGGAGGGGCCGTTCGGGGACCATACTGGCTACTACTCCCTGAGGGGTGAGTACCCGGTGTTCCACGTGACCGCCGTGACCCACCGCCGGGACGCCATATATAGCGCCACCGTGGTCGGGCGCCCGCCCATGGAGGACTGCTACCTGGCGAAGGCCACGGAGAGGATATTCCTGCCT
>MVPZ01000205.1 GCA_002067045.1 Methanomassiliicoccales archaeon PtaB.Bin134 | reverse complement strand
ATGAATATGGAAAGTGGTGGGTCCGTCCGAATTTGAATCGGAGTCACCTGCACCCCAAGCAGGAAGGATTCCAAGCTACCCCACGGACCCGTTGTAAAGGGGTGATAAATGGTTTAACCCAGGGGGATCAGCTCACCGAGCAAATCCGAATGGGAGATCAGCATACGGCGGCAGCAGTACCGTTTGATGTCCAGATCGTCCAGCACTTCCTGGGGGTCCTCCCCCATCTGCACCCTCTTAACGAAGGTCTGGTAGGAGCTTCCCACCACCTTGCCGCACGTGTAACATCTTACCGGTATTATCATCTCTGCTCACCTGTACGATTTCTGCCTCTTCTTCCTGGCGCCACGACCCAGCGGCTTCTTCGGGAGCTTGCGGCGTATGTCGCTGATCAGCAAGGACCTGTCGAAGTGCTTGAAAGCGAGCTCAAGCTCCTCATCCTTGTAGAACTCCACGATGGCCTTGGCGATGGCGGTGCGGGTGGCTTCCGCCTGACCCATCACGCCTCCACCGGAAACGCTGACGTCGATGTCCACCTTGGCCGCCTTCTCAGGGACCAAGGTCAGAGGCTCGGCCATCTTCAATCTGGCCAGTTCAGGGGTGACGATGTCCAGCGGAACGCTGTTTATGCGCACCTTGCCGGAGCCCTCGCGGGCGACCGCACGCGCCACCGCCGTCTTCCTCTTACCGCTAGTGTTGACAACTTCGGACATATCACTTCACCCTCGAGCCCAGGAACTCGGCTATCTGACTGAGCGTGACGTACTGGGTCAGCCCGGTCTTGATGGCCACTTCGATCCTCTCCTTCTCCTGGTCCGCGAACTCCTTCGGCACGCCCACGTAGACCTTGAGCCTCCTGTAGGCTTCCCTGCCGGAGGTGGTCTGCCAAGGAAGCATTCCCCTGACGGTCCTCTTCATTATGAGGTCCGCGCGCCGGGGGAAGAACGGGCCGCTCTTGACATTGCCCAGGTCCTTCTTCTGCTTGTAGGCCGCGAGCACATGGTCCCGTTCGCCGGTGATGATTATCTTCTCGGCGTTGACGATGACGATCTCCTCGCCCTTCAGAAGCCTCTTGGCCACAACGGATGCAAGCCTTCCTGCGATGTGGTTCTCAGCGTCGATGATCTTGACCATGCCATCACCTCATTATCTTGACCCCGGTCCCCTGGGGCATCTCCTTGACCAGTTCCATGATGGTCAGGTTCTTGCCCCCAGCTGCCTCGATCTTGATCTTGGCGGACTCGGAGAAACCGTATGCGGCTACGGTCAACTTCTTGTTCAGCGACCCGGACCCCAACACCTTCCCAGGTACGACTATGACGTCGCCCTCGGAGGCATATCGCTCAAGCTTGCTCAGATTGACCTCGGCCCAATTGGCCTTGGCCTTTTCCAATCTTAGAGCAATGTCTCGCCAGATCCCCACACCGCTGGACCTCGACTCCGCCTTGAGGGCGTCGATCAGGACCAGAACGTTGGGGTCAGTCTTTGCAGTTGCCATTTTCTGACTCTCCCGACATTGGTAAGCCCCTCTAATATGGAGGGGTGTTATATACCTTTGCCATCGAAAACCTCTAGGATTACCACCGGAAACTGAGAGCTGGCCCATCCCCACGGTGACAACTCCCTCGAATCAGGGAGGACCGGGGAAATGTGAGCGGGCATAATAGTTTTTCCTGTATCATATGATATAAGGCGTGTTAATATTGGATGTTGAAAATTTATTTCAATAGCCCTTATATATCTCGTTGGACATATGGTTTAGTTTGCTCGGGGTTATAGATGATTCGCTTTGGTCCAGCTGGTATTCCGCTTTCTTGTAAGGGTCGAACTTTGAGGGATGGCATAGAGGACGTTCACAGCCTTGGCCTGAACGCCATGGAGGTGCAGATGGTCCGGGTCAATGTCATGCCACGCTCCCCGGACGACGAGGAGGTCGGCATGACGCCCAGGGAACTGGAGAACGACCTGGTGGTGGAGATACACCGCCGCAAGGGCAGAAAGGAGGTGCAGATCACCAACCTTGACGAGAAGATCAAGGAGGATGACACCTTGATCAGCCTCTCCTCCGGCCTGACGCACAACTATGAAGAACTGGGATTGCTGGGGCTGATGGGCAGTGAGCTGGACGTGCAGCTCTCCATGCACACTCCCTACTACATAGACCTGGCAGGGAGCGGGGACCTCACCAAGAAGAGCATGGACTCCATACGCTGGGCCGGCCTTCTGACCCAGGAGATGGGTGGCAGCATGGTGGTCACCCACATGGGCCTGTACGGCAACCTCAGCCGCCGGGAGGCCGCCTCGAACATCGCCGACCGCCTGGAAGAGGTGGTGGCCTGGTGGGAGAAGAACGACCTGACCCCCAAGCTGGGCCTGGAGACCTCCGGAAGGAAGGAGGTCTTCGGCGGTCTGGACGAGATACTGGAGCTGTGCGACAAGTTCAAGCAGCTGGTGCCGGTGGTCAACTTCGCCCACCTGCATGCCCGCACCAACGGGAAGCTCAGGGAGCCCGAGGACTTCGCCGAGGTGTTCGACGAGATCAGCAGTTATGTGGGCGACCTGAGCTACACCCACTTCTCCGGAGTGGAGCACGAGGGCGGGAACGAGCGCCGGGTCACCCCCATAAAGAAGGGGGACCTGAGATTCGAGCCCATGGCCGAATATCTGGCCGATGCCAATCCGAACTCGGTCATCATTTCCAGCTCTCCCCTGCTCGAGCATGACGCCATGTACATGAAGGTCATCTACGAGAGGGTGCTGACCAAGAAGATCAGCAAGGACACCAAGGTAAAGAAGGGCAAGGGCGCCAAGGACGAGGATGAGGATTGAAGGAACCCACCGCCTACATACTTGAGGAGGTCAGACGGGCCATCGAGCGCGTCGATGAGAAGGTCATCGACGAGATCGTTGAGGCCCTGGCCACCGCTCCCAAGATATTCACCTATGGCGTGGGCCGCTCCGGATTGGTGGGCGAGGCCTTCGCCGCCCGCCTGGTGCAGATAGGTCTGGACGTCCACTTCGTGGGGGACACCACCACCCCCATTGTCGAGGAGGGGGACCTGGTGTTCATCATCTCCAACACCGGAGAGACCATGTCCGCGGTGCAGACCGCCAACATCGTGCGCCGCATCGGGGCCACGGTGGTGTCCATCACCGGCAGCACCCATTCCAAGCTGGGCATAGCCAGCAACCTGGTCCTGGAACTTGTGCAGCCCAGGGACGATCAGAAGAAGAGGATGGCCCCCCTGGGCACCATATTCGAGCTCTCCTGCATGGTCATGCTTGATTCCATGGTCCCCCTGCTGATGACCAGGCTGAAGCAGGACGAGGCCTCGCTGCGCCGCCGCCACGCCATATGGGTATGATCATCTTCTGAGCTTGCGCGGCTTGACGCTCTCCCCATAGTAGGGGTTCTGGTACTCGTCCCAGTAGACCAGGAACTTGCGCCGGCGCACCTCTCCCGCGCTCAGGCAGAACGCGTCCATCTCCTTGCGCAGGGGGTCCACCACCAGTGCGGTATGGTAAGGCCGGTCGAACATGCCCTTCTGGGTGTTGATGTCGGTGGGGGAGAGGAAGCAGCCGTGGCCGGGATGGGAATGATACCATCCCACCAGCACGTAACGGAACCGGGCGCACTCCAGGGAAGCGAAGAGGGATTCGAAGCCCTCGTGATCGAACCTCACGCTCACCGAGGTGGCCTCCAGGTCGGTGGTGGCCACGTCCCTGACCACCGTATACTCCTTGCCCTGATGGGTGAATACCTCCCCCAGCAGGAAGCCCATGACCTCCAGCCTCTCCTCGGCCTTGCTCAGGGCGTGGTTGCGCACCTTCTCCTCCGCGGTCTTGAACAGGTACATCTCCCCTCCGTCCCTGGTGGAGTACATGGACAGGGCCTCGCGGGGCAGCCACTTGTGAGGGATGGTGCGCTCCTGAGAGGGCGGTTCCATCTCCTCCACCTCCAGGTCCTTGCCGCCGAGAATGACCGGGGGGCGCCTCATCGCCGCACCACCTTTGGTGCGGGGGCCACCACCACCGGCGGTGCCCTGCGGGGGTTGCTGTTGAAGTATTGGGCCGCGGCGGTGCAGGAATCCGTGCCGAACGGGCTGGTCCCGTTGGGCGACAGGAGCATCGACTCCAGGCCCTTGATGAAGGTGAGCAGGGTGGAGTTGAAGGACCATTCGGAGAGCAGCTTGATGCACACGTGCCCCCCGTCCTCTGGCATCATGATGTTCGGATGGAAGATGGGGGTCATCCAGATGACCAGCGGCTTCTCGAAGGGGTATTCCCGGCCGATGATCAGCTGCAGTCGGTGGTTGTAACGATAGGAGAGCTTCCCGTTCTCCATGACCGGCCCCGGGGTGCGGTCCAGGGTGATGTCCACCTTCAACGGGAAGCTGGTGAGGCTCTCCTCGCTCATGTCGAAGTCCTGGGGTAGGTGCGGCTGGCACATTTCCAGCTCGTTGCGCAGGCGTATGTACAGGATCTCCAGGGGCAAGGTCATCGGTTGCCGCCTTCGGGGTCCGGGATAAGCTCCAGCTCCTCGTTCGGCTGCATATCGAGCTCCTGGACCTTCTGCTGTCCGCGCAGCAGGCGGCGCCCCTTGCGGATCACATAGGCACCGGGGTCCTTCTCCCAATAGGCCGAGACCCCGTCGATTATCTCCTCCACGGTGTTATCCAGTTCCAGCTCCATGTCCACCGTGGCTCCGGTCTCCGCGTTCCTGACCCTTACTCTTACCACCATGATATCGTCCCGGTCAATCCCTGAGGAGGACGTATAATCCTTTCCATTGGAATCAGTTTTCTGATAATCAGGGCAGGAGATGGTTCGAGCATCCTGGATCACGCTCCAGTTCCAGGATGTGCGAGCTTCCGCTAAACCCATCGTAATGCATCAAGTGGCGGATGGGTTCCGCTCCGGACAGGATCTTCACCGCCTCCCGGACCTGCACGGCGGCGATCACGCTGGTGGTGGTGATCTCGGCAGCCATCTTGGGCTGGTAGAACACCGTGTCCCTTCCGGTGCAGCTGAACCTCCTCTCCAGGACCTTGAAGTGGCTGCGGTTCATGGCGCATTGCAGGCATGGGGACACAGGAGGCGTGACCACCTGCACCTTTCCGCGGAACCCGTCGGTCCCCCCGTCCACGTACGGGACCCGGGCGTGATAGGAGTTGGCGTTGAGATGCAGCCTGGCGGCTACGTTATCCAGACAGCCGAGCACCAGGTCGTATCCCCTCATCTCCTGCGGGCCCATCGATTGCACCAGGCCGTGGATGGGGCTGACCTCGGCGTCCGGGCATAGCTCCCGGGACCTCTCGG
>MVPZ01000204.1 GCA_002067045.1 Methanomassiliicoccales archaeon PtaB.Bin134 | reverse complement strand
GGTCTACCCCATGTGGGACATAAACCTGCACTTCACCGGGGACATCCATGCCGTGGGCGCCGCCCACAACCTTCTCTCGGCCATACTGGAGAACCACATCGCCAAGGGCAACCAGCTCAACATCGATCCCACGCGCATCTTCCTGAAGAAGGCCATCGATATGAACTGCCGGGAGCTGCGCAACATAGTCGTGGGCCTGGGGGGCAAGAAGGAGGGCGGGATCCCGCACGAGAGCGGCTTCATCATCACCGTGGCCTCGGAGATCAGCGCCATACTGGCCCTGACCACCTCCATGACCGACCTGAAGGAGAGGCTGGGGCGCATCATCATCGGCTACACCAATGACAACCGGCCGGTACGGGCCAAGGAGCTGGGATGCATAGGGGCCATGGCCACCCTGCTCAAGGACGCCATCAACCCCAACCTGGTGCAGACCCTGGAAGGGCAGCCGTTCTTCATTCATGGCTTCCCTTTCGCCAACATCGCCCACGGCAACAGCTCCATCATCGCCACCAAGTACGCCCTGAAGATGGCGGACGTGGTGGTCACCGAGGCCGGTTTCGGCGCCGACCTGGGCGCGGAGAAGTTCTTCGACATCGTCTGCCGCAACGACGGCTTCCTGCCCGACTGCGCCGTGCTTGTCTGTTCCATAAAGGCCCTCAAGATGCACGGGGGATGCCGCCTGGGCGACGTGGGATGCGAGGACCTAGCCTCCCTGGAGAAGGGCTTTCCCAATCTGGACAAGCACATCGATAACATTCGTGCGTTCGGCGTGCCCCTGGTGGTGGCCATCAACCACTTCCAGGCCGACACCCTCCGGGAGATCGAGGCGGTGCGGGAGCACTGCCGGCGGCTGGGGGTGCGCTGCGCCCTCTCCGACGTTTTCGAGAGGGGAGGGGAGGGCGGTCAGGAACTGGCCGACCAGGTCATGGACGTCCTGGACAAGGAGCGCCCGGACTTCCGCTTCCTTTACGACCTGGACATGCCTCTCAAGGAGAAGATCGAGGCCATCGCCACCAGGATGTACGGCGCGGCGAGGGTGGAATATGAGACCGCGGCCCAGCGGCACCTGAGGATAATCGAGACCTCCAGGATGTCCAACCTCATGGTCTGCATGGCCAAGACCCAGCTGTCCCTGACCGACAAGCCGGAGATGAAAGGGGCCCCTCAGGGCTGGGAGCTCACGGTGAGGGAGATATTCGTCTCCGCCGGGGCCGGGTTCGTGGTGCCCATCTGCGGCCGCATAATGCTCATCCCCGGGCTGCCCTCGCAGCCCTCGGCCATGAACGTGGACATAGACGGGGAAGGGAAGATCACCGGCCTGTACTGAGCAGCGACTGGGCTATGCTGATCCCGATCTCGGCCAGGTCCTCCGCCGGCAGCGTGGCCGCGCCACCGCGGTCGAACAGCAGGTTGGCCCCGCCGGGCACCTCCTCGTCCCCCCTCCAGACCACCACCGCCACCCTCAGCCTGGGAAAGGCCTGCAGCAGCACCGCCGAGTCGCCCATGGAGAGGGGCCTTCCGCCCAGCCTCCTGGCTGCCCGGACCAGGTCCTTCGGTGCCGCCCCGAATCGCAGGGCCAGGGGGGCCACGGCCCTCTGCCGGAAGGCCGCAGAGAAAGGTCTGGCGTCCAGCACCTGATCGAAGGATATCCAGGTCTCGTCCGCCCTCCAGGAAAGGCAGCCTTTGAGATGATGCAGGGCGGCCAGCCCCCAGCACCCCCCGACGTGGTCCGGGGTGATCACCATGCGGTCCCGGAGGTCCACCAGGGTCTCCCCTCCCAATGTCGGGAGCACCAGCTCCCCTTCCCGGAGCTCGCCCGCCGAGGCCCTGGCCAGCTCCCTGGCGTCCAGCCCCTGGAGCGAGGACCAGGCCAGCTCCATGGCCTGCCGGTGCGCGGGGTTACAGGCCATGATGCCTCCTCAGGAACCCCCCTATGGTGGTGACCTCCGCCCCCGAATCCCGCACCGCGTTCAGGAAGGAGGTCAGCTCCCTGACCCCCTCCTCCGCCCTTTCCCGCGGCAGAGGTCCAGTGCAGTAGTTCTCCACCATGTGCCAGGAATGGGTGGCCATGACCAGGAGCCCCTCCTCGAACTCGTCAAGCAGCTCCAGATAGTCGCTCATGGGCCTGCGCCCCTCGTGATAGGGCCACAGGTAGGAGACGATCTTCCTGCCCTGCCGGTCCCGGGACCAGCACACCGGCGCCTCCAGGAGGCCCAGCTCATTGCGGTACGGGGCCACCCTGCCGTCGACCATCTGGACGGTAGCCGAGGAATCGTAGAGGTATCCCCGGGAGGACAGCTCCTCCATCAGCTGGGGGCTGGTCCTCTGATAGGGGGCCCGGAAGCCCCTGGGCGAACTGCCGAAGGTGGAATCGAGGGCGCCCTCCATGCTCTCCAGCACCCCGCGCACCGCCTGGCGGTCCAGGGGGATTCCGGTACCCTCCCCGGAGAAATCCTCGTGCTCGTGCCCGTGGGCGGCCACCTCGTGGCCGCTCATGGCCTTCACCAGGTCCATCCGGGAGGCCAGCTCCAGGGCGGTTCGCCCCTCCCAGAAGAAGGTCCCGGGCGCCTCCGCCCCCTCCAAGGCCCTGAGGACCTCCCTCAGCCCGCGGGCCGAGGAATCGAAGCGGGGGGCATCGCTGCCCTGGGATACCGAACACGATCGTCCCTGGCAGGCCTGGTTAACATCCCGGTCCACATCCACGGTGAAGGCCACGGCTCGCACATGGGTATATCCCGCGGCCAGGACTTAAGCGGTGCGGTGCCCGGTAAAAATTTTTAAATAGCTGGCTAATGGTGGCAAACCTATAATGGACGCCCTTCCCGGACCGCATGGACCCGCCTCCCCGCCAGGCTCTTGCTTCGCCCCACCGCAGGAGGTGGGGGCATAGCCAAGGTGGTGCTCATCGGGGGAGGCCCGGCCGGTCTGGCCTGCGCGGCGGAACTGGCTGATAGGGGGGTCAGCGTGGCCCTGCTGGAGAGGCGCGAGGCGCTCGGGGGGAGGGTCCAGGACCTTTCCTGCAAGGGCCTGGTGCATTGCCGTCAGTGCGACGTGTGCCGGGTGCACCGCCTGCGCTCACAGGTCCTGGCCTCCGAACTAGTCACCGTGCACACCGGCGTGCATCTGGAACAGCTGGAGCGCAACAGCGGCCGCTACCGCTTCGATCTGGTCCGTCCGAGGGAGGCCATCGATCCGGGGGTATGCTCTCGCTGCGGCAAGTGCGTGGAGGCCTGCCCGACCGGGGCCATGACCAAGGCCGGCGGCAGGATCAGATTGGACCGCGGCTCTTGCCGGTCCATACAGGGGCTGGAATGCGAGAGGTGCGTCAGCGTCTGCCCCGTCGGGGCCATCGATCTGTTCGGCGAGGAGCATCTCAGCGTCAATGGGAACGCGGTGGTCGTGGCCACCGGTTCATTGGAGTTCGATGCTGCCGAGGAGGGGCGCCTGGGCTGGGGAGAGGTCCCCGGGGTGATCACCTCCATGGAGCTGGAGTCGTTCCTAGAAGGCATGAGGGATGCGGACATCGGGGACGGGCGAAGGGCGGCCTTCCTCCTCTGCATCGGTTCACGTTCTTCGAGGGTCGGAACACCCAAATGCTCCTCGGTCTGCTGCAAGTACTCTCTGCGCCAGGCGCTCGCCCTCAAGGAGAGGTTCCCCAATCTCTCGATCACCATGTTCATCATGGACTGGCGCGGCCTGGGCCCCGAGGACGGGCTGCTGAAGGAACTGGCGGCCACCGACATCCAGGTGGTCCGCTCCCGCCCCGCCGAGATCGTTGCCGAGAACGGCCGTCCCGCGGTCCGCTACGCCTCCGGCAACGAGATCGCCTGCCAGGGATTTGATTCGGTGATACTCTCGATCGGACTGGTCCCCGATCTGAGGGATGATACGCTATCGCAGCTGGCCATCCCGCGCGACCCCTGGGGGGACCTCACGGATGACAACTGCCCGGACCGGGGCATATTCCTGGCCGGCAGCTGCCGTGGGCCCAGGGACATAGGGCACTGTGTCAGCGACGGGATACTGGCCGCCAAACAGGTCATGATGCATCTGGAGGCGGACCATGAGTGAGCCGATGAAGGCGGCGGTGTTCATCTGCCGGGCCCACGGGGCGAATCTCGTAACGTACCGGGGCCTGATGAAGCATTCCCGGGTCGGCCATTCCGAGGTGTTGCCCAGCTGCTGCTCGGAGGCAGGCAGGAACCAGATCCAGCTTCATCTGTTGGGGCGAACCACCCAGGCGCTGCTGGTCCTCGGTTGCGCCGCCTCCGAACTGAAAGGGTACCAGGACCTGGCCGCCTCTTCGGGGATATCCCCGGCCAGGGTGGCCGTGGTCCCGTATCAGGTGAGGACGGCGCACGCGGCCGAGCTGGCATTGGCCAGGGTGCTGGACGAGCGGGAGCCAGTGCATCCGCCGGAAGCCCACAGCGACGAGGTGCTGCTGGTGGGGGAGGGCGCCTCCGCGGACGCCGCGTACGGGCAGGCGATCTCGGAGGGGCTGAAGGTCGAACGTCTGGCTTTCGAGGACGTCAGCTGGAACGAGGCGCGCCTGACCGGGGGGCGAGGCAATTTCACACTGGAGGCGGGCGAGGTGATGCACCGGTTCGGTCTGGCGCTCATCTCGTTCGATCTTGGCGTGGATGTGGAGAGGACCTGCTTCGGGGAGGGGGACGCCGTGGTGGCCCTGGCCGGGGGCGAGGAATGCCTTCAGGCGTTCATCTGCGAGCTCGAGAGATCCCTATCCAAGGGCGGCAAGGTCTACGCCGTGGTCCAGGAGACGCCCTTTTCCGGATCTGGCGAGGTCATCTACCGCGATCTCCAGCTTCGGGGGGTAACGTTCCTCAGGGCATCGGAGATGGAGGTGGCCCCCGGTTCGGTGACCGTCAGGGATGAACATCTTGGACACCCGGTGAACATCAAGGCGGGCGAGGTGGTCACCGTGTGGTCCTCGAGGCCGGAGAAGGCCGACGAGGTGCTGGGCGCGTTCGGCATTCCCCCGTCACGCAGGCCGGTCGGCCTCGTACCAGGTGATGCCGGCATACCCGGGGTGCACCTCTCCGGCTCGGCGTTCTCGTCACATCACGAGAGCGACCCGGAGGGGATGGCCAGAGCGGTCGTCTCCTCCCTCGTCAAGATCACACGCGCTCCACTTCCCAGGATCCCCTTGGCCGTGATCGATAGGGAGAGGTGTTCCAGATGCCTCACCTGCCTGCGCGTCTGTCCATATGGCGCTCCTTTCCTAAGGGAGGGGGAGATGTCCATCTCCACTGAGAGGTGCCAGGGCTGCGGCATATGCCTGGCGTTATGCCCTAGCGTGGCCATTGGGATGCCGCCTGCGGACCTGAGGGCGGAGGTCGGATGCGTAATGATGGGAGGCGGCCTGAAATGATCGTCTGCTACTGCTGTTCCCGTTCCGGGATGCCCGCCGCGCTCCTGGCGCTGGAGGACGGGGGATTGGACGACGTCATCCTGCGCGAGGTCCCCTGCGCCGGTTCAGTGGAGCAATGGGAGGTTCTGCGCAGC
>MVPZ01000203.1 GCA_002067045.1 Methanomassiliicoccales archaeon PtaB.Bin134 | reverse complement strand
AAGCATGATAATCGCCGAGAGGAAGCCGCTGCCCGAGGTCCTGGGGATGCTGGACGGTTCGAACGAGATACTGGTGTTGGGATGCAGATCGTGCACGGCCATATGCCTCGCCGGAGGGGAGAAGGAGTCCAAGGCGTTATGCGAAGCTCTGGCATTGCACTCCGAGCTCAAGGGCAAGGGCTGGAAGGTTGAAACGCTCACCGTGGAAAGGGCCTGCGAGAGGGAGTTCCTCGATCCCCTGGTCGGATTCTCCGGAACGGTGGTTAGCATGGCCTGCGGGGTCGGCGCACAGGTGGTGCAGGACATCTGCCCCGACGCCCGCACGGTCCCCGGGGTGAACACCTCGAACATGGGCGCGCCTGAAGGCATAGGTGCGTTCATGGAGAAGTGCGCCGGATGCGGTGACTGCATCCTGCACCTCACCGCCGGTATATGCCCGATAGCCCGATGCGCCAAGAGCCTGATGAACGGCCCCTGCGGCGGAAGCCAGAACGGAAGATGCGAGGTGTCGCCCGACCTGCCCTGCGCCTGGGACCAGATCGTCAGGACCCTGGAGAGGCAGGGCCGCACGGAACTGCTGGCCGTGAACATCCCTCCCCGGGACTGGCGGCCCAGCCGGAACGGCGGGCCGAGGCGCATCGTGAACCCCGAGGCCGCGGCCGGGGAGGCCCAGCGGGCCTGGAGGGAAGGCAGATGACCATCTCCGGCCTCCAGGGCTCCCTGGATGCGGGAAGGTTCGTGGTTACCGCGGAGATCGGTCCACCCAGGTCCTGTGAGGTGGAGCGACTCAGGGAGATGGCCCGCATGCTCAGGGGATGGGCCCACGCCTTCAACCTGACCGACAACCAGGCGGCGAACGTGCGCATGTCCAGCATCGCCTCCTCACTGATATGCCTACAGGAGGGCCTGGAGCCGGTCATGCAGATGACCTGCCGGGACCGCAACCGCATCGCCATGCAGAGCGACGTTATCGGCGCCAGCGCCCTGGGCATAAGGAACGTGCTGTGCATCAGTGGGGACCACCAGACCTTCGGGAACCATCCCCAGGCCAAGAACGTGTACGACATTGACTCCGTCCAGCAGCTCATGGTGCTCAGGCGGTTGAGGGAGGGGGCCAACTGGTCAGGGGAGGCCCTGCCGGAGCCGCCGCAGCTGTACCTGGGCGCTGCGGCCAACCCCTTCGCCGATCCCTTCGAGTTCCGAGCCCGGCGCCTGGCCAGGAAGGCCGAGGCCGGGGCGCAGTTCGTCCAGACCCAATGCGTGCTGGACCTGGAACGCTTCCGCAGCTTCATGCAGATGGTGGTGGGGATGGGACTGCACGAGAAGGTCCACGTGATGGCCGGTGTCATTCCCCTGCGCTCGCACAAGGCCGCCCTGTTCATGAAGAACAAGGTGGCGGGGATGAGCGTGCCCGACGAGGTGGTGGAAAGGCTGCGCAGGGCCTCCGACCCCAAGGAGGAGGGCATCAGGCTCTGCGTGGAGACCATCCAGGAGCTGAGCGGGATCAAGGGCGTGCACGGGGTGCACATCACCGCCATAGCCTGGGAGGATATCATCCCGAGGCTGGTCTCCGAGTCCGGCATAAGGCCCTGAGGGCGCAGAGGTGCGAGGACAAACCACCGGCAAGTATTATTATCGTTAACCTCCAAATGTATACGAGGTGAACGATGTCCGAGCTTAAGGTCGACTGCACCGGGAAGAACTGTCCCGTACCGCTTATAGAGATGAGGAAGGCCATCAGGAAGGCGGCCAGGGGCGACCTGGTGGAGATAACCGGGGACCACCCGGCCTCCAAGAAGGAGATACCCATGGCCGTGGAGTCCCTGGGCCAGGAGCTGGTGGGGGTCACCGAGGACGGGTCCAGATGGACCATCCGCATCCGCAAGGTGAAGGAGTGATGGCATGACGGAAAAGACCACCATCATCGTGCACAGCGGGGACATGGACAAGATATACAGCGCCCTCATACTGGGCACCGGCTCGCTCTCCATGGGCATGGAGGTCTCCCTCTACTTCACCTTCTGGGGGCTGCAGCGCCTTAAGAAGGACGGCCTGGAGAAGGGCCCCCTGTCCAAAATGAACATGCTCGGCCTGGGCCGCTGGATGATCAGGAGGCGGATGAAGGCCGCCGGGGTGGAGGAACTGCACAAGCTCATGTCCGACTTCCGGGAGCTGGGCGGGAAGATAATCGCCTGCGAGATGACCATGGAGGTCATGGGCATCTCCAGGTCCGACCTGCGGGAGGACCTCATCGACGACTACGGGGCGGTGGGGACGTACGTGAACGAGGCCAGGGGTGCCCAGATAACCCTGTTCATATGAGGTGATGGAATGATCTACATGGACAACGCCGCGGCCACCCGCCTGGATGAGAGGGTCCTGGAGGCGATGCGGCCCTACTTCCTGGACTCATATGCAGTGGCCACCTCCGAGTTCGGGCACTCCATGGGCATCGAGGCCCGGGAGGCGCTGATGGACGCCAGGCAGAAGGTCGGGGGCGTGCTGGGCGTCAAGGACCAGGAGGTGGTGTTCACCTCCGGGGACACCGAGTCCAGCAACATGGCCCTGAAGGGCGTGGCCCACGCGCTGAGGGACAAGGGCAAGCATATCGTGGTCAGCGCCATAGAGGACTTCCCGGTGCTGAACTCGGCCAAGGCCCTGGAGCGGAAAGGTTTCAGGGTGACCTACCTACCGGTGGGGCCGGAGGGACTCCTGGACCTGGAAGCCCTGAAGGGCGCCGTGGACAAGGAGACCGTCCTGGTCTCGGTGCAGCAGGCCAACCAGGAGATAGGGACGCTCCAGGACCTCAGGGCCATAGGCGAGGTGGCTCACGAGCGCGGTGCGTTGTTCCATACCGACGCCACCCATGCCTACGCCAGGGTGCCCACGGACTTCGGAAGGCTGCCGGTGGACCTGGTCACCTTCAGCGCCCATACCATCCACGGGCCCAAGGGCGTGGGGGGCCTGATGGTTAGGGAAGGGACGTCCATATCCAAATGGATGGACGGGGGATACCAGGAAGGCAACCTGAGGGCCGGGCTGGAGAACATCCCCGGGATCGTGGGCCTGGCCAAGGCCTCCGAGCTGGTGAGCGCGGAGGAGAACGAGCGCATCCAGGGGATCAGGGATACGCTCATCGACCGCCTGCTGCGCGAGGTGGAGGACACCACCCTCAATGGGCATCGCACCGAACGCACCCCGCACAACGCCAACATAACCTATCATTACGTGGAGGGGGAATCGATAACCCTGCACCTGGACATGAGGGAGATCGAGGTATCCACCGGCTCCGCCTGCTTCAGCCGCTCGCTGGAGGCCAGCCACGTCATCATGGGCATAGGCGGGGACCATGAGCGGGCCCATGGCTCCATACGCTACTCCCTGGGCCGTTTCAACCGGCCGGAGGAGGCCGGGGAGGTCGTGGAGGCCATGAAGGACATCGTGAGGAGGCTGAGGGAGATCAGCCCCTTGAAGAGAGGAGGGAAGTAAAAATGCCGCTGCCGTACAACGCCATAGTGATGGAACATTTCAAGAACCCCCGCAACGTGGGGAAGATGGAGAACCCGGACGGGAAGTCCACCGTGGGCAGCCCGGCCTGCGGGGACATGGTCTCGGTCTACCTGGAGGTGGACGAGAGGACCAAGGTCATTACCGATGTGAAGTTCGAGTCCTACGGGTGCGCGTCCAACATCGCCACGGGATCGATCATAACCGAGCTGGCCAAGGGGAAGACGCTGGAGGAGGCCAAGAAGATCACCTGGAAGGAGGCCTCGGACGCCCTTGGGGGCCTGCCGAAGATCAAGTCCCACTGCTCGGTGCTGGCCGTGGAGGGGCTGCGGGAGGCCATCACCAACTACGAGGAGAAGCACGGGCTGGTGGTGGAGAAGGTGCCCACCACCCTGGAGGTCATCCGACGCAGACTCAAGAACGTGCTCAACCCGCTGACCGGCCTGGACATCGTGCGCACCAACCTGGTCACCGAGATGGGCATCAAGGAGGGGGTGGTGACCATCAGCATAGACCTGCCGGAGGACCACCAGTTCGCCAACAACATCAAGGAGGAGATCAAGGAGAAGATCGAGAACCTTTGGGACGTGACCCGGGTGGACCTGATATTCAAGAGGTGAAGGGCCTCGCCGCCATGCCTGGCCCCTGGGGAAAAGGCTATTATCCTCCGGTCCGGATGACCGTTACATGTCATCCGGCCATGTTGTCCGCAGGGTCATCATGATCAACGGCTCCCCCCGCATCGGGGGGAACACCAGCAAGGTGCTGGACCTGATCGGCAGGGAGCTGGGGTCTTACGGGGATGTGCAGGTGGAGGTTATACACCTGAAGGAGCTGGACCTGCAGCTGTGCCGGGGCTGCTTCACCTGCATATCCCGCGGGGAGCAGTTCTGCCCCCTCAAGGACGGCCGGGAGGACCTGGAACGCAGGATGCTTGAGGCCGACGGCATAGTGCTGGCCTCCCCTCTGCACGTGCAGAACGTCAGCTGGATGATGAAGAACTTCATTGACCGCTTCTGCTACACCAACCACCGGCTGCGCTTCTTCCGGCAGAAGGTGATGCTGGTGGCCGTGGGGGGCATGGATCTGCGGACGACCCTGAGGGCCATGCGCCCCGCGCTGGGGGGCGCCCAGGTGGTCAGCGAGCTGGGCTTCGCGAACCTGGGCTGGGTCCAGTCCCCCAAGGCCGAATCGAAGAAGCTCAAGAGGCTGCGCAGGGAGACCAAGGTGTTCCACGAGAGCCTGCGGTCGGAGGGCCTTCCAAGGCCGAGGGTGGGGGACCTGGTCCGATTCCGGTTCCTGAGGCCCATATCCCAGGAGGTCCCGGAGGTGTTCCCCGCCGACGCCGCGTTCTACGCCGAGCGGAAGGACTACTATTACGAGACGAAGGTCGATCCGTTCACCAGGGCCGCGGCCGCCCTGCTGACCCGTTTCATCATGTTCATGTCCCGCGACATGGGCCCCTACCGTGGCGAACGCTCCTGAATCAGGCCCCGGCAGCCGCGGACGCGGAGGCGCCCTACGCGGCCATGACCGCCAGGTACCCTCAGGGCGATATCAGCAGGGAGGTCCCCCGGCGGGCCGTCCCCTCCTGGCATGTCCGCATCTCCCCCGACCTCAGGAGGTAGAAGCGGCGGGTCCACTTGGGCTGCTCCCAATGCAGCACCGGAACATCGATGATCCCGGGCTCCCCGCTCATGCGAACACGTTCCCCTGCAGGCTATCTTACCTTTTCCTTGGACCACAGAATGCAAATACACCCTGCTTCCCTCCCCTAACCATGACCGTCGTGGAAGATACGTTCGCTCCGATCGATGACGCTTGGCTCAGCGAGGCCCGCAAGAGGTTCGCCTCGCCATTCATGGGCACCAACCAC
>MVPZ01000202.1 GCA_002067045.1 Methanomassiliicoccales archaeon PtaB.Bin134 | reverse complement strand
TTCTACTTCCTGCTGTACTCCCCCAACCTCTTCTTCGTGTCCCCCTACCAGCAGACGGACAAGTCCATCTCCACGTTCATCTCCATCATCTGGGACTCCTCCCACATCGATGAGTCGGCCATCACCATGAACGACTATTTCGAGTGGCCCATCTTCTTCGTCTACTCTAAGACGCTCATCAACATCACCGGGGTGTCCATAAGCCAGCTTCTCCACCTGGGAATAATCGCCTTCAACATGATGGTGCCCCTGTTCCTGCTCCTGTACTTCAGGAAGAGCGGGGAGAACGGGGAGCGCAGGTACTCGATCATCCCGCCGATCGCGTACATCCTCATCGCGTACATGTTCATAGTGAACCAGTTCGCCCCCCAGACCATGGCGCTGGTCCTCTTCTTCCTGGTCATGGGGCTGTACGTGAAGCTCATGGACCTGAGCACCAAGGAGACGTCGACGTACCTCTTCCTGTTCGTGGTGGCGTACTTCACCCTCACCTTCACCCATCCCTTCTTCTTCATCTTCGCCCTGGCCCCTATAATGGGGGATTTCCTCTCCAAGATGATGAGGAACAGGAGGGTGCCCGGCCACGTCACCCCCATAGACGGCCGCGCGATGGTCAACATCATCATGCTGCTTATCGTGATCTACATCTCCGGCTTCCTCTACCAGTTCTTCTCCATCGAGAACAGCGTGCAGCTGCTGATCGAGATCATAGGCACGACCGGAGGGGAGACCTGGGACTCGCTGTTCTCCGCCGTGGGAGGGTCCTCCTCCACCTCCTTCTACCCCCTGTTCTTCCCCGCCCTATCGCAGTACTACAGCATGTTCTCCTGGGGGACGAAGTTGTGCCTGGTCGCCTTCGGCCTCCTGTTCCTCTACCTCATGGTCCGGTTCCCCCGCGTCCGCGGGGAGGTCAAGTCCCTGGACATCTGGCTTCTCCTGTGGTCCGGGTTCCTTTACATCGTCGGGCTCTTCTCCATCTTCCTGGGGCAGAGGTCGGTGCAGGTCATGGTGATGCCCGTCTCCAAGGCCTTCTCGGCCCCGGAGGTGAGGACCGGGCTCGCCGGCGTGGTCCTCGCCGTCCTCGTGATCTGCGCTCCCGTCGTGCTCCTTTCGAACAACATCGTGAACCAGTCCATGTCGGGGGCGCCGTTCATGGACGACATACGGTCCAACACCATCGGCAGGTTCGCCGACACCGCGGTCCCGTCAACGGACAACGTGCTCCTGGCCGAGAGCCTGTATCCAGTGAGCAACGCCCCGTACGGGTTCCACCGCTATACTGAGATAGCGGAGATCGACGACACCTCCACCTTCACGGACATGGACCTGATCATCTACACCCCCAAGCTGAACATGCAGATAGAGGGTTACGGCACGGGGTACATGTCCATGGGGAACAACACCTCGCTGAGCAAGATCTACTCTATGGCAGGCTCCGCCATATTGTACAGGGGATGAGCTGGACGAGGAAAACGGCCGGGGGCGTTCTAGGCACAAGCCCCCCCCTTATCGGGACGGTCTGCGGCATGACTCGTAACTTTTGATGTAACCCGCCACCGTCCCCTCCCAGGTGAATCGCCTTACATCCTCCCCGTCGTTGCGCTCGATACGTGACCTAAGCGATCCGTCCTCGTGCACGGCGAGGATCGCCGAGGCTATGGCCCCCGGCTCCGGTTCCACAAGGAATCCGTTCCTCCCGTCGGTGACCACCTCGGGTATGCCGCCCAGGTCCGTAGCGATGATGGGCTTCCCCATGGCCATCGCTTCCAGGAACACCAGGCCGAAGGCCTCCTGCCTCGCAGGCATGCACAACATGTCCACCGTTCTCAGGAGCCGCCTGTACTCCTGAGGCGGCATCCTGCCCATGAAGCGGACGTTGTCCTTGACCCCCAGCTCGGAGACCAGCGCCCGGACGCGGGGAGAGGGCTCCTCCACCCCCACCACGTAGAGCATCACGTCGGGAACGGTCCGCTTGACCACAGGTATGGAGGATAAGGTCGCCTCGATACCCTTCCCGGCCTTCTCCCCTCCCGGGAAGAGCACCTTCAGCGCCCCCTCGACGGCCAGCGGTTCGGTCCTGCCGGCATCGAACAGGGAGAGGTCGATCCCGTTGTAGATCACCTCCTGAGGCACATTCGCTCCCACATGCTCCGTGAACTGGTCCCTCATCCACCTGCTGACGAACACCAACCGGTCCATCCTCCTCACGGAGTCTCCCAGCGCCTTCCCCCTGAGCCCGTCGAGGGCCCGCTCGAGGAGGGTCTTGCCTTCCTTCTCCAGGAGCATGGGCAGGTGGCGGCCGTGGATGGTGGTCATCCTGCCGATCTCCGGGGCCCGGAGCATGCCGACAAGGATATCGGAGTTCTCAAGGTTGGAGTGTATCACCTCGACGTCCCTCCTCCTCAGCTCCTCCACGACGCCCCTCCTGATCCTCAGGAAGTACAGCAGCCGGAGCAGGTTGTTCAGGGTGGAACGCCATCCGGTGTCACGGGCGTAAGGAGGTGGGCCGGCCCTCCGCCCTCCCAGTGGCAGCAATCCCCGTGCCATGTGCGAGAGGCTGTAGGTGCGGCCTATGGGCAGGAGGGAGATGCCCTCGCTATCGCTGAAGAAAGGTACGATCTCGTCGTTGAGGAGCACGGTGACCTCGTGCCCCTGCGCGCTCAGCCGATGGGACAGCTCATGGACGACGGTCTCCGCTCCCCCCCACCCATCGGAGATTATGGACAGGCAAATATTCATTTTCAGGTTTGTATTGAATCGTTGATAAAAAACAGCTTCGTTCCCCCGGCCGCAGGACGCTCACATCACTGGGGCGTTCACATAAGCTCCAGGACCAGGTTTAGCAGGAAGAGAACCAGCAGCGGGACTATCGCGACGTTCAGAGCCAGGTTCAACCGGGGCATTTTCACCCTAGACGTGAGAAGCAGCACCTTCAGGAACAGGGTCACGATGAGCAGGGCGCAGATCGCAATTCCCACATCGCCGAGTCCATCTAACGTGATCATCAACCTCTGACCGCTTCTCGATGTCCATCTTCCAGCACGGCCGACCGGTGCAGATGGACAGAGCACCTATTTTTCTACTATTTAATAATACTATCTTGATCCACCTCATGAAGGCATATCGACAGGGGGGCAGTCCACGGTGGGGTCCTCCAGGCACCGGAACGGTGATCGGTTCAGGCCTATCGGTGCCGTTATCGTAACCTATGGAATGGAGGATGGTGACGTGCCAGGGGTCCGCGCCTAGCCCGCCCCGCCCCTATACAGGTAGCGGTAGACCAGCGACCTGATCTCCCCGTCCCTGCTGAACTGGATGTAGTAGTAGGGTACGATGGCGGCCGCTCCCGCCAGAGTGATGAGGAGCGGATCGAGGTCCAGGAGATGCTCCAACAGGGCGACCGCGGCCAGGAGCAGAAGGCCCAGGCTCAGGGGTCGGGAGATGGACCTCAGGAGGCCGAGAAGGGAGACGCCTGATTCGCGGAGGATCCACCCGCCCACGGTCATGAGGAGCAGTCCGCCGGAGGCGGAGAACAGCATGAGGGCGAGGTAGACATCCTGGTAGATGCCACCCAGCGCCAGCAGCCCGGAGCGGATGACGAACATGGCGATGTTCAGGAGGAGCATGATCTTCAGCTTGTCCAGGATGCTGAACAGGCCGCTGATGGGGGCGTACACGAAGGATACCAGTATCCAGAAGGAAAGTATCTGGGCGTAGACCCCGGCCTCGGCCCAGTCCGCTCCGAAGACCACCATGAAGGCCTCCCTGCCGATTATGGCGATGAGGAGTATCAGGGGAAAGCCCCACAGTACCAGGCGGGAGACGGTGTTCTCGACCACCATGGCCAGCTGGGCCCTGCCCTCGTGCAGGGCCTTCGCGGACCGCTGGAAGAACACCTGCCCTATGGTGGAGCCTACGAAGGTCAGGGGGAGCTGCAGTATCATCAGCCCCAGGGAGTAGTAGCCCACGATGGTGGAGGTGAAGAAGGCGGACAGGATGAAGATGGGCATCTCCAGCGCGAAGGTGTTCAGCAGGGCGGACCAGGAGTCGAACAGGGGGAAGTTGCGGTACCTGTGCAGTCCCGCCCTGATCCCCTCCCACCTCACGCTCCCCCTGAGGAAGGGCCCGTCGGTCCTCCAGGCCTGGTAGCCGAGGGTGGAGGAGGCCACCACCTGGCCGATGACCTGCGCGCCAACCAGGGCCCCGCCGGACGGGTACCCCGCGAGGCCGATGGCCAGCTTGGTCCCTGCGGTGGAGACGGCCGTGGCCACCTGCGTTCTGGAGAGGCGGCCGTACTCCCTCTTGCGGGAGTTCCAATAGTTGATGGCCGAGAAGGACCCCAGCAGGAACACCATGGCGGGCACGACCCACAGGAAGGGGCTTATCTCCGGTGCGTTGAGCAGGGAGGCCAGGTCGTTCCCGAACAGCATCATCGCGGGTACGAGCACCAGCCCCATCAGCAGGCATATGAGGAGGGAGAGAGCGAGGAGGTTCGCCGCCTCCTCGTCAGATCTAGGCAGCAGTATGGAGTACTCGTACCTGAGGCAGGCGATCACGGCGATGGTGGCGGCGATGGACAGGACAAGGGCGGCCACCCCGTAGGCCTCCGCGCCGTAGATGCGAGTAATGATGGGCGAGGTCGCGATGGCGATGATCTGGGCGATCATCGTGCCGCTGGCCAGGGTCACGACGTCCGATGCGAACGACCCGCTCTTGGCCGGTGCGCCCGATCCCTGGTCCCCGGGGACCAACCGCTGCTTCCCCATCATCCCACCCTGTGCTCCTTCACGACCAGATCCCGATACCGGCGCCGTAGGTCGGTCCCATCTTGCCCATCAGCACTTATATCTGGCGCAGGAAATCGATACTGGGTATTTTTCACTTTGTAGCCCAAT
>MVPZ01000201.1 GCA_002067045.1 Methanomassiliicoccales archaeon PtaB.Bin134 | reverse complement strand
TTGCTGCTGGCCTCATGAAGGGCCTCGATGCTGTTGCGTATCTCCGTGATATCCCGGGCCTGTATGACGAAGCCGGTGGGCCTGCCCTGGGCATCGCGGAGGAACCGCACGGCGTTCCCCACCCACACCGTGGAGCCGTCCTTGCGATACTCCTCCAGCTCCAGATACCTGGCCCGATTGGGGTCCGCGCCGCCCTTGATCTCCAGCTCCATCTCGTTCTGCAGTACCGAGCGCACCAGCTCCGCCGACTCGGGGACCATTATCTCCTCCAGGGACTGTCTCATGCATTCCTCGACGGTGAACCCCCTGAGCTTTTCTATGGACGGGCTGATGTACTTGAACTTGAGCTCGAGGTCGGTTATGTTGATTATGTCGACCATGTTGTCCACGATGGTCTGGTAGAGCAGCTTGCTCTCCCTCTCCCTGTCCGCCGTCTCGATCATCTCGGTGACCTCGGAGAGGGTGGAGACCACGGACTCGATCCGCCCATCGGTGATGAGGGGGCGGGCGTTGACGCTGAACCACCTTATCCCCTGCGGCCCCCTTATGCCGAAAAGGGAGCCGGTGACCGGGGCCTTGGTGCGCAGCACGACCATGGCCGGAAGGTCCTCCCAGCGCATGCGGGACCCGTCCGCGGCTATGAGGTTCAGGGCCTCCCCGTCCTTGGACCTCTCTATGTAGTTGTTCACGTCGCCGATGAGCCGCTCCACCTGGGGGTTGTGGAAGGTTATCCTGCCCTCCCGGTCGCGGACGATGACGCCCTCGGCCATGGTGTCGATGATGATCTGGTAGAAGGACTCCATCTTCCTGATGCGTCCCTCCGCGCTCTCCGCCTCGGTGATGTCCTGCACCATGCCCATGACGAAGTTGGGGCGGCCGCGGGAGAGGGTGACCTCCAAGGTGTCCCGGACGGTTATGACCGTCCCGTCCTGCCGGACCATCCGATGCTCGATGGTGGTCTCCGCCTCCCCGGACATGGCCTTGTTGAGGACCTCGATGACCCTCACCCGGTCATCCGGATGCACCATCTCGAAGAACGTGTCGTGCATCATGGGGGTCCCCGAGGTCAGGCCGAGTATGCGGTTCAGGCCCTCGGACAGCACCAGGGTCTTGTCGTTGGCCTTCCATATCCAATGGCCGATGTTGGCCAGGACCGAGGCCTTGGCGATGGCCTTCTCCTTCTCCAGCACCGCCTCCTCCGCGGCCTTCCGGTCGGTGATGTCCTGGTTGGTGCTCAGGAACCCCACCACCTCGCCCTTCTCCAGGATGGGCGCCAGATGCATGGTGGCCCATCTGGTGTGCCGGCCGCCGGCCATGCGGTACTCGATGGCCATGGGCATCTTGCGGGACACGCATTCCAGCCACAGCCCCCGACCCGGGCGCGGTCCTCGGGATGCACGGCCTCCATCCACCCCCGCCCCCTGGTCTCCTCCTGCCCCAGGCCGGTCATCTCCAGCCAGCGGGGGTTGCTGTAGGTGCATCCGCCGTTCATGTCCATGAGGAACAAACCCATGGGGGAGCTGTCTATCATGGTGCGGTAGCGGGCCTCGCTGTCCTCCATGGCCCTCTCGGCCCGGAAACGGATGACCGCGCTGCGGACCTTGAAGGCCAGCTCGGCGTACGCGGTACGGATGTCCGTGCCCTTCTGCACGTAGGCGTCCGCGCCGCCGTCAATGGCCTGGATGACCACCTCCTCCCGGCCCTTGCCGGTGAATAGTATGAATGGCGTCCGATCCCCGGCGCTGCGCAGGGTGGTCAGGAACTGGATGCCGTCCATGCCGGGCATCTGGTAGTCGGAGACGATGGCGTCGAAGCCGCCGTCCGCCAGGACCTGCAGGGCCTCCCGGGCGGAGGTGGCCGTGCGCACCTGCATCCCGTGGAAGGCCTCCAGATAGTCCTTGGAGAGCTCCACCAGGCCCGGTTCGTCGTCCACCGACAGTATCCTGAGCTCGGAAATGTTCATGCCCTCCCCCGCATCGCCCGTGTCACTTGTGGAACCCCCCGGCCAAGGCGAACTTTGCCGGAGCCCCGGTCAAGGCCATTATGTTCTCCTCCGGCACGGCGTGGTGCACCTCGCACCCGGCGCTGAGCCAGAACCTTCCGTCAGCCCCGGCGGCCCGGATGGCCTGGAAGCTGGCCTGCTCCACCTGCTCCGGGGTGCCGGAGCACACCACGCCGTCCGCCTCCGATACGCCCAGGTTCCCGGCCAGGACGATCCTGCCCCTGAAGCGGGCCTTGGCCCGGGCCAGGTCCACCTTCTCATGCATGGAGATGGCCGCGCACCCCGTGGCCGCCATCTCATCCAGGAAGGGGGTGGCGTCCTGGCACTGATGGATGCAGTACGGTCCCCCCACGCTCCGCGCTATGTCGGTATGGTAGGGGGTGATGAACTCCCGGTAATCCTGGAGCCCGATGGTGAGATCGTTGAAACCTCCGTTGACGGTGGTCAGGGCCGAGGCGCCCGCGTCCAGCATGGCCCGGCCCATGGCGATGTTGTACTCGGTGATCTTCGAAAGCAGGCGGTGCAGGGCGGCCTTGTCCGTGGCCATCATCGGCAGCACGGATGAATAGCCGCCCGCGAGTATGTCCGTGGCGGTGTCCGCGGGGGAGTTCAGGAAGCCGACAATGGGCACCTGGCGCCCGCAATCCTGGTGCAGCGAGCGGATGGTCTGCAGGATGGCCTTCCCCCTCCCGGCGTTCACGTCCGGGACCGGGAGATCGTCTATGCCCGAGGGGTCCTCCAGGGCGAACCTGGTTATGGCCGGTATGCGCATACCGCTGCCGCTCTTGATCACGTACTCTGAACGGCTGCCGAAGGCCTCTCCCCCGCTGCGGAAGTCCAGGGGCAGGAACAGGTTGTCCGCGCCGTACCGGAAATGCTGGAGGCGCGTGATCCTGTGCAGGCGCGCGGGACTGTTCAGAAGCTCCTGCCAGGTGATGTCCTCGCGCAGCATGGAACGCTGGAGTCCGGTCTGGAGGAACAGCACCACCGGGATGCGGTCCGGCATCTCCCCCTTCAGGGTGGCCTCCACCCTTTCCAGCGAGCTCATCTCCCTCATCATGCGTCCTCCCTTTCCCGTACCCAGCCGACGGCGTCCCGGGCCTCCTTTCCGTAGAAGTCCGCCCCAATGCAATCCGCGTAGCCGCGGTTCACCGGCCCCCCGCCGACCATGACCAGCCTGCCGGCCCTGAGCCCGCTGACCGCCATGCCCTGCAGGACCTCCTGCATGCCCACCATGGTGGTGCTCATCAGGGTGGACATGGCCACGTACTTGGTCTCGCTCCTCGCAATGTTTTCCAGGAACTGATCGGTAGGCACGTTCCTTCCCATATCCAGGCAGGAGAAGCCGTTGGCGTCCAGCATGACCTTGACCAGGTTCTTGCCGATGTCGTGCATGTCCCCCTCGACCACCCCGATGAGCACCAGGTGCCTCCCCGACGGCCCTGCCCCGTCGGAGGGGTGCAGGGCCCTGAGCGCGGAATAGAAGGCGTTGACGGTGGCCAGCACCTGTGGCAGGAATATCTCCTTGCGGTCGTAGCTGTCGGCCACCTCCCTCATGGCCTTGACCAGGCTCTCCTCCACCACGTGCAGCACGTCCGGGAAGTCCTTAACCAACTCCTTGGCCAAGGAATAGGCCAGGTCCTTGTCCATGTCCAGAATCGCCCTTTCGAGCATGGCGAGCTTGTCGTTGTTCATGTCCCTCTTCCCCTAGGTCCTGATCCTGGAATCGGCCCTTCTCCGCCATACACCGGCCAACGAACGCTACCATCCATTCCCCGCACGAACGGAGTTAACAATAATCAATTTTGATTGTATAAATCGATATCGTCCCAGTTCATATTAATTGAGAATTATCGGTCCATGTCCACCGATATGGCGGATGGCCATGATCGTCCTGGATGATGTGTTGCCACCGATAAACCGTGCCTTGGAACTGGTGTTCGGCCATAGAACGGCAAGGCGGTGCAAGCCATCGCCCCGATTTTTATGCCGCTCCGATCCTGTCCGGCCTCGCCCAGGTTCAGATCCGGTAGCGCAGCAGGGCGGCCATGCCTCCCAGCGATTCCAGCTTCTTCCCGCCCTCGTGCATCTCGCTGACGATGGTCACCCGGCCCCGGGAGTCCTCCACCGTGCGCATCAGGGATTCCACGTCCCTCTCCCGCACCAGCGAGTCCAGTATCAGCAGCTGCTCCACCGCCCCGGCCTTGGCCGCCTCGCGCACCTCCTTCGGCCCGTAGGTGGCCAACCCATCCGTGCCCACCTGCTCGAGCAGTTTCTCCACCAGCTCGGTCTCCTCGGCCACCCGGGAGTCCTTGAGCACCTCTGCGCCCATCCCCCGTTTCATCAGCTCCTGGATGCCGCTCATGCCCGATTGGCCGGTGTGGTACAGGAAGGCCTTGGAGAACATCTCCGGATCCCTCTCCTTGCCCTTGGCCATGAGGGTCTCCTTGGCGAATCCCGGACCCAGGACTATTATGGGGACGCCGGCGGAATGGGCCTGCTTGGCCTTGGAGATGACCTCCCCGAAGTAATCCCCCTCCTCCTTGGTGGCGTACATCTTGCCATGCCCGCCGGAGTATATGTCCGCCAGGCGCTTGATACCGAACTGCCTGAGGACCGCCACGGTGGCCTCGTCGTCATCCAGGGCGATGAATACCACGCACGGTTTCTTGGAGTCCTCCACCGCCCTCTTGACCCGTTCCAGCTGGGAGGGCCTCCAGTGCTGCTTGATGACCGACAGCACCTCCCCCTCCTCCATGATCAGGGTGTGATGGGAGCCCACGTCCTGCGGCCCCTCCTCTATTACGCCTAACAAGCGCAGCCGGTTGTCGAACTCCCCGAACTCCACCTTCTCCAGGCGGATGCCCAGGGTCATGCGCTTCTTCTCTCCCCTCTCCGCCCTGATCTTGTCCGATTTCGCCTCCTCGCGGCGGTACGTGGAAGCGTACACCAGGTCCCCGGGGGTGAGGATGTTGTAGAGGTGCCAAAGATCGTCCGATACCTCCACCTGCATCTTGATCTCCCCCTTGAAGCGGTCCTGGTGCAGTACCTTCATCGGCGCCATGATGCCTTACCGGGGATTTATGGTTGTCCCACCCGTCCGACATCGGACAAACCACCCGCGGGGATGGTCGAAGGATGGACTCCCTGCCATCAAGCCAGACAGGTAGGTTCCAGTGTCTGTAGGGACCTCAGTAATCATTAAGTACCCTACAATACTACCGTGGATTTCTGATGGCGAAGTGCTTCCTGGTTCTCGAGGACGGGACGATCATGGAGGGCACGGGATTTGGTTCCGCGGAGAACACCTCCGGGGAGGTGGTCTTCAGCACTGGCATGACCGGCTATCAGGAAGGCCTGACCGACCCCTCGTTCCGCGGCCAAATTCTGACGATGTCCTACCCGTTAATTGGTAATTATGGCGTCAACCCCAAGGACATGGAGTCCGGCAGGGTGCAGGTGAGGGGTTTCGTGGTGAGGGAGCTGTGCGACAGCCCCACGGACCTTTACGGCGGGGTCACCCTCGATTCATTCCTGACCGAGCACGGGATACCCGGGATCGCCGGGGTGGACACCCGTTCGCTCATAATCAAGATCAGGAACGCCGGCACCATGCGGGGGGCCATCGTGCACGAGGATCCCCAGGGACACCTGGAGGAGGTCCGCTCCATGCCCTACCCTTCCGAGCTGGGGCTGGTGAAGGACGTCAGCACCCCCGAGGTGCTGCACTTCCCCAAGGCCGGGGCCAGGAGGGTGGCCGTGTTCGACTGCGGGGCCAAGCGGTCCATACTGAACGAGCTGAAGGAGCGCTTCGAGGTGTACCAGCTCCCCTACGATACCGGGGTGGACTTCTTCCGCAACACCGAGATCGATGGATTGTTCCTTTCCAACGGCCCGGGGAACCCGGCCCATCCCAACCTGCAGGACACGGTCATAAGCACCGTCCGCAGGCTGAAGGACGACTATCCCATAATGGGCATATGCATGGGCAACCAGCTGCTGTGCCAGGTGTTCGGCGGTACCACCTACAAGATGAAGTTCGGGCACCGCGGGGCCAACCAGCCGGTGCGCTACAGGGACCGGGTGTTCATCACCTCCCAGAACCATGGGTTCGCCGTGGACCCTGAGACCCTGGAGGGGTCCGGCCTGGAGGTCGACCAGGTCAACGTCAACGACGGCTCGGTGGAGGGGATGCGCCACCGGGAGCTGCCCATATTCTCCGTGCAGTATCACCCGGAGGCGCGTCCGGGACCGACGGACACGGGATTCCTGTTCGACGAGTACGCGAGGATGCTGGAGGGCGGGAAATGAGCAAGGGCAAGTTGCTGGTCATCGGCTCCGGCCCCATAGTCATCGGGCAGGCCGCCGAGTTCGACTTCTCCGGTTCCCAGGCCTGCCGCTCGTTGCGGGAAGAGGGCTACACCACCGTGCTGGTGAACTCCAACCCGGCCACCATCCAGACCGACCTGGAGATGGCCGACATAGTCTACATCGAGCCGCTGAACGTGGAGACCATAGCCGAGATCATCCGCAAGGAGAATATCGAGGGGGTGCTCTCCGGAATGGGAGGGCAGACCGCCCTGAACCTGTGCTCCGAGCTGGCCGAGAAGGGATACCTGGAGAGGCTGAACTGCCGTCTGCTCGGTACTCAGCCCAAGGCCATCGCCCTCTCTGAGGACCGGGAGCTGTTCCGGGAGACCATGCTGCAGATCGGCGAACCGATACCGCGCAGCGTCACCGTCACCAGCATAGAGGACGCCAAGAGGGCCGTGGAGCAGATAGGCGGATACCCGGCGCTCATCCGGCCGGCCTACACCCTGGGAGGCACGGGCGGGGGCATCGCCCACAACGAGGAGGAGCTGGTGCCCATCACCGGCCGCGGCCTTATCTACTCGCGCATCCGGCAGGTGCTGATAGAGGAGAGCGTGCTGGGCTGGAAGGAGCTGGAGTACGAGGTGATGCGGGACAAGAAGGACAACTGCATCATCATCTGCACCATGGAGAACCTGGACGCCATGGGCATCCATACCGGCGAGAGCATCGTGGTGGCCCCGCTGCAGACCATCAACGACGAGGACCATCAGAGGATGAGGACCGCGTCCATCAAGATCATCCGTGCCCTGGGCATAGAGGGAGGCTGCAACGTGCAGTTCGCCTACAACCCGGCCAACCGGGAGTATCGGGTGATAGAGGTCAACCCCCGGGTCTCCCGCTCCTCGGCCCTGGCCTCCAAGGCCACCGGGTACCCCATCGCCAGGGTGGCGGCCAAGATCGCCGTGGGCAAGACCCTGGACGAGATCCCCAACAAGATCACCGGGAAGACCTACGCGGCCTTCGAGCCCACCATCGATTACGTGGTGGCGAAGATCCCCCGCTGGCCCTTCGACAAGTTCCGCACCGTGGAGACCAAGATCGGCACGCAGATGAAGAGCACCGGGGAGGTCATGTCCATCGGCCGCACCATCGAGGAGACCCTGATGAAGGCGGTGTGCTCGCTGGAGACGGACCGCATAGACCTGGAACCGGAGATCTGGAACGACCAGGAGCTGGAGGCCGAGCTGGTCGCCCCCTCGGACAAGCGGCTGTACGCCATCGCCGAGGCGCTGCGCCGGGAATGGACCGTGGAGAGGGTCGCTGACCTCACCAAGTGGGACGCCTTCTTTGTTCGCAAGGTCCGGAACATCGTCAGCATGGAGAGGGAGCTGACCGCCGGCCCGCTGACCCCCGAGCTCATACGCCGGGCCAAGCGCATGGGCTTCCAGGACGAGAGCATCGCCAAGTTCTCCAGGAGGCCGGAGGCCTCCGTGAGGCAGGCCAGGCTGGAGAACGGGATACTGCCTACCTACAAGATGGTGGACACCTGCGCCGCGGAGTTCGCCGCCCAGACCCCCTACTTCTACTCCACCTACGGCACGGAGTGCGAGGTGCCGCCCTCCGGCAACCGGAAGGTGGTCATCGTCGGCTCCGGGCCCATACGCATCGGCCAGGGGATCGAGTTCGACTACTGCTGCGTGCACGGCGTGATGGCCTGCCAGGAGCAGGGCGTGGACGCCGTGGTGGTCAACAACAACCCGGAGACCGTCTCCACGGACTACGACATCTCCGACCGCCTGTACTTCGAGCCGCTGACCCTGGAGGACGTGCTCAACGTCATTGAGAAGGAGGACGCCGACGGGGTCATATTGCAGTTCGGCGGGCAGACCTCGGTCAACTTGGCCGTTCCGTTGGAGGCGGCGCTCAAGGGCCACAGGTGCAAGGTGCTGGGAACCTCCCCGGACATGATGGACGTGGCCGAGGACCGCAAGCGCTGGTCCGCTCTGATGAGGGAGCTGAACATCGCCCAGCCGGATTCCGGCACCGGCCATTCCTACGAGGAGGTCAAGGCCCACGCGGACCGCATCGGCTATCCCGTGCTCCTGCGGCCCTCCTACGTGCTGGGCGGCCGGGGCATGGAGATCATCTACACCGAGGATGAGCTGAAGCAGTACGTGGCCACCGCGGTCAAGGTCTCCAAGAAGCATCCGGTGCTCATCGACAAGTACCTCACGCACGCCCGGGAGCTGGACGTGGATGTGGTCTGCGACGGCCGGGACGTGTTCATTGGCGGAATAATGGAGCACATCGAGGAGGCCGGGGTGCATTCCGGAGACGCCACCATGGTCCTGCCCTGCCAGACCATCTCCCCCCAGGTGATGGAGAGGGTGGTGGAGATCACCAACCAGGTGGCCTTGGCACTGCAGGTCAAGGGCTGCATGAACCTGCAGCTGGCGGTGAAGGACGAGGAGGTATACATGCTGGAGGCCAATCCGCGGGCCAGCCGCACCGTGCCCTTCATCTCCAAGGCCATCGGGGTTCCGCTGGCCAAGCTGGCCACCAAGGTGATGCTCGGCGAGTCCCTCAGGGGCCTGGGGCACGTGGGCGTGGCCAGGTTCGAACACGTGGCCGTGAAGGCGTCCGTGTTCCCGTTCCTGAAGCTGGTGGGCGTGGACTCCATCCTGGGCCCGGAGATGAAGAGCACCGGGGAGGTCATGGGCATCGACAAGAACTACGGCGCCGCGGTCTACAAGGCCCTGGTGTCCGCCGGGAACAAGCTGCCCATGCAGGGCGGGGTCTACGCCACCGTCTCCGACGCGGACAAGGCGGAGATACTTCCCATCGTGAGGGACCTGCACGAGATGGGCTTCGCCATCTACGCCACCAAGGGCACCTCGACGTACCTGCGCAGCAACGGGGTTCCGGTCACCACCGTCTACAAGGTGGCCGAGAACGTGGCGCCCGACGCCCTGGGCCTGATGCGCCGCGGGGAGATCAACCTGATCATCAACACCCCCACGTACTCGTCGGGCTCGCGCCGCGACGGGTACATGATGAGGCGCCTGGCGGTGGAGCTGGAGATACCCTTCCTGACCACAGTGCACGGGGCCAAGGCCACGGTATGCGCCATCAAGCGCGCCAGGCAGGGCGACCTGAAGGTCCGGGACATCAGGTCCTACCACTGAAACCCTTTAGGACCATCAATTTTCCAAATACTTGGATAAATTAGATATGCCCGTCATGGCCATCAGTCGGCCACTTGGATCCGGGGGGTTCTGCGATGTCGGGTGGAAGAGCTGCAGCTGTAGGGTTATTGGGTTTGCTAGGATTGATCGTGGTCGTACTGGTCCTTTTACCGGGGAACGCCTCGGCGGCGGACAGCGGTCCGCTGGATTACGCTGGGGACGCCGAACTGGCGCAGGCGGCCGTGGACGGGGAATGCACCGGCAGCGGCACGGAGGCCGACCCGTACGTGTTCGCCGATTACAACATCGAATGCACCGGCGCTGGCTACGGCATCTGGCTCAGGGACACCGACTCCCATGTCCGCCTGGAGAACTGTACCTTCCACAACTGCTCTTACCTCAACGACGACCTGCGAGGCGGCGCGGTATACCTGCAGGGCTCCTCGAACGTGACGGTCGTCGATTGCCGCTTCCACAGCTGCGAATGGGGCATCATCAGCCACATGTCGGACCATTGCCTGCTGGCCCGGAACGACCTCAGCAACATCACCATCTCTGGAGCTTGGGTGAGGGATTCGTCGAACATGTCCGTCGAGAACTGCTTCATGGACGGCATGGCGGCGGGGACCACCTACGGTCTTTTCGTTCAGGGCTCGGAGAACGTCACGATCAACCACACGGAGATAATCGGGTGCGACAAGGGGTTGCATGTCGAGCGCACCATCCGCGTTGTCCTGAACAACCTCACCCTGGACACGCAATCGCAGTACGGGGCGTATCTTGACGAATGCAGCGATGTGACCATCCGTGACACTAGCATCAAGGCCGGGGCCATGGGCATCCACTGCGCGTATACGTCGGACCTAACGATATCGGGGATGGACATCGATGGGCTGTCAGGGTATGGGATCGTTGCCGAGGAGTGCGCGGGGTTATGGGTTCGGGACAATGTGATAAATGACACCGTGTCCGCCATCAGGCTGTTCTCGTGCACCGGAGTGGTTGTGGAGAGGAACCTGGCCATCAACTGCACGAACTATGGAATGGAGTTGAACGCCGAGGGAGGATTGGTGGCCGACAATATCATCAGGGATTCCGTCAGCGGCATCAGCATCTGGGGCGGGGACCTGATGGTCCAGGGGAACCAAGTCGAGATCGCCTCCGGATACGCCGTCATAGTCCTGAACAGCGCGAACGTCACCGTGTATGGGAACTGGCTTGAGGCGGTCGCGGAGGCCTTCGGCGGCATCGATATGCAGCTCTGCGAGAACGCCACCGCATCTGACAACACGGTGACGGGGACCTTCTCCATCGGCATAAGGGTTTACGACTGCCAGAACGCCACGGTGCACCACAACGCAGTGGACAATGTGGGTCAGACCGCGATAGACGTATACCGGGGAGGATGGGCGGACCGGTTCGTACGCCTGACCGACAACACCGCGGCAGGGCTTGTGGTCAGGGGGATATTGGCCACCGAGTCCCCCAGCCTGCTGATCTCCGGGAATGTTATGAACGGCTTCGAGAACGGGATCTGGATCGATAGCTGCTATGACGTGCTGATCGAGGGCAACGACGTCGACCTCTGCACCCTGAGGGGCATCTTCGTCCAGAACGGGGGAGGTTCGACCGATCCTGTGGTGCTGGTGAACAACAGCTGCAGAATGTGCGACATCGGGATCGTCCTCTCCCAGGTCCACTACTCCGTGCTGGAGGGCAATGACTGCGATGACAGCCAGGTGGGCCTGAGCCTATTCGACTCCCAGCTGACCTTCATCGGCAACTGCACCGCCGATCGCTGCCAGCAGGGGCTGGTGGTCAGCGGCGGGCACGCCACCTTCGTGCTGGGCGGCAGCTACAGCCACTGCACGGACTCGGGTATGTACCTCAGCGGCTCGGACTCCACCACCATCGAGGCGGTCGAGGCCTCCCACAACGTGAACTACGGCCTGTACCTGACCAATTCCATACAGGGACAGGTCATCGGATCGAACCTGTCCTGGAACCTCATGGGCGTGAGGGTGTCCCAGGATTCGAACCATGACCAGCCGCTCACCGTGGAGGGCTGCCTGCTGGAGAACAACACGGAGTACGGCCTCCACGGGAACGGAGGATGGCTTACCAGCATCCGGGGCAACCACATCGCCAACAACCTGAACCATGGGATATACCTGGCCGTCGACGCCTCCGACTGGCGGATCTGCAACAACACATTCCTGCAGAACCGCGGCCTCACCGGACTGAACGTCCTCACCTACCAGTGCTACGACCTGGGTTCGAACAACAGATGGAGCGTCTACGAGGGGGAGCGGTACTGGGGCAACGGCTGGAGCCACCTGCCCAACATCGACATGGACGAGGACGGCTATGTGGATTACAACGTCCGCATCGGCAGGTCCAGCAGCCCGGGGTACATCAGCTACGGCTACCAGCTTCCCTACGGACCCCGGATAGAGGGCCCTTCCGCCCCGGAGAACCTCACCCATGAGCTGACCCCTTACCACATCCAGCTGAGCTGGACCGCCCCGCAGGACCTGGGCAACTCCACCCTCACCGGATACTACGTGTACATGGGCGATGTGCCCGACCTTCAGAGCATGTGGGAGGCAGGTCAGACCTACGACGAGCTGGAATTCCTGGTGAACTTCATGCTGCAGAACGGCATGACCTATTACTTCGCCGTGCTCGGTTTCAACGAGTACGGCATGCTGGGGGACCCCTCGGACATCCTGGAGGTGTACTATCAGCCATACCCGATGTCCAACTCCGGGCCGATCACCATACACAGCGACCAGGAGTTCGCCGACGCCGCCACGGCCCACGGTTGGCCGGGGGACGGGAGCGCCGGGAACCCCTACCTCATCGAGGACCTGGTCATTGACGGGCAGGGCTGGGGATACAGCATCCAGATATGGCACACCGTCTCGTACTTTGTGGTCCGCAATTGCACCTTCTACATGGGCATGTCGATGGATTTCGGCGATCGCGTGGACCTCTGGGACGTGTTCAACGGTCGCTTCGAGGACTGCGATTTCCTGGGGGTCGAGGGCCACGGCCTGGTCCTGGAGACCGGGCAGGTGGACGTGGCGAACTGCCTGTTCGACGGGGCGATGGGGAGAGGGATGCACATCTCCTACGGATACGGGGTGCACGTGGACGACTGCGCCTTCAATGGCACCCTCACCGCCATCAGGATGCAGTACTCGGTGCCGATATCCGCCGAGGGGTGCCTATTCGGGGGATGCCCGGTGGGCATCGACGCCTATGACTGCTCCGGCCTGGTGGTGCGGGGCTGCGAGTTCCGCGGCGGCGAGGCCGTGCGCATCTCCTACTCTGACGACTGCCTGCTGGAGGACATCGTGGGCGTAAGCGTATACTCCTTCCTGGCCCTGGAGCGCAGCGACGGGGCGGTGGTGCGCAACAACACCGCCAACGGAACGTACATGTCGGACGGCATTTCCATCGAGTACGGTTCCGCCACGCTGATGGAGGGCAACCTCCTGAGCGGCTTCTACCGCGGGCTGTACGCCTTCGGCACCACCGGCCTCTCGGTCAGGAACAACTCCCTGGTGGGGAACCAGCACGGGGCCAGGATGGACCAGGCCGGCAACGTGGAGATGATAGGCAACAACGTCTCCGCGAACCTGGAGCACGGATTGGTGCTGGGCTTCGACAACACGGACGTCGAGGTGACCCTGAACGCGTTCCTGGGCAACCAGGCCTTCGCCGTACAGAACGAGGGCGGGTCGGATGCGGTGGTCATACACCTGAACCACTTCCAGGGGAACAATCAGAACGATGGGACCTTCACCTACGCCACGGTGCAGGCCTCGGACGAATATGGCTCCTTCACCTGGAGCCTGGACGGATCCGGCAACCATTGGTCGGATTGGACCGCCCCGGACGATGATGGCGATGGGGTGGTGGACCTCCCCTACTCCTCGGAGTTAGGCGTGCTGGACCCGTGTCCACTGGTGCATCCCTTCGGCCCCCCCGCAGGCCTGGAATGCTCGGTAGGTCCGGACCACGTCAACCTGAGCTGGGGAGAGCTTGACTACGACTTCATCGGGGGCGTGGACGGATACCGCATCTACCGCGGGACATCCCCGGGCGCCCTGGTCCTTCTGGACTCCAGCGAGGTCCGCTGGTACAACGACACCTCGGTGACCCTGGGGACCACCTACTACTACCGCGTCTCCGCGTTCGTCAGCCTGGAGGAGGGGGTGATGAGCGAACTGGTCTCGGCCACACCCTGCGACGTGCCGGACGCGCCGACCGGGTTAGCCGTGGAGGGGGCGCTGAGGTCCCTTCAGCTCTCTTGGACCGCTCCCGCGGATGATGGAGGGGCGGCCGTGCTCGGCTACGTCATCTGGAGAGGGGCTTCGCCAGGCGGGCTAGCCCAGTACGACGTGGTGGGCGCGGTGGTCTCCTACACGGACCTCCTGGTGGGGGACGATGAGACGTACTATTACGCGGTGACGGCCTTCAACCAGGCCGGGAACGGGAGCGCCTCGGCCGTGGTGGGGAACACCACCTTCGGCCTGGCATCCGCCCCCCTGAACCTCGCCGCGCTCTTCGGCGATGCGAACGTTACGCTCAGCTGGGAGGCGCCCTCTGATGATGGCCGGACGCCCCTAACAGGCTATGTCATCGAATACGTTCACGCCCAGATCGGGCAATTCGCCTATCCCGGTGCTGACGACCGCTCCTGGCTCATAACCGGCCTGACCAACGGATGGGAGTACTCCTTCCGCGTGCGGGCTTTGAACTCCGTCGGCGATGGGGAGTGGTCCCCAGCGGTACTGGAGACGCCGGCCACGGTGCCTGGTGCGCCCGGGAACCTGACGGCGGCCGGCAGCGCCGGTTCGGTATCGCTGGCCTGGATGGCCCCCAGTGAGGACGGGGGGAACGCCTCCTCGTCCTACAGCATCTACCGCATGGAGATCGACGGCGAGTGGACCTGGATAGGGAACAGTTCATCGCTGACCTATCAGGACCTGAGCGCCGTGGACGGCGTGGTCTACTTCTACCGGGTGAGCGCGGTGAACAAGGCCGGCGAGGGTGAGCCCGGCCTTCCGGCCAGGGCCGTGCCCGGGCTGCCCTCGGCCCCGCGGGACCTCCTGGCCATCGACTCCGATGGCCGGGTGCAGCTGAACTGGAGTGCCCCCGCGGACGATGGCGGTTCCGGGATCGCCGGCTACAAGGTCTATCGCGACGGCGGAACGGGGATGAGCTACCTGGCCCTGGTCCCCTCCGGGACCATGGGATACCTGGACGCCACCGCGATGCCGGGCACGGAATACCGATACCGGGTCAGCGCGGTGACCGCCAGCGGAGAGGGGGCCTGGTCCGCCGAGGCGGCGATCACGCTGCCCATGGCCTCCCCGGAGGCCCCGGTCATCGATTCCGCGGTGCAGCTTGAGGACGGCGTGCTGCTGACCTGGCACATGCCGGAGAGCTCCACCGCTGCCGAGGAGTTCCTGCTGTACCGCGGCGCCGCCCCGGAGGGCATGGTGCTGATCGCCATCCTCGACGGCGGAGCCGCCGGGTACCTGGACGTCACCGGAACGGCTGGAACGTTCTACGCCCTTCGGGCCAGCAACCAATACGGCGTGGGAGAGCTGGGATCGACCTTCCAGGCCACGCTGGGCATCGTCCTGCCCCCCCAGGCGCCTGAAGGGCTGCGGGCCATGGCCGCGGATTCCGCGGTGACCTTGGAGTGGGACCCTTCCGAGGGTGCCACCGGCTACCATGTCCACCGGGACGACGGTAGCGGTTACGTTATTGTGGCCACCACCGCCTCCGCGGGATACGTGGACGGAAACGCACTCAACGGGGTCGCCTACTCCTACCGCGTCAGCGCCTTCAACGAAGGCGGGGAGAGCGGCAACTCCTCCGCGGCCCTGGCCACGCCGGGAAGGGCCCCCGGGGCCGTGGGGAACTTCACCCTGCAGGCCCTCAGCTCCTCCATGGTCCTTTTCTGGAGCGCACCTGCCGATGACGGAGGCGCTGCCGTGCTCGGCTACCGTGTGCACCGCAGCCTCAACGGGACCACCGTCCTGCTGGCCACCGTGGCCTCCCCGGGGTTCGCGGACCACTCCGCGATGGCCGGGATGCCGCACACCTACTGGGTGGTGGCGGTAAACGCCTGGGGCCCCGGAGCGGAATCGCCAAGGCTGAACGCCACCCTCCCCGCCGCGGACGTCCAGGGCCTTCCGGCCCCGGCCTACCTGCTGGCCTCCGTGGGTGACCGCATGGTGACCCTGACCTGGGACCCCATGGAGGGCCTGGACGTGGACGGCTTCCTCGTCCTGCGCGCCGACGGCGGTGACTTCGTACTTCTGGGCAACGTTTCCGGAGGCATCTTCGTCGACCGCAACGTCAGCAACGGCGTGGAGTACCTCTACCAGGTGCGCTGCTTCATCGGCGGCTCCGAGGGGCTGAATCGCAGCGTCGCGGCCACCCCGGGCACCGCGCCCGGATCCCCCGAGCTGACGGTGCAGGGCAAGCTGGACCGCATAGATCTGAGCTGGACCGCCCCAGAGGACGGCGGATCGACCATACTCGGATACCGCGTCTATCGCTCGCCGGGAGCGGCGGGGAATGTGCTGATCGCCACCGTCACCGGCCTTTCGTACAGCGACGGGAACGTCCTCTCCGGGACCAACTACACCTACACGGTGACCGCGGTGAACGCCTTCGGCGAGGGACTGACCTCCAACGCCGCCATGGCAATGGCCTCCTGGGATGACTCGGTGGGGACCGAGGTTCCGGGAACCCCCACCATCATCTCGGCGATCGGCGGGAATGCCAGCATAGCGGTGACCTGGAGCGCCCCGGCGGACGATGGTGACGCACCCCTGAGCGGCTTCAGCATCTACCGCGGGACCACCCCCCTGGCCCGTCAGCTGCTGGTCACCCTGCCCGCGGGCACCACCGCATACACCGACAGCGCCGTGTCCATGGGCAGCACCTACTACTACTGGGTGGCCGCGCTGAACCGGTGGGGAGAGAGCCCGGCCTCCATGGTGCTGAGCGCATCCCTGGTGCGGCTGGAGGCCCCGGGAGCGGTGGCCGCGGAGGCCGAACCCGGGCAGGGCCGGGTGGCCCTTTCCTGGAACGCCCCGCAGGAGCAGGGCAGCTCCCCGGTCACCGGATACCTCGTCTACCGCGCAGAGGCCGGAGAGCAGCCGCAGCTGCTGGCATCGGTGCCATCGAGCGCCACCACCTTCGTGGACGCCTCGGTGGAACCTGGTGTCGAATACTCCTACTGGGTGGTGGCGGTGAGCCAGGCCGGGGAGGGCGAGATGTCCGCCACGGCGGCCACCGGGGTCCCCCTGGCGGTCATAACCGGCGAGGCCCAGCCCGGACTGCTCTATGACCTGGGGCTGATAATGGGCATCCTGGGGCTGGCCGGGGCGGCCGCGGCCATCGTGCTGGTCCTCCGAAAGAGATAGGCCAAACCCCTTCCATTTCCTTTTTTCATGCTCATGATGCCCGCTTTGCGGTATGCGTTCTGAAAGAGAGGGGATCCATGCGGATCGCGGTTCTCGGTCATGTGAACCAGCGTGATCGTTGATGCAGGAACGGGTGTGCCCTCATCCGTCCGGTCCGCGCTCCGCCGGCGGGCGGTCCGAGGCGGCCAGCAGTATCCCCACCAGCACCAGGGGCGCGGCCATGACGACCGTCCAGCCTGGGACCTCGGACAGCAGCAGGAGGGCCAGGAAGCTGGCCAGTATCGGCTCCCCCAGCAGGGAGGTGCTGATCACCGGCGCGGTGAGGTATTTGAGCGACCAGTTGTAGACGGTGTGGCCGAATATGGTGCAGACGATCGCCAGGGCCAGGAAGATCAGCAGCTCCTCGGTCGGATACGGCCATAGCGGAACCCCGTTCATGACCGCGGAGGCCAGGAGCACCGCCGCCGCGGTGAGGTAGACGGCGAAGGCGTAGGTGAATATTCCCAGGGTCCTGCGGAGCATCCGTCCGGCCAGGATGTATAGGGCGGCCATTACGCCTCCCAGCAGCGCCAGGGCGTTCCCGAAGGATTCCCCGGTGCCCAGGCCGGTCAGGGCGATGACCGCCACCCCCACGAAGCCGATGGCCACCCCGGCGACGGTCCTCCTTGAAGACTCCTTCAGTAAGAGGACGGAAGCGGCGCCCACGATCAGGGGATGGAAGTTCACCAGCAGGGTGCTGGAGGCCACTGACGTATAGCGAAGCGAGGAGATGAAGGCGAAGAAGTGCACCGCCAGGATGACCCCGGTGATGACCACGGAGCCGACGGTCCGGCGGTCCAGGGGCGCGGAGGCCCTGCGTTCATGTAGGGCGAAGGGCGCCAGTATGATCGAGGCGAAGAGCATGCGGTACCCGGCGATGACCAGGGGATCGGCATCGCTCCAGCGCACGAATATGGAGGCGAAGGACACGGCGAGTATGGCCAGGAACAGCGCGGGGTACGCCAATCGGTGCTCGGGCATGGTATCAGTGTATGATCACGGAGCGGACGCCCTTGCAGGCGCGTATCTGGGGAAGGAGGTCGGAGGGAACGGCCCCGGCGGTGATGACGAAAAGCCGGGGGTCCGGGGAGAGGTCGGGATCGCTCACCACGGTCTGGCGCACGGAGATCCCCTCCCGGGCGATGAGCCCGGTGACCTCGGCCACGATGCCCGGGGTGGCCGCGTCCGTGGGGATGATCTCCAGGGCGGTCCAGCCCATGGCCGGGGCGACCTCCGTCAGCAGGGCGGTGGGCTGCAGTCGGGAATACACCGCCATCAGCTCCGGGCTTTCCTCGATGGTGTCGATGGCCGAGCGCACGATGCGGCGGTCGACCCCCGCGGCCCTCCCTATGGCCATGTCGGCGATCTCGATGTCCCCGCAGTAGACCCTGCCGTCCATCACCCGGAGGCCGTGGACCAGCAGGAGCTTGGCCACCTTGGCCTGCGAGGGGAACTTGCCGAAATGCTTGGACAGCGACTTCCACATCGATGCAGAGATGTGTTCCACCCTTATAATGATTGACAGAATCGCGTATTGATGTTCAGATATGCCCCGAAAAGATAACGCGACTTGGTCGAGATGTGTCAGATCTTCGGAAATAATTGCAATGTCAATGGTTAAATAATGGCAATTGAATTTGAATTATGTGAAAAATTCACAAAATTTAGATTGGAGAGTGTAACTTATGTTGTTAGAGTTCGAGGTGGAGAACTTCCGTTCATTCGCGGATCCGATGACCTTGAGCCTGATAGCCTCCTCGGACCGAAGCCATGGGGACCATCTGATCGGCATGGAGGGGTCCAGGGACCGCGTGGTGAGATCGGCGTCCGTATATGGAGCGAACGCGTCCGGCAAGTCCAATCTCATCATGGCCCTGGGGATCGTTCAGACCATCGTATTGCGATCCCACCTGGCGCAGCTGGGAGAACACCTGCCATTCTTTCCGTTCAAGTTCGCAGGACCGGGAGAGATGACCTCAACACGTTACCGACTGGTCTTCCTCGCGGAGGGCGTGGAATATGAGTACTCGCTGAGGCATAACGCCGAGATGGTCCTGGAGGAGTCCCTGTATCACTATCCCAAGAACCGCCGGGCCATAATATTCGAGAGGGTCTGCGGTCAGGAGTTGAGGGCACCGCAGGATGATGGGTCCCTCAGGGAGATAGCCTCGAGGACCATTCCCAACGCGCTGCTGCTCTCCAAGGCGGTCCAGGACAACCTGTCCATCGTGATCCCTGCGTTCAGATGGTTCCAGGAGCGCCTCATGGTGATCCTGAACATCAATTCCATGGCCGTGGAGGAGAGAGCCCTGGCGCGCATGCAGCAGGACAGCAGGTTCAGGGACTTCCTGCTCAAGGCCCTGAGCATGGCCGACCTGGGGATCGTGGACGTCCGTGGCAAGGTCGTTCCGATGGACCAGGAAGAGCTTGACAGGATGCCCCCCGAGATACAGGAACAGATGCGCGGGATGGTTAACGGCAAGATCGAACAATGGCGCAGGCTGGAGATCAAGACCGTGCATCAGATCGCCGATAGGGACGAGGGGAACATCCAAGTGGAGATGGATTTCCATGGAGAGGAATCCCTGGGGACCCAGAAAGCGTTCGCCATCATGGCCCTGATACTGGAGGCGATGGAGACCGGCCGGGTCCTGGTGATGGACGAGATGGACCTGAGACTTCATCCGCTGATAGCCAGATTCCTGGTGGAGATGATGAACGACCCCGAACAGAACCGGGGGAACGCTCAGTTCCTGTTCACCACCCACGATACCGACCTCATCACCCTTGACCTTTTCAGGAGGGACCAGATCTGGTTCGTTGATAAGGATGCAGGGGGGCGTTCACGCCTATATTCCCTTTCCGACTTCAGGGTCCGCAAGGACCTGAGGGTGCAGAAGGCATATGAGATCGGAAGGTTCGGTGCGATACCCTTCGTGCGCGGGGGGAAGGTAGTCGAATGATGCGTCGCAGAGGCCGATGGTCCCATACCATGGCCCCCAAGCCCCGATCGCTGATCGTATGTGAGGGCAGATGCACCGAACCGAACTATTTTGAAGGGTTCAGGAAAGAGAACAGGAACATAATAATCAAGGTGTGCGAATCCCCGGGGAAGACCCCTTCACAGATCGTCCGTCATGCCATGTCCATGGCGGACGAGATGGATATTGGAAAGGTCCCGGGAGATTCTGCATGGTGCGTCTTCGATGTGGACGAATGTTCGGATAAGGATATGCGAAGGGCCGTTCAAATGGCCGGGGAGAGATTGAACCTTGCGATATCCAATCCCTGCTTCGAACTGTGGTTCATCCTGCATTACACATACATGGACAGGAGGATGGACACCTGCAGGGAGGCCCTCGCGGAGCTGCGCCTTTTCATGCCTGGATATGACAAGTCCGCAGAGCATTTTCACCGTCTGAGACCTATGACCGCAACGGCCATAAGCAATGCGCAGAGGTTGGAAAGAGGGCGGGCCGGAAGGGGGTACGAGGTTTACGACAGGGATGCGAACCCCTGCACGGGAGTTCATCGATTGGTCTGCGCGATAGACGGTCGGCCGAAGGGAGAAAGTGATCGCAAGGTGTTGGGACTGGAATGAGATGGTCCCCATAATAGGGGAACCAACCCCGGGTGGCCGGAATATATTCATAAAGTTGGCACATTATATTTGTCAGGAACGCAACCGTTATATGCGTGCTAATAATTGACACGGCAGGAAGGTGAAAAAGTGCTAGGCAAGAGCGTGAGGATGGAGCGCATCATGGACCGGGGCACCGGGAGGGCGGTAATCGTCCCCATGGACCACGGCATTACCATGGGCCCCATCGAAGGACTAGTTGACATGCGGTCGACCATAGACAAGGTGGCCCAGGGAGGGGCCACTGCCATCGTGCTCCACAAGGGCATAATACCCTACAGCCACCGATCGTTTGGGCGCGACATCGGTTTGATCGTGCACCTCTCCGCCAGCACCAAGTTCAGCAAGCGCACCGACCAGAAGATACTGGTCACCACCGTGGAGGAGGCCCTGAAGATAGGGGCGGATGCCGTCTCCATCCACGTGAACATCGGCAACGATTACGAGAACGAGATGCTGGAGGACTTCGGGGACATCTCCCGCCGCTGCAACGAATGGGGGATGCCGCTGCTGGTGATGATCTACCCCCGGGGAAAGGACATGAAGGACGCCTACGACCCGGACGCGCTCAAGGTGTGCGCCCGCGTGGGGACGGAGCTCGGAGCGGACATCATCAAGACCAGCTACACCGGGGATATCGACACCTTCCGCGAGGTCGTCCGCGGCGCCCAAGCGCCGGTGGTCATCGCCGGAGGGCCGAAGATGGATTCGGACGAGAAGCTGCTGCAGATGGTGCGCGACTCGATAGACGCCGGCGGCAAGGGCGTTTCCATCGGCAGGAACATATTCCAGCACCGGAACGTCATCGGCATCACCAAGGCCGTCAGCGGGATCGTGCTCGAGGACATGGAAGTGGAAGAGGCCATGCAGCTCCTGAAGTGATGGCATGTCCGGAAAGGGCAAGATAGTCTGGGTGAGGACCGATCACCTCACGTCATCCGCAGAGAGGAAGCGCATGGTGACCTCCGCCCTGGAGGCGGGGTACGTGGACATAGTGCTGCGCGAGGAGGACTCCTCCCTGGCCAAGGTGGGCAGGTACTTCCCCATCATCCGCAAGGGCGAGGAGCTGTTCGCCGACGGGAAGCAGGTGGGCGTGGTGCTCACCATCCACGACCACAAGGACGCGGAGAAGGCCTCCCGCTTCAAGGGGAGGCAGGAGTTCGTGCTGGTGGAATCGCACGACTGGAAGGTGATCCCCCTGGAGAACCTCATCGCCGAGTTCCAGGGCAGCGACACCAAGGTCATCGCCTCCTGCTCCACGCCGGAGGAGGCCAAGCTGTTCGCCAAGACCCTGGAGAGCGGGGTGGACGGCCTGGCCATCACCGTCAAGGACCCGGCGCGGCTGGGACCCTTCGCCGAACTGCGGCGCTCGGAGGCCGCGGAGGTCCAGCTCATCGAGGCGGAGGTCAAGGCCGTGCGCCCGGTGAATGTGGGCGACCGGGTGTGCGTGGACACCTGCTCCATGATGAGCGTGGGCGAGGGCATGCTGGTCGGCTCGCAGTCGGCCTGCCTGTTCCTGGTGCAGAGCGAGGCCATGGACTCGCAGTACGTTTCCTCCAGGCCCTTCCGGGTGAACGCCGGCGCGGTCCACGCCTACGTGCTCGGCTCCGACGGACGCACCAAGTACCTGTCGGAGGTTAAGGGCGGGACGGAGCTTCTGGCGGTGGACTCCTCGGGCAACACCAGGCCGGTGGTGGTCGGGCGGGCCAAGGTGGAGGTCCGGCCGCTCCTCCTGCTGGAGGCGGAGGTCGACGGCCAGCGATACACCACCATCCTGCAGAACGCGGAGACCATCCGCCTCTGCACCAGGGACGGTTCCATATCCGTTTCGGAGATCAAGGAGGGCGACAGGGTGCTGGTGCGCCTGGAGAAGGGCGGGCGGCACTTCGGCCATGCGGTGAAGGAGAGCGTAGTGGAAAGATGACCCGGACATGCGCGTCTATCTCGGAGGCCGACCAGGCTTCGGCGTTGGCGGTGGCCAGGGAAGCGATAGCCAGGGGCGCGGAGTGCCTGGAGTTCCGCTTCGACGCCATGGCCCAGCTTCCGGACGACCTGACCCCGTTCACCGAGCTGCCGGGCCGCCGCATCGCCACCCTGAGGGAGAAGGACCAGGGCGGGAACTGGCAGGGCAGCATGGAGAAGAAGTGGGAGTTCCTGTACCGGGCGGCCAAGGCCGGGTTCGACGTGGACCTGGAGCTGGGCAGCCCGCTGATATCCAGATGCCACCTGCTGAAGCCCTCCAAGGTCATCGTCTCCTACCACGACATGAAGAAGACCCCCTCGGTGAGCAGGATCATCGAGAGCCTGGTGGAATGCTCGGCCCGCTCGGACATGGCCAAGGGGGCCTTCCTGGTGCGCACCATGCGCGACCTCTCCCAGCTGGTGGAGGCCACCTACTGGTTCTCCCTCACCCGGGAGCGCTACACGGTCATCGGCATGGGCGAGCTGGGCGCGGCCACCCGGGTCCTGGCCCACCGCATGGGCAGCGTGCTGCAGTTCGCATCTCCCGCCCCGGGCAAGGAGACCGCCCCCGGGCAGCTGGACCTGGAGACGGCCAAGTGGCTGGGCAAGGAGCCGGTGGTCACCGGCATCCTGGGATACCCGCTGGACCACACCGTCTCCCCGGCGTTGCACAACGCGGCCTTCCGGGCCTCGGCCGTGCGCGGGACCTACCTGAGATGGTCGGCCATGCTGGACGAGCTAGACGACTTCCTGGACGTGGCGGACGCCCTGGGGGTGCGCGGCTTCAACGTGACCATCCCGCACAAGGAGTCCATCATCCCCATGCTGGACCGGCTGGACCCCGTGGCCGAGCGCATCGGGGCGGTGAACACGGTGGTGAACGAGGATGGAACGCTCATCGGGCACAACACCGACGTGATCGGGGTCCGCAGGACCTTCGAGCACCACGGCGTGGACCCCAGGGGCAGGAAGGCCCTGGTCCTGGGGGCCGGCGGGGCATCCCGCTCCGTGCTCCACTACCTCACCGAGCAGGGGGCGGAGGTGGACGTCACCAACCGCACCATGGGCAAGGCCGAGGCCCTGGTCAGGCGCTTCCCGGGCTCCAGCGCGGTGGGCCGCCGGGTGGCCGAGGAGAAGCAGTACGACATCGTGGTCAACTGCACCCCCATGGGCATGAAGGGCTTCCCGCAGGAGATGTCCGTCTCCCCGCACGTGCTGCGGGAGGGGCAGTTCGTCATGGACACCGTGTACAATCCCCCGGTGACCCCGCTGCTGGCGGAGGCCTCGCGGAAGAACGCGGTGGCGGTGAACGGCAAGGACATGCTGATATTCCAGGCCCTGGCCTCTTTCGAGATGTGGACCGGAAAGGCCGTGGACCACGAAGTGATGGACAGGGCCTTCCGGGAGGCGCTGCCTTGATCGGCCGGGGGGAGGCCTGCGGGGCGGTCACCGTGGTGAACGCCATAGCCGCCGGCAAGGGCTGCGCGGTGGGGGTGGACCTGCAGACCTGGGCCGAGGTGGAGCTGTCGCCGGGCGAGGGCGTGGAGGCCGTATTGGAGGGGCTGCCGGACGAGCCGTCCGCGCTGGTGGAGCTTTGCGTCGGCCAGGTGCTGGACCTGTTCTCCGTGAGGCGGAAGGCCACCGTGCGCACCGGCTCGCAGATACCGGTGTCCAGGGGGCTGAAGAGCAGCAGCGCCGCGGCCAACGCGGTCATCCTGGCCACCCTGGACGCCCTGGGTGAGCGGATGGACGTCATCGAGGTGCTGCGCATGAACGCCCGGGCCTCCATCGAGGCGGGGGTGTCGGTCACCGGAGCCTTGGACGACGCCGCGGCCTCCCTGCTGGGCGGGGTGGTGTTCACCGACAACTCGCGCCTGGAGCTGCTGCGCCGGGAGGACTGGACGCTGTGCCGACGGGCGGTGATCGGCGTCCCGGAGCGAATGATACGCAAGCAGGGGCTGCCCAGGGAGCGCATGGCCGCCTTCCGCCCGCTGGTGGAGGAGGCCTTCCACCTGGCATGGAACGGGGAGTACGGCAAGGCCATGTCCCTGAACTCCCTGTGCTACGGCGC